>NZ_CP108458.1:8123661-8425813 GCF_036242395.1 Kitasatospora sp. NBC_01266 | reverse complement strand
GTCCCTACGGGCCTTCGGCCCTCCGTGCGCACCGCGCTTCGCGCGGTGGCGGACCCGCGCCGCGGGTCCAGGCTGGCCTTCGGCCAGCCTCTCGCCCCTTCGGGGCGCGGTGGCCTGACCTTCGGTCAGGCCGGCCCGGCTGCGCCGGGCCTGGTCGGTCCGCTTCGCTCCCCTCCCTGGGGCCGCTCCGCTTCGCTCCGGCGGCCCCAGGTGGCTGAGCCTGAATCAAGAGGCTGACTGGGAAGGGGTGGTCCGGCCGCGGGGGGACTGAGCCACCGTCCGGGCCGGGGCCCACTGGTACCCCACTCCCCTGACTGACCATCACCCAGTCACCCCACCCTGGGGCCGACTAGCCCGGCCCCTCCTCCGAGGGTGTATCAGAACTCCATCGTCAGATGATCCTGCCGAAAAGCCCGTCCGGGCCCACTTGAAAACACCCCGTCCGCTCCCCATGTTCCGGCACGGAAAACCCGTCCGCACGAGGACTGGAAATCACCACCGCCCGGCCGTATCAGAAACCGACCGTCAGGAGACCCCGCCAAATCCCCGGTCCTCGTCGTCGCCGAGCGGGAAGCGGCCCGAGTCGACGTCTTCCGCTTCATCGAAGTCGAATACACCGCACCAGGCTCCGCAGGCACCCCGAGTTCGGGTACCTCACCCCACTCGAAACCCGAGCCAGGCTGCAGCACGACTTCACCCCCGCAGCGTAAGCACCCGCTGTCCAAGATCAGGGGGAACTTCACGACACCGCTCACAACAGCGGCACGGCCATCGCGCCGGCAGCCACTCTCGCGCCCGCATTCGATCACTCCTTGGCTCTCGCTGAAGCCCGACACGATCGCAGCAGCGATTGCCTTGCCCAAGTTCGACTACACACCTTTGATCACGGACGCGTTCAAGGCAGCAGTGCTCTCCCAAGCCGACCTCTCCGGCCTGGCCGACGCCCTCAGGACCGCCACCGCCATCTCAGCGGTCCCCATCCACCCTGGCCCAATGCACCCGGCGGTCGTGCCTCCAGAGGCCCGGAAGCCGGCGCACAACGACAGCGTCGAAGTCGAGACGCTCGACGAGCCCGAGCAGAACGCAGGTCCCGATCAGCCGGAAGCACGTAGCGGGAACGATGGCCGACCCACGCCAGCCCGCCACCCAGGCAGGTTTGGAGCCGACCCCGGCAGATGAAGGAAGCGGGTCGAGGGCCCGGCAACGTCGACGGGCATAGCGCTGCCGGGCACCTGCATGAGTGAGCCGAAGCACCGTAGTTGTCACCAGAGGAGAGGGATGACCTGGCGATTCGGACCGGTCGAAGCAGTCTGGTTTTCACCAACAAGGCATTCGACTTGTCACATGTGCTCATGTGAACGGAGTGCGCAAGGACGGATCTAGGACGGATCTAGGACAGCAGCTCTTAGCCTCGATCTTGCACGACGACCCCATAACGAGCCGTCAGCACTAAAGCACGTCACGGGAGCTCGCACGCCTCTCGGCGGCACTGCTCGCCTGGGAGACAACTCACCAAGCACGCATCCTCAGGGAGAACTACATGAATCTCGCCCGAAAGCTGGCAACAGGAGCCATCGCGGTGGGCCTCACCACCGCCGGCGTCCTCGCTGCGACCCCGGCCAGCGCCACGGTCGTGAACTCCACGTGCAACCTGTCGTCCGTCGTCAACGTCTCTTACGGCTCGGGCGGCGGCCACTACTGCTACGTCTGGGACGGCGGGCCCGCCAACCAAGGCTGGATGAACATCACGAATTCCCATCAGGTGTGCTCGAACAGCTACACGGGATACGTGCGGGATGCTTCGGGGCGCAATTGGGACTTCTACCGAGGCGCGTGCACAAACACTTACGGGGCGAATCTGACCTTGATCGTCTTCACCGGCAACTGAGTTGAACGGTCTCGGTGCCCGTGGCCACAGTACCGAGAACCTGATGCCACATTGACAGGGCGTCACATAGGCGCGCATTTGACGGATCGCGGTCCGCCGGGTGCGCGCCTTTCGCTTGCACTCTGGGTTTGTATGCGAGGCGAGCCTGCCGCCGCCGGAACAAATCCCGGTGACAACATGCCCGCCCCGCTATCGCGCTTCGGCTCAATGAGCCAAATCCTGCGAGGCGGCTCGGCAGTTGTGGAGCAGGACCGCGCGCACCCGCACGCGGGCCGGCCCGCTTCCCGTGCCGCTGCTCGTCATGGCCGGTACGCGGTCGCCGAGGTGGCCGCTTCCTCGGCGCCGGGCGGCAGCGTCGGCAGCGGCCAGGACGGATCCGGTGCCCAGGTCGGCCAGCCGCCGGCGAACGGCCCGGTGCGGTCGTCCAGCATGCCGATCGCCCGTTCTCGGGCCCGCTCGACCTGGCGGCCCACGTAGTCGTCGACCACACCGAGGCGGCGCAGCTGGGCGTACTCTTCCTGGTCTTTCCAGTGGTGCCCCGACAGGTCGGGGGTGATGACCAGGTCGAGGGCGAGGTCCATGGTGTCGATGCCGAGGCCGGGGCGGCGCCGGTAGGGGTGCTCGAAGTTCACGTACCAGCGCAGTGGTTCCTTCGTGGTGGCGTCCTGGAAGCGGTGCACGGAGAACCACTCGCTGTTCAGGAAGTGGGACAGCAGCTCGGTGCCGGTCCACTGGTAGTGGTCCAGGGTCCAGGTGCCGGCCGCCAGGTCGGCCAGGCCCTGCTGGCGGGTGGCGTCGTCGCCGGTGCGGGTCGAGGTGATCCAGGCTGTCGGGGCCAGGCTCTCGATGCCCGGCCAGTAGGCCAGGGTCAGCATGTGGCCGGTGTCGTCGATCACGCGTTGCGGCATCGCGGTCCATACCCGGTCGGCGTGGACGTCGCGGCGGATCGCGGTGGTGCCGGGCTGGAACAGCTTGGTGTCGGTCATGGCGAGGAGTGTTCCCGGCCCCGGGGCCGGGGAGTCCGCTCGAAGGTGTGACGGCGGGTCAGGACCCTGGAACGGTCCGGTCACCGGGGCTGTGCGGGCGGTCGGGCCCACGTCGTGCACGCGGGCTCGTGCCAGCTCGTCCGGACGACCATCCCGCCCGGGGTCAGGTGCTCGCTGGACCAGGTCCGGCAGCATCCACCGCCCGGCCGGATCGGGGGCCGGCGACCATCCGGCGCGGACCGGGGAGGCCGGTGCGGAAACGGTCGGCGCGGTCGGACGGCGGCGACGGTCGCGGTGCCTGGCCTGGGGTGTCGTCATGTCGCAGGCTCTGCCCGCCGCGCTGCCGAGCCGAACCCCGCCCCCCCGGACGGCGTAGCGCGTGCCGCTCTCGCCGGCCGCTGACCTGCAATGCCAACCGAAACTCACCGGCTCCGAGGCGAAACTCCCCAGCGCAGGTCAGGGTCCACGTGGCCTCGTCTTCGCCTCCGGAGACACCATCTGCCGCACCCGCGTCACCAAGGTCGCCGAGTACCCCTCCTTCGACTCCTTCGACGCCATGCTCGGCACCGAAGACAACCAAGCGATCGGCAGCGAAGGCATGACCCGCAAACCATCTCCTGGCCGCCTGCCGCGCCATCTACCCACCCGCGAAAGAGCAGCTCGGAGTCCTCGCGATCCACCTGCAGTTGCTCGCGTAAGCGGCAGGTAGAAGCGCGGCAGCCCCAAGGCACGCAGACCGCGGACGGAAGGCCCTCGCCACGGGGCCTACTCCGCTCCGCGCGGCTCGGTCCTTCTCGGGCTCGCCGAGGGTCCAGCCGCTGATCGCGGCGATCGGTCCGCGCCGGGTCGGCAGGGCGTGGGTGGTACGGCCGGAGCGGCAGGTCACATCGCGCAGGTGCAGGGCGCGATGGTCCGGCTCACGGCGGCGCCGGCCTTTGTCGGCGGCGTCATCCAGGTGCCCGACCGCATCTCGCACGGCCCGGCGCAGATCGTCGTCCTGGTCCTGGAGCTGGCCGAGGAACAGCCGCTCCCAGGTGTCGGCGCCGCAGCCGATCGCGCGCTCGTGGGCTCGCTCGGCGTCGACCTGGACGACCTCCTGCGGCACTCCGACGCGAGGGTCCTGGACCGGCCCGTCGGCCCCGCACCCCTCCTCCCCCTCGGCGCCGGCGCCGCCCGCGAGCGCTGCGCCCGGGCAGCGCCGCCGATCGGACTCGACGCGCAGGCGGTCCAGGAGGCCTCCCTCCGGCTGGCCCTGGCCCGCCGGGAGCGGCACCACCGGCCCGAGCACCTCGCGCTGGCCCTCGTCGCGCTCGACCCGGGCGCGGCCTGGGTACTGGCCGGCATCGGTACGGACCGTCGCGCCCTCCTGGCCGAGCTCGCCGCCGCCTTCCCTCCCCCGGCCCGCAACCCGCTGCTGCGCGCGGAGCGACGGCTGGGCCGCCGACTGCGGCACGGCCACCTCGTGC
The DNA here is from genome assembly GCF_036242395.1 of Kitasatospora sp. NBC_01266. Lineage (NCBI taxonomy): Bacteria > Bacillati > Actinomycetota > Actinomycetes > Kitasatosporales > Streptomycetaceae > Kitasatospora > Kitasatospora sp. NBC_01266. Next base: position 8,421,473 of record NZ_CP108458.1, on the reverse strand, counting down.
GGCGCTACCGGCACCTGACCGGCCGGGCGCCGGTCGCCGGCGAGGCGGCCGCCCGACTCATCACCTGCTGAGCCCGTCGGCACGCCGCCGACGTCGTGGTGGTCGACGGCAACGGCACCCGGGCCGTGAGCGCGAGTCGGCGCCCGCCGGCCGCCCGGGATCGTCCGAGTGGCCTTGCCGCAGCCGGATGAGACGCCCCGTCAGGGAACCGTTCCGAGCCCCCGGCCGTCCAAGGGCCATGCGGGGAGACAAGGTGTGGGCCGCGGTGGCGGCAGCGCTGACGGTCGTGCTCTCGGTGAGCGGGTGCGTCGGCAGCGCGCGGGCATGTCCCATGGACGAGGTGGCAAGCAGCTCCGAGGTCGACGCCACGGCCTACGTGAGGGCGCACCCGGGACTGGTGGCCGAGATGGGCGCGTGCCTGGGAGCTCCGTCGGTCTGCGGCGTGGCGCAGGCCGAGGCGCACCTCGTGCCGGTCTCGGCCGCCAGGGCGGCCATCGAGTTCGGTGATCAGCCGGCGGGGCAGTGGCGGGTCGAGGTGGTCCTCGTCGGCGCGTCCGGCCAGGTGGTGTTGGACGCCACCGGGCTGTTCGTGATCGTCCACGCCGAGAAGAACGGCTGCCGGAACATCAGCTTCGACCACGGCGGGGCAGCCGTGACCGCCACGGGCACGGTGACGCACTAGGGTCGGTCGTCCTCCGACAGGTGTCGTCCCCACGAGTCCCGCGCCGAGCCCCGGAACACGCCGGACCCACCCACCACCGGGTGCGGGCGGGACCGGCGAACCGCCGGGGCGCCGTACCCCCGTTCGGCGGCCACCTGGGCGCCACCCTCACGCCCGAGGACCCACTGGCCGGAATCGACCGGATCGCCCAGCAGATCCGCGCCGCCGGCATCACCCGGGCCAACGGCGACGTCGTGGTCGACGCCCGGAAGTTCACGCCCCCGCCGCTCGACCCGCAGCCCACCCCACTGATCATCAACGACAACCTGATCGACCTGCTCTCCACCCCGACCCGCCCAGCCGACCTGGCGCCCGCAGGTCGCGCCCTACCAGGTCACCTCCACCGTCCAGACGGTCGCCGCGGGCGGGGCGACCGACATCCAGGTCTCCGCCTCGCCGGACGGCACCCGGGTCACCCTCTCCGGCACCATCGCCACCGACGCCCGGCCCGATCTGCGGGTCTCCCAGATCCAGGACGCCAACGCCTTCGGCCGCACCGCGCTCATCGAGGCCCAGGCCCGCGCCGGCGTCACCGTCACCGCCCCGCCGACCGGCGCCAACCCTGTGGCCGAGCTGCCCGACTCGTACCACAGCGACCAGCAGGTGGCCGCCTACGTCTCCCCGCCCTACCGGGAGTACGCCAAACTTATCCTGAAGGGCAGTCACAACCTGGTCGCGAAGCTCGCGTTGTGCGACATGGCGGCCTCCCGCGGCAGTACCGACTGCTTCGACGCCTTCGGTCTGATCAACGGCTTCCTCACCAGCACGGCGGGCATCGATCCGACGCGGTTCCAGCTCGGCGACGGGCGCGGCGGCGACCCGGCCGACCGGGCCACCCCGCGCGGCATCGACCAGCTCCTGCGGTACTGGCTGCGCACCCCCGACGCGGACGCCTTCCGGCCCTCGCTGCCGATCCTGGGGGTGGACGGCACCGGCGCCCTGTACTGCACCACCGACTGCCCGGCCAAGGGCAAGGTCTTCGCCAAGCCCGGCTCGATGATCGAGCCGGACCGCCTGAACCAACAGATCGCCGTCGGCGGCCAGGCCCTGGGCGGCTACCTGCTCAGCGAGCAGGGCTGCCTGCGCGTCTTCGACCTCCTGGTCACCGGCGCCTCGGCGCCGACCACCGACACCTTCCTGGACCTGGTCAACGACCTCAACCAGATCTCCGTGCCGCTCCAGCAGGAAGCCTCCCACGGCGGCTGACCGCCGCCACGTCAGCGCGGGCCGGCGAGGTCCTCGCCCGGCCCGCACGACCTCGTCGCGTTCAGTTCGCGGCGCGCACCGCCGAGACCAGCCCGCCGGCGCCCTCGTCCTGCTGCGGCGGGCCGGGCACCGGACGCCCGTAGGCCTCGGCGCGCTCACGCAGGGTGAAGGTCTCCGCCTCCCAACCGAGGCCGTCCAGCCAGCCGACCGGATCCTCCGGCATCTCCCAGACCCACATCGACGCCGCCGATCCCGGCGCGGCGTCCGCGCGGAAGCGTTCGACCACACCGCGCGAGCCCAGTGTCAGGCCCATCCGGCTGCCCGCAGCGGACAGCGCCCCGACCCGTTCGAGCAGCAACCGCACCGCGTCCTCGGGCAGATAGATCAGCAGCCCCTCGGCGATCCACACCGTCGGCCGCGCCGGATCGTGCCCGGCGGCGGCCAGGGCGCCGGGCCAGTCCTCGCGCAGGTCGACCGGGACGGTGATCCGCTCGCAGCGCGGAACGGCCCGCTCCTGGCGGAGCACCGACTCCTTGAAGGCCAGCGGTTCGGCCGTGTCGACCTCGAACAGCCGGGTCCCCGCGGGCCAGTTCATCCGGAAGGCCCTGCTGTCCATGCCGGCTCCGAGCAGCACGACCTGCCGGATGCCGGACGCGACCGCCTGGTCCAGCAGGTCGTCCAGGAACTTCGTCCGGACGACGATCGAGAAGGCCACGCCGAGCCAGCGGCGCCGCGACGCCTCGTCCGCGCGCGGGGGCGACGGCGTCGCGGGGCCCCTCCCGCCGGCCGTGGCGAAGGCCGCCGCCAGCGGGTCCCGGAACAGCGGTTGCTCGCGTGCCGTCTCCATCGCCCTCACCCGGGCCACGCCCACGGCCGTGGCCCACACCCCGGACGGCTCAACGCGTCCCGCCTCATCAGTCATGCGGTCAGCCTAGCCAGGCCAACGGGGCGGGACACCGGCGCGGTGCGGGACGTCGTCGCCGGCACGGTCGCAGCGGGCCCAGCACCACGCCGGGCGCGGCCACCGCCAACTCCCCCACCAGCGGCGGCAGCAGCGCGTCGGCCAGCACGTCGTCGCACCGCAGCGTGAAGGTGCGCCGCAGGGTCGGCGGGTCCACCTCGGCGGCCGGGGTGAGCACCGTCTTCGCACGGGTGACGAGTTGGTGCACCTCGGCCCGGATCTGCTCGGCGTAGGGCGTCGGCAGCATCTGCCGCCCGCTGCACACCAGAATCTCGTCCCCGGTGGCCCGCCGGATCCGTCCCAGGGTGCGGCTCATGGCCGGCTGCGACAGGTGCGGCCGGTCGGCGGCGGCCCCCACGCCGCCCTCGTCCAGCAGTGCGTCCAGCGCGGTGAGCAGGTTCAGATCCAGATGCACGGCAGTAATCCTCAGCATCAGGAGCATGCATTCGAAGTCATGCTCCGACCGGCGTTGACTGGTTGTCAGGGCCCCGAAGCACCGAGCCCGGGGAGGGCGCCATGCGCATCGTCATCGCCGGGGGCGGGCTGGTCGGACTGACCGCCGCCGCCTCGTTGCAGCGGATAGGACACCGCGTCACCGTCGTCGAGCAGGCGCCACAGGTACGCGCCGCCGGCTACGACGACGCCGACCACAGCTTCCTGCTGGTCCCCCGCCCGGCGCTGAACAGCGCCCTGGCCGACGCCGTGGGCCGGCGCACATCCGGCTGGGCGCGCAGGTCACCGGCTACGACGAGCGGGCCGGCGGCGTCGCCGTCCACCTCTCCGACGGCGGCTGGCACCAGGAGCTGCTGGAGCTCATCGCCCGCACCCCCGAGGACGCCGTCCTGGAGAACGCCGTGCAGCTGGTCCCCGAACTCCCGCGCTGGACGGGCGCGCGCGTCGTGCTCATCAGCGACGCGGCCCACGGACTCTCCCCGCACATCTCCGCCGGCGGCACCTCGGCGTCGAGGACGTCACCGTGCTGCGCACCCGCCTCACCACCGCACCGGACGACCCGGGCACCGCGCCGCGCTCCTGCGAGCGGCAGCGCACCGCCCGGTTCGCCCAGGTCCGCGCCCACTCGGCGACGGTGGAGGACGCCGCGACCGCCGAGCAGTTCGCCGGTGCCTACGCGGCCTTCAGCCACTGGATGCTGGCCACCGCCCCGTAGGCTGACGCCCTGGGGAGGTCCGGCCGGCCGCTGACCCCGGCAGGGGAGGGCCGGCGCCCGGCAGCCCGCCGGACCGATCGCCCACGCCTGCGACCGTCCAGGATCGCGGCGACCAGCACCGCGCCACGCGGGTGCCCGAGCGTCCCGCCGGAGGTCCGCTCAAGCCTGACCGGAGGCCGGCGCCCCGCAGACACCGGAGCGGCTGCCGCCGAAGGGGCCGCGTTCCGGCCCGGGCCTCGCCAGGAGCCGCCCCGGGTGGGCGGGTTGGGCCGGCGCGGGGCGGGAGCCGGGTTGTTGCCCGCCGTGTGGATGTTCTCCCACACTGTGGAGGCGGCGGTCGGGTGTCCCGCACGGACCCGACCAGCGCATTCCCAGACGAGCCGCCCGATCGCGCGGCCGTCCAGAGCTGCTGGGGGAACACATGCCGGTCGAGTTCATCGGCACGGGGGCGACCAACGACGAGACCGAGGCGCGGCCGCGGTCGAGCCGGGACGCGCTGGACAGCGCGTTCACGCTGGAGCTCGCCCGGGTGCACCAGCGGACCGGCTGGGATCGAGTGCTCCTCTACTACGGCTCCGGCGCGCCGGACCCGATGCAGGTGGCCGCCTATCTCACGGCGCGACTGGACCGGCTCGGGGTGACCATCGCCCACCGCCCCAACGCCTCCCATCCCACCCACGCGGCCAGGGCGTTCGCGACCCTGGACCAGTTGAGCGCGGGCCGCGTCAGCGTGCACGTGATCACCGGCGGCGGCGGTGACGCGGAGCAGGCGCGCGAGGGCGACACCCTCGACAAGAGCGGCCGCTACCAGCGCGCCGCCGAGTACATGCAGGTCATGAAGAAGGTCTGGACGAGCCGTCAGCGGTTCGACCACCACGGCACCCACTACCGGTTCGACAGCTACCTCAGCGACGTCTTCCCGCACCGGCGGCCCGGGCCGAGCGTCTCCTTCGGCGGCACCACGCCCGAGGCGGTGGCGGTCGGCGCCGCCGAGGCGGACGTCTACTGCCTGTGGATCGGTCCGCTGGCCACCGTCGCGGAGCAGATCGGGCAGGTCCGGCAGGCCGCCGCCCGCGCGGGCCGCGCGGCGCCGCCGCGGATCCAGCTCTCCGTCCAGCCGGTCCTGGCGGCCACCGACGAACTCGCCCTGGAGAAGGCCCGGCTGACGCTCGGCACGGTACGGGCCAGGATGGGCGGGCGGCCCGCCGCGGAGCGGTCGGCGCCGTTCGAGGGCGGGCGCCACCACGACCGGGCGCTGTGGGTGCCCGAGCGCGGCCCTGCGGTGCTGGTCGGCGCACCGGCGACGGTCGCCGCGGCGCTGCTGGACTACTACCGGCTGGGAGTCCGGATCTTCTCGGTCCGCGGCTTCGACTTCCTCCTCGACGCCGAGGAGTTCGGAAGCGACGTCATCCCGCTGGTGCGCGACGCCGTGGCCCGGCAGGAGGCGGGCCGGGCCGACTGAGGCCGGCCGGATCCAGCAATGCTCCGTGCCGGGAGCGTAGCGTCCGGGTGCGTAGCGTCCGGGTGCGCTCGCATCCAGGAGCGGAGTCCCTTGTCCAGGAGTGGAGTTCCATCAGTGAAGTACCGATCGCTCGGCCGCAGCGGCCTGTCCGTCAGCGAGCTCGCCTACGGCAACTGGCTCACCCACGGGTCGCAGATCGACGAGGAGGCCGCGATCTCCTGCGTGCGGGCGGCCTTGGACGTCGGCATCACCACCTTCGACACCGCCGACATCTACGCGGCGACCAGGGCGGAGTCGGTGCTCGGCCGGGCGCTCGCCGGGGAGCGGCGGGAGGGTCTGGAGATCCTGACCAAGGTCTACTTTCCCACCGGTCCGGGGCGAAACGACCGCGGGCTGGGCCGGAAGCACATCCTGGAGTCCATCGACAACTCGCTGCGCCGGCTGCGGACCCCCTACGTGGACGTGTACCAGGCGCACCGGTTCGACCACTTCACACCGCTGGAGGAGACCATGTCGGCCTTCGCGGACGTGGTGCACTCCGGCAGGGCCCACTACATCGGTGTCTCCGAGTGGACCGCCGAGCAGATCCGGGCGGGGCACGCGCTCGCCCGCGAGCTGCACGTGCCGTTCGTCTCCAACCAGCCCGAGTACTCGGCGCTGTGGCGGGTGATCGAGAGTGAAGTGGCCCCGGCTTGCCGGGAGTTGGGTGTCGGGCAGATCGTCTGGTCACCGCTGGCGCAGGGCGTGCTCGCCGGCAAGTACCTGCCGGGTTCGCCGGTGCCGGCGGACAGCCGGGCGGCGGACCGAAAGAGCGGCGGCGCCACGACCATCAAGGGATTCCTGCGCGACGAGGTGCTGGAGCGGGTGGGGCGGTTGCGGCCGCTGGCGGACGAGGCCGGGCTGAGCACGGCCCAGCTGGCCCTCGCCTGGGTGCTGCGGAACCCGGACGTGGCGGCCGCGATCATCGGTGCCTCCCGCCCGGAGCAGATCACCGAGAACGCCGCGGCCGCCGGGGTCACGCTGGAGCCGGAGCTGGTCGCCCGGATGGACGCGATCCTCGCGCCGGTCGCCGAGTGCGATCCGGCGCTGACCGAGAAGTCCTCGCCGAAGGCCCGGACATGACCGCGCGAGCCTGCTCGCAGCACGGCCAACTCAAGGCTCACTTGAGGAAGTTGACGGTCGAACAGGATCTCGTTGACGCCCGTTCCGGCGCAGCCCGATAGTGGTTTCACAAGCACCGACACCAACCACTACCGCATCAGGAGGGCCACCATGTCCGAGAACCCCGACCCGCAGACCGACGGCGTCGCAGAGGCCGGTGCCACCGAGACCGAGGCCGACCGAGTGCCCTTCACCGTCGAGCTGGTGGAGCTCGACAGCAACCCGATCGTGCTGCAGCCGAAGTCCTACTGAGGTCAGCACCGCAGATGATCGACTCGTTCTCGGTGCATCAGCCAGCCGTGTCCGGACCGCTCGAGAACGAGGCCTTTCCCTACCGTCTCGCTCCTTGGGTGGCGATCGCCGCCCAGGGAGCGGACGTACTCCTGCTGGGCCCCGACCTCGCGCTCGTCCGGGTGGAGGCCGACACCGAGCACCGCACCCCGGCGCTGGTCGCCCGGGCCGTGGCGGACTGCCTGGGAGCCGACCGGGCGGTTGCGGCCGGCTTCCTCGACCAGGCGGAGCCTCGTGACGAACCGCCTTCGCCCGCCGACGAGAACCGGGGCGACGAACCGGTGGCGGGGATCATCGTCTGCCGGGACACGTCCACGGCCGATGCCTGCACCCACCTGATCCGGCACCTTCGCGCCGAGGGGGCCGGGCGCTGGGTCCTCGCCCGCGACGGCGAGCTCCCGGCGCCGGACGGCCGGGCACCGTTCGTCATCGACGCCGCCCAGCTGGCCGCCGCAAGACTTCCTGACAATCCGTCAGCTCACCCGGGATACCGGCTGCTCCGGATCGGCGAGGCGTTCGAGGGCAGCTACGTCGCCGCCGCGGACGACCGCGGCAGCGACAGCGGCTCGGTCGACGCGCACTGGGCGTTCGAGGAACGGCTCGCCTCACTGGGCTTCACCGACCGTCCGGTGCCGATCGTCCACCGGATCCGGACGGATCCGGCCGCGCTGGCCCGGGCCATCCGCACGGCCGCGAGCCTCCCGCCAGGCGGCGCCGTCCTCGCCGCCACAGGGCGGACGGTGGCGTTCGCCACCCCGGGGAGCGTCGGGTCGACCCCGTTTCGCGAACTGCCCGACCGGCAGGGCTGGACGTTCGGCATGGTCCGCGGCCTGGTGGTCCGGCCCGGGTCGATCGCCGGCAGCCAGGTCGCCACCTGCCGGACCCCGGCGGGCGGTCAGGACCACCTGGAGGGCAACAGCGGCAAGGGGATCACCCCCTCGGCCGCGATCACCGGGGCGGTCGGCGAGGCCGTCGAGCGATACGCGGCCTACCAGGCCAACTGGAGCCTGCCGCCCGCCCGGCAGGCCTCGCGACGGGTCGAGCTCGCGGACCTCCACCCGTACGGGGCCGCGTGGGAGCGGCAGTGCGAGGGGGCGCCGGGCCCGGTGGCCTACGTCGACGGGGTGAGCCTCGTCGACGGCGCCGGCGTCGCGGTGCCCAAGGCCCTGGTCACCTTCCCCTGCCCGTCGGCCGACCGCCCGACCGACGGGACCACCACCGGCCTGGCGGCGGCGCCGGACGCCGACACGGCGGTGCTGCGCGGCCTGCGCGAGGTGCTGGAGCGACAGCAGCTCTACACCTCGTTCAGCGCGCTGCTTCCGGCCCGCCGGCTGGACCACACCGGCGCGCTGCGGCGGCTGGGTCTGGACGGCGCGTTCCCCGGGCGGCTCTGGGCCGTGCACTGGCCGCACGAGGGCTACGCGCTGCCGGACGTGCACGCGTTCCACCACGACCCGCAGGCCGGTCTGCTGGTGCGGGCGAGCGGTTCCGGCGTGTCGTTCGAGGAGGCGCTCGACGGCGCCGTCACCGAGCTGTGCCAGGTGCACTTCGAGGCGGTGCGGGCGCGGCGGACGGGTGAGGCGACCAGCGCGGTCCACGCGGCCTGGGCTCGGCGTCCCGTCATTGACCGGGCCCGGCGGTATCTGGACGCGCAGCCCTGGGGCAGCCGCGAGGCCCTGCCGTACTCCGACGAGAGGGGCCAACTGGCCCATCTCGTCGACGCTCTGGCCGTGCTGGGGACCGATCCGATCGTGGTCCGGCTACCACTGCGAGGCCCCGACTGGACCGTCGTGCGCGTCCTGGTGCCGGGGGCGACCACCTCGCCCCACGCCTCCCGCAGCCGCGGCGGACGCCCACTGCTCGACGCGCCGTGGGCACATGGCATCCCGACCTGACCCGAGCCGCCCGGAAGCCTGCCGTGCCGTCCGACCCGGTCCGAACCCGCCCTGCCCGCACCAAGCCCACCCGACCACTGAAAGGGAGCCGCTGTGAAGACGCTGGACGCCTTCCGCGACCTGGAGGACGCGCTGGCAGCCGTCGACGCCGACGACGGTCCGGGCGCCGACGACGGCCAGGCGCACGCGCTGGCCGCGGTGCTCGCCGACACGCACGCGCTCACCCGGGTCGATCCCGCCCTGCTGCTCGCGGACCTGCTGGCCGACCCGCGCGGTTGGCCGGACCAGTCCTGGAAGAACTACTTCGGCAACGCGTGCGTCACCGTGATCCGCACCGAGACGCTCCGGGTCGACGTGCTCTACTGGCTGCAGAACGCCTCCACCCTGCACAAGCACGTGTCGTCCGGGGCGTTCCTGGCGCTCAGCGGACGGCGGCTGCACCTGGAGTACGACTTCGCCTCCGCGGCGGCGCTGGGCACGGGCGTGACCTTCGGGACCCTGTCGGCGACCTCCCGCACCATGATGAGGGAGGCCTCGGTCTCGCCGATCCTGCCGAGCATGATCCATGAGCTGTACTGGATAGAGAAGCCGTCGGTGACGGTGGCGATCCGCCGGGTTCCCGGGCCGGCCCCCGCGCCGACCGCGCCCGGCCCCGCGCCGCACCGCCCCCATGAGTTCATCGCCCCCGGCGCGGCCTACCTGCCCGCGGCGTTCCAGGAGACCTCCAACATACAGCGGTGGGTCGACGGCCTTGGCATGCTGCGGCGGGCCAACCGCGGCCTCTACCTCGGCACGCTGGAGGCGGCGTTGCCGCTGGTGGACCCGATCCACCTGGTCCACGTGCTGGAGGAGCTCTGCGACAACCCGGTCGACGAGGTCACCACCCTGTTGGAACGGGCCGACGCGGCACGGGAGGACACCGTCCTCGCCCGCCTCGCCCCGGCGGTGCCCGAGTTCCGCCGCCGCAAGATCATGTCGCGGGTGCCCGCCCACGGTGCGGACGGCTACCTGCTCGCCGCGCTGCTCTGGGCCGGCGCCACGGGCGAGGAGCTCGCCACCCTGCTCAAGGCCGAACAGGTCGACCACCCTGACGAGTTCGTCCGGGTCCACGGCGAGCGGCTGACCGCCCTCGACCCGCGGACCGCGCCGTACGTGGAGCAGGCGAGGAGGTCGCTGCGATGACCGACCGATGGGACGTCGAGGCGTTCTGGGAGACGCGGCCCCGCGTCCTGGACCGCCTCGACCAGGAGGCGCTGTTCACCGAAGGCGCGCTGTTCGACCTCGCCTGCACCGCCGCCGCGCGGCGCGCCACCCTGCCCGACCCGCAGGACGTGCGCGTGTTCGCCGGCGACAACATCGTCAACCCCTCGATGGTCGAGGCCTACCTACCGTCCCGAGCGATCGACGGCGACTTCGCGGGCTACGCGGAGCGGCTGCGCGCCCGGGCCGGATCGTTCGCGCTGACCATCAACTCCCTCCAGCAGTTCGGCTGGGAGCTGTGGCGGGCGCTGCGCCGCCAGGTCGATCCGGTGCTCGCCGCGGTGCCGGCCCCGCCGGCCGGCGGCGTCGACTGCCACCTCATCGCCTCGGCCTACGGGACCGCTCCGACACTGGTCCACAAGGACACCGCCGGGGTCTTCACCTACGTCGTGAGCGGCTTCAAGCGCTACTACACCTGGCCGTTCGAGGTCTTCGCGGACCTGGCCGGCGGTGAGGCGACGCAGCGCCAGGTGAACCTCCCCGCCTCGGTCCGCTACCAGGACCACCTGGACACCGCCACCGTGGTCGAGGCAGGGCCCGGGTCGGTGCTCTACTGGCCCTCGGACCGCTGGCACTGCGCGACCTCCGACGGGGACCTGGCCGTCTCGCTGCACCTCGCCCACTACCGCTGGGAGGACCGGCTCGCACTGCTGACGCGCCGCCTGCAGCGTTCGGCCGCCGCCGAGTTGGGGATCAGGAGGTTCGCGGGCGGCGCCCTGCCGGACCAGGTCACCGGCGACGGCCCGGGCGACCCGCGACCGGTGGACGCGCGGATCCGCGAGGTGGTGGCCCGCCTGCTCGACGACCAGGGGCTCGATCTCGACCTGCGGCTGCGCCGGGCCAGGCGGCAGACGTCCTCCGACTTCGAGGTGGTCCCGCCGCTGCGGCCGTGCGCCGAACTCGGCACGGAGGACCGGCTGACGGTGCCCGCCGAGTCGGCGGTCCGGACCGTGGACGTCGACGGTGAGACCTACCTCGCGGTCAACGGTCACGTCCTGCGGGTGCGGGGCGGCGCGTGGTTGGACGCGTTCCTACCCTCGCTGGCGCCCGGCACGAGTCGTCCGTTCGCGCGCTGGGAGGAGTTCGCCCAGGCCGCCGGCGGGCCTTCCGGCGGCGAATTCGCTTTCCTGATGCGGGAGATGGTGAAGCGCGGTGCACTGGACCACGGAGAGGTCGCAGCATGAGGATCAATGACGGGGCGTTCGTCGCCGCCCGGGACGGACGACTGGTACTGGGCCACGTCGACCACCCGTTCGATCTCTGGCAGGCCGACGCCGGCATCCTGGTGCTGCTCGCCGAGATCTCGCGCGGGACCGGACCGGACGAGCTGGGTAGCGCCGTGGCGGCCGGCCGGCCCGCGGTGGACGCCGCGCTGGCCCGGCTGCGGCAGGCGCAGGTGGTCGTGGACGAGCCGCAGCCCGCCCTGCGTGATGTCAACGTCGAGATCGCGAAAGCCATCGCGGCGGCTCCCGACCTGCACGCCGACCCCGAGTTCATGCGGGCGGCCCGCAGCTGCGAGGGGCTCACCCTGACCTCGCCGGCCGCGCAGTACGCGCTCTGGTCCGCGGTGCGCTACCTGGTGTCGAACGGCATCCCCGGCGCGCTGGTGGAATGCGGGGTCTGGCGCGGCGGCAGCATGCTGCTGTCCGCGCTGGCACTGCTCGGCACGGGCACCGAGGACCGCGACCTCTACCTGTTCGACACCTTCGACTGGAAGTGGGAGCAGAGCGGCGACCGCGACGGCTTGATCGGGCAGCCGCCGGCCGACGCCCCGTCGGCCGAGACCCGGCCGGCCGACGCCGGAACAGTGGCCGCGGAGCAGATGTCCGCCGGGGTGACGGCCGAGCAGGTGTTCCGGCGGATCGCCGCCGGCGGCTACCCGGCCGAGCGGATCCGCTGCGTCACCGGCCTGGTCCAGGACACCGTTCCGGACCAGGCCCCCGAGCGGATCGCCCTGCTGCGCCTGGACACCGACCAGTACGACTCCACCCTGCACGAGCTGCGCGAGCTCTATCCGAGGGTTTCACCAGGAGGCGTGGTCATCATCGACGACTACGGCAAGCTCGCCGGGGCCACTCGGGCCACCGACGAGTACCTCGCCGAACTGGAGCACCCGCCGTTGCTCCACCGCATGGACACCCAAGGCCGCATCTTCATCAAGCCCGACAGGAGGTAGCACAGATGGTCGAGGTCATCGACTCCGCGGTGCGTCCCCGGTTCAGCCGTCAGGTCTCGCTCACCATGGCCGACGACCTGGTCCGGATCGAGGACGGCACCTACCGGGCCGCGTTCCCGTCGCACGGCGTCAGCCTGCGGGAGCTGGATCGGTTGTCGGCCGGCGTGGCGCCCGCCGAACTGCTCGCCGACGTCGGCGGGTGGCTCGACTGCCCCGAGGCCGAGGCGCGTTCCTTCGTCGAGCGCCTGTTCAGCACCGGCCTGCTGGTGGACCCGGAGGCCGGCCGGCTCGACGCGTTGCCCGGCGCCTACGTCGCCTGCCGACTGGTCGACACCTTCCGGCGCGAGTTCCCGAGCATCGTGGGCGGCGCACCACTGCTGCGGGACCTGGCCGCCGGACCCAACCCCGGCCTGGCCCTCGGGTTCCTGCTGGAGACCTACTTCGTGGTCCGGGCCGCCAGCTGGAGCGCCCAGCCGGTCTTCCGGCACGACATGACCCCGATCCAGCGGGAGGCCCTGGAGGCCTTCCGCGCCTCCGAGTCCGGGCACGGAGAGCTCCTGGTGCGCGGCTTCGCGGCGGCCGGTCTCGAGCCCGGGGCGCTGCGCACGGCCCAGGAGGCCGTCGAGACCATGGCGTACAGCCACGCCTACGGAGCCTTCGCCTGGCAGGGCGTCCCCGAGTTCGCCGCGGCCCTGGTGCTGCCGGAGGTCCGGGTGCTGGGCGCCGACACCTCCCGCGCCGGCGTCGACGTGCTGGACCTGCTGGAGCGCGAGCACGGCGTCCCCCAGGCCGTGATCCGCACCTTCCGGGCCCACGACGACGACGACGTCGAGGGTGACCACGCCGGGCTGCCGAGCACCCTGCTCGCCGAGGACCGCGCGCTCTCCGGAGCCAGGGTCGAGCGGCTGTTCGTGGTGCTGCGGCAGATGATGGACCTCTACCGCGGCCACCTCGACGCGGTGCACCGGCGCTACGCCCACTGGGTGCCCAGCGCGCACGACCTGCCGCGACTGCCCGACAACGCCTTCCGGTTCTGACCACTCCACACATGAGGACGGCACGACTAGCCATGGCGCAATCCACCGGCTTCTACAACGGCCTGATCGGGACCGTCTACGCGGCGGCGATCGCCGAGCAGCACTTCAGTGAGGACGCGGTGTTCGAGCGAATCCTCGCCGAAACCGGCGGCACCGCCCTGGAGTTGGGAAGCGGGACCGGACGGCTCCTGCTGCGGCTGCTGGGCGACGGCCACCAGGTGCACGGTCTGGAGATCTCCGAGGAGATGACCGAGGTCTGCCTCGCCGAGGCCGCCCGCCTCGGCCTGCAACCGGTCGTCCACCGGGGGAGCTTCGCCCCGCTGGACGGCGCGCTGAGCGGCTACGCCGCGATGTTCTGCCCGCTCAACGCGTTCAGCTTCATCGTGGACGACGACCTCGCCCGCGAGTCGGTCCGCAGCTACGCCGCCGGGCTCGCCCCGGGCGGCGTCCTCGCGCTCACCGGCTCGGCCGGCGACTCGCTGCTGCGCACCCGGACCGACTGGGTGCGGCGCCCGGACGTGCCGATCCCCGGCGGCGACGTGGCCCAGGTCACCGAGCGCCGCACCGTCGAACCCGACGGACGCTGCCTCAAGGTCGAACGGGTCATCGAGGTGGTCGACCCGGACGGCCGGGTCCGCGCCCGGGAGGACGGCGTGCAGCTGCGCCGGCTGCGGCCGGTCGCGGAGCTCGCCGAGCTCTTCGCCGAGGCCGGCCTGATCCGGCTGCACGCCTACGGCAGCGACGTCGACCACGTCCTCACAGGCTGGAAGGAATGAGCGGCACCGTCCTGGAGGACCGCACAGCACACCGGCACCGGACCGCCAGCGCGGGATTCCTGGGCGCCGTGTTCGTGTCGGCGGCCGGCGACGAGATCGCCTCGATCGCCGTCCTGATCCACCTCGCCGCCGGCCGGCAGTCCCTGCTGATCGCCGCCGTGCTGGTGCTGCAGATCGCCCCCGCGGTGCTGCTCGCCCCGTTGACCGGCCAGCTGTTGGACCGCCGCGACGCGGGCCGGATGCTCGCCCTCGCCTCGGTGCTCCAGGCCCTGGTGCTGCTCGCCATGTGCGCCTGGCCGAACACCGGGGTGCTGCTCCTGGGCACCGCGGCCGTCGGCGTTCTCGGCGCGGTCTGCGCACCGGCCGCCGTCCTGCTGATCCCCATCGTGGTCGGACAGGCGTTCCCCGCCCGGGCCAACGGGCTGCTGGAGTTCAGCCGTTCGGCATCGACGCTCGCCGGGCCGGTGATCGGCGGCGTCCTGGTGGCCGGCGCGGGGATCAGGTCCGCGCTGCTGGCCGACGGGGTGTCGTTCGCCGTCGCCGCGGCCGTGTTCGCCCTGGTCCGCGTGCACCGGCCGGTGGCCGGCGACGGCCGGGTCTGGTGGAAGGGGGCGACCGCGGGGCTGAGGTTCCTGGCCGGTCAGCGCGAGCTGCGCGGCGTGCTGCCGGTCCTGGTCTTCACCGTGTCCGCCAGCTCGATGGTCAACGTGGCCGCGGTGTTCTTCGTCAGGGGGCCGCTGCACTCCTCGGGCGCGGTGCTGGGGATCCTGACCGCGGCGTGGGGCCTGGGCTCCCTCGCGGGCTCGGCCCTCGCCTCCCGCCGGGAGTGGGCCGCCCCGGAGCGCGCCGTGCAGCTGGGCGCGGCCGCGATGGGCCTGGCGATCCTGCTGTACGGGGCCTTCGCCCTGGTGGGCGTCACCGTCGTGATGGCCCTGTGCGCCGGCGCGGCCAACGCCTACCAGAACATCGCGCTGCGCACCTCGGTGCAGCTGCGCACGCCGGAGGAACTGCTCGGGCGTGCCCATGCGGCGGCCGGATCGGTCGTCAACACGTTCTTCCTGGTGGGCTTCGCGCTCGGCGGCCTCTTCGCCGCCACGAACCCGCGCGCGACCATCGTCGCGGCCGGGGCCGTCACGATGGCCGCCGCCGGCGCCGGGCTCGCCCGGGAGGGCCTGCGTCTGCGCAGGGCAGCGTCGAACCCCGCCACCACGGCTCTGACGGAGACCGAATGCTGACCACCGCGCGCCAGGGAGAGCTGCGCACCGCGACCCGGCACCTCCCGGACAGCCCCTACAGCGTGGTCTGCGTGGCATTCGACCGCGGCTACCTCGACGACCCGCCGACCGAGGCCGGGCTGGCCCATCTGTTCGAGCACCTCTGGTTCCTGCACTCCCCCGCCGCGCTGACCCTGGAGTGGGGCGAGACGTTCGAGGACGTGATCCTGCTCTACCACCTCTGCCCGCCGGACGAGTTGGGGCCCGTGCTGGCGGCGGTCGCCCAGCGGCTCGCCGACTGCCTGGACGGGCCTGCGGCACCGGCCCAGCGGATCGCCGCGGCGCGCAGCCTGATCACCCTGGAGCGCCGCGGCGGACGCGAGCTCCGGATGTCGGGGTTCCCGCGCCGGGAGATCGCCCAGGCCCTGCGCGGCGAGCCCGGCTTCGACCCGACGGCGGTCATCTCCGACGAGCCCGGTCTCGCCGACCGGGTCACCAGGTTCGCCGCCGGGCGGCCCCGCGCCGTCTGCGTGGCCGGACCGGACGTCCGGCTGTCCGCCGACGACCTGCTGCGCACTCTTGCCGGGCCCGCCGACCGGCGAGAGGGCTCGCGGTCCGCCGGACCCGGGCACCTGCTGCCGCGCACCTTCGCCGGAGCCGCCGTCCGCGGCGCCGTGCCCGGCATCCACGACGGCGTGCCCGGCGTCCCGTCGGAGGTCTCACGGCCCGTCAGGCCCGAGGGCTCCAGCACCTGCGCGACCGCCTGGATCGTCCCCGGCAGCCCCGGGAACGCGGCTGCCGCGTGGCTGCTCGGCGTACTGATCGAACACCGGGCCCGGCCCGGAACGCTGCGCTGGGCGTCCGGGCAGGTCGTCTCCCCGCGCGGCGCGGCGCCGGTTCGCGGCGGCCTGCTCTACGCGGTGGCGGCGGGCACCGCGCCGGCCGGCCCCGCGGACGATCCGCCGGACCTGCAGCGAGAGGTGCTGCACCCGGCGCTCGACACCGGGCCGGCCGAGCTGGACGCGGCCCGCGAGCAGTTGCTGCGGCTGCGCCCCGACGCGGCCGAGCTCGCGGCGATCGACGCCGTGGCCCTGCTCGGCGCCGCCCCCGCCGCCCCCTCGTGCGGCTACCAGGACCTGCTGAACGCGGTGCGAAGCGCCAAGGCCGACGACCTGCGCCGGTTCGCCGCGCTGCTGGCCGCGAGCCCGTACGCCGAGTTCCACGCCGGGCCGGCCCGGTGAACCCGTCGAGCGGTGTGGACACCGCGGCCGACGGCACGCTGTGCAGCGTGGAACGCTCCGACCCGACCCGCAGCCTGCGCTGCTTCGCCGTCGCCGAACCACAGCCGCGCCTGCACGTGCGCACCGCCTGCGCCCTGCCGCACGATCCCGCCGTGCAACTCGCCCACGACGCCGTCGTCCTGCCGCTGCTCTGGGACTTCTACGCGTCCCGGGCCGCCCCGCGACCGCTGGCGGACCACGGCCGCGTGGTGGGGGTCGACCTCACGATGCCGGACCTCGAACCGCAACGGCTCTGGGACGAGGCCGCCGTGCTGCTCCGTACCGTCCAGCACGCCGTCAGCACCGGTGCCGCGCCGGCTGACGCCACCGACCGTGCGCTGACCCGGGTCGTCGCCGCGCACACCCAGCGGTCGTACGACCTGGCGACGCTCGCCACATTCAGCGGTCCTCCGGTCGGATCGGCGGCCGGAGCCCCCACCCGCCTGCACGCCGATCAGGTCGCCGCCCTCGCCCTCGCCGGAGCCCGGCAGGTCATCGCCGACGCGCCGGGCCGGGCCGACCGCCTGGCGGCGAGCGTGCTGCTGACCGCGACGCACAGCCCCACGCGACCCGCCGAGGCCGACGAACCGGCCGTGGAACTACCCGTCCGGCTGCCCCGCGGCGCGGCGCCACCGCCCTGGGTCGAGGTGGCATCGCCGCACGCCGAGCTCGCCTACCTGCAGATCCGCCGTGCGATCCCGCCGGTCTCCACCGTCCGCGCCCTGGCCGCGGCCCTGATCGCGAACCAGGCCTGGGTCGGCCCGTACAGCTCGGTGGTGGACCACGCGATCCGGTCGCGGGAGGCGGCGAGCTACCTGTGGGACTGCGTGGTCGATCTGACCCGCGGGGAGTTCATGATGCTGGTGGCTCCCGATCCCCGGGCGGCCGACCGTGTGATCGCCATCGTCCGGCAGGCCCACTCGGACGGCGGACGGGTACCGCCCGAGATGGTCGACACCGCACGGCGCATCATCCGCACCGACCTGCTGCGGCGGCTCGGCTCGGCCAAGCGCGTGCTGGCCGGGCAGTTCGAGGTGCAACGCGCGGGACTTCCGGTCCGGTTCACCGCCTCGCTGCTCGGGGCGCTGCGCGAGGTCACGCATCAGGAGGTCGCCGCGGCCCTGCCGGCCGTGCTCGCCGAGCCGCTGGCGATCACCCTGGTCATCCCGTCGGGACCAGGGGCCCGTTCGACCTGACGTGCCATCAGAGTGCATGCCGTCCAGCCAGGATGACGCACCTGGGATGGCCTGACGGGCCGTCAGGCGATGAACGATCGGCGATCGGGGGCCGGTCGGCCCGCGGGCCCGTCAGAGCAGGTCGACGGCGCCCGCGGCGTACACCGCCTCCAGCACCCCCGCCGCATCGCCGACCGGCCCGGACGGCGCCGACCACGGCTCCAGGTCCAGGGCCGCGCCGGCTTCCAGCCCGGCCAGCGCGCCGAGCAGCGCGAGCACCTGCTGCCGGGCCGGGACGCGGAACGACCTTCCGTTGGCCGCCACGATCACGTCGGCGGGCCGGCCGGCGTCGACCGCCCAGGAGATCGGGGCCCGCTGCAGGGCGACCGCTCGACGCGCCGCCCGGTCAGGTGCGGTGCGCGGGCCGAGCTCGGGCAGGATCTCGAAGTTGGCGGTGCTGTGCCGGCCCAGACTCCACTGGTGCACAGCCGAGGTGGCCGCCTCGGCAGCCTCCCGCCCGAACGCCAGCTCGGCTCCGCCGACCGCCCGTTCGGAGATCTCCCACCGGTGCGCCGCCGCGCCGACCCCGGCTCGGGCGAAGGCACCCGCCCACACCGGTGCCATGTCGCGGTTGCGGTGTGCGGCCAGGTGCAGGCTCAGCGACGGCCTTCCGTCGGACTCCGCGCAGTGCCAGTAGGACGAGGGCCAGTACAGGACCTCCCCCGGCCGACCGCTGAGCCGCAACGGCGCGACGTCGACGGCGGAGGGATCGACCCTGAGCGCGACGTAGTCGTGCAGCGGATCCGCGTCCTGCGGCACGTGGGCCGACAGTGCGTCATACGGCCACAGCAGCATGGTCTTGACGCCCTCGGCGACGTACAGGAAGACGTCCGCGGTGTCCTTGTGGATCTGCGTCGGGCCGGTGGCGTAGGAGCCGGCCACGATGAAGCAGTCGGCGACGCCGGCGGGCAGCCCGTTCTCCGTCTCGCGCAGCCGGGTCAGCACGTCGCGCGCCTGGCGGTAGAGCTCCGGCGAGACGGCCTGGGCGGAGTTGAGGACGAAGCTCCAGTCCTTGCCCAGCTCGCGGGAGACGCGGGCCGCGTACGCCGCGAAGTCCCGCTCTGCCGGGTCCGGAAGGCAGCCTCCGAGCCCGCTCGGCGCCGGCGGGGCGGTGAACAGCTTGACGTCGTCGGGGCGGCGGTGGATCCCGGCGCGGAAGGCGGCGCCGATCCGCGAGTAGATGTCGTAGACGTCCAGCGCGCCGAGCTCCTCCAGGCCGCGCACCACGCAGGGTTGGCGGTTCCAGCGGCTCGACAGCTCGGCGAACTCGACGACGGGCAGCTCGCTCACCGGCGCGGTCACGACGCCACCGCCCCGGCCCCGGCGGCGTGGCGCCGGTACTCGGCCGAGCCGGACCGGCTGACCAGGCCGAGGTCGACCAGCAGTCGGCGCAGGCGCGCCACGTCGTCACCGGCCTGCCCGAGAAGCAGGTTGACCTCGGCCTCGGTGAGCGAACGGTCCGCGGGCAGCAGGGCGGCCAGCGCGGCGGCGATCGCGTCGAGATCCTCCGGGCGCTTGGGCAGGTCGGTGATCCGCCCGTGCGAGAGGAACCGGCGCAGCGGCGAGGCCGGCGGGATCACCCGGCACAGCGCGGTGGACTCGGCGACCGACTCGGCGAGTTCACCCAGCGCGGAGATCCGCGCCGTCAGCAGGCCGTTCTCGCGGCCGACCAGGCCCGCCTCGGTCAGGCGCACGACCTCCTTGGACAACTGCTTGAGGTCGAGGCCCAGCTTCCCTGCGAGATCCGACAGGGCGACCGGGCCGGAGGCAGCGTTCAGCTCGACCACCGCGTTCAGGATGGCCAGCCGGCGCCCGTTGGACAGTGCCAGCAGCACGTCGGCCGCGCTGCTGAGGACGGCCGAACCGGAGCGTGGGGACGAGGTGGCGGCAACAGGCATGCCGATCAGCCTAGCGTCGGACCACCGGGACGCGGGCTGCGAGTTCACACGTTCGCCGCCGGCTCGACCGCGGCTGGACTCCGTCTCCAGCGGACCGGGCATCACCTGCCGCAGCCGACGGCACCGGGTCTGCGGCAGCGCCAGCGCGCGGTCCTCCGGGTCGAACCTCGCCTCGCCCGCTCCGAGCTGCCGTTCGATGGGGGCGAGCAGCGTTGCGTTCGGGTTCAGCCCGACTGTAGGAACTCCCGGATCGGCGGGGGTGTCGCTGGTGCTCGTGTGCACGTGACCGGCCATCCCGAGGGTCCTCGCGGGCATCGCGGCTGGTCAGGGCTTCCACGGCTGAGAACATGTCCTTCATGCCGCCACCCCCGATCGCCCCACCGGTGTCCCGCGACAGAAGGGAAACCCGTCGCGGCCGCAGTGGGTCGTCCGGGATGCTCAGCACATGCGCGTGAACTTCGACGGGAACACCCCAGTGCCGCGAATGCTGCTGATCAGCGAGTTCCTGCTCTGCCTCGACTTCCAGGTCAAGCTGGACGGGCCGGTGTTCGTCGCGGCGGGCGACCGGATCTCGTACGAGGCCGGCGACGTCGTGGTGATTCGCCCGACCGGTGAGCGACGCAGGCACCCGGCCCGCGACAGCTACTGGGTCTGCCGCTGACAGCCCGGGGCAGGATCATCTGCCACAAGGGCGACCAGGCTGCCGCTCTCGTTGCGGACCAGTACGGTGATCCATACCCTCACCGAGGCCCTGCGCCGCGAACGCGCCGATCACCGAGAGCGCGTCCAAGAGGCGGCGTTCCTGCCGAATGCCGACGAGGACCTGGAGTCGGCGGACAACGTCGACGTCTTCGTGGACCTCAACGAGGGAACCTCCAGAAGTCCGTGGTCACGATCGGCGGGTGGCTGCCCGGCGGGCCCGGCGACTCGACCGTGCGGGCACTGCTGCTCGGCGTGCCACTGGACCTGGACCGGGGCCTGCTCTACGTCGGCTCGGTCGGCAGCGGACTGTCCACGGCCGAGCGGAAAGCGCTGGCAGCCGCGCTGCGGCGACTCGAGGTCCCCGTCTCGCCGTTCAGCACGGACTCCTTCGGTCTACCGCGCGGCACCAGGGTGCGGTTCGTCCACCCGTACCTGCGGGCCGAGGTCACCTACCTGGAGCTCACCGCGGCCGGCCGGCTGCGGCAGCCGGTATGGCGAGGCCTGCACACCGGGGAGAACCCGGCCCCCGGTTGTGACTGGTCGAGATAGTTGTCACTTGGTCACGGTAACTGTCACCGACGCCCAGTCCGGGGCTGCGATCATGCTGAGATGGCTGCCCTGTCGCACTGAGGCCGGCGGATTCTCACTCGGTCTCGTCCATGTTGTCGGATTCTCACCGTTTCGCGTACCGAGCGGAGTTGGCCGCTGGCGGTGCTCCTGCCATCTGATCTTGTCGATCCCGGCGAGGTCACCGCTGTTGGGCGGCTGGTTGCGCGAGAGTGAGTCCAGCCCACCGATCAAGCTCCTCCGCGTGGCTGCCGACCGCCGTCGCCCGGGCTACCGTCGCGGCTTCCTCAGGCGTCGGCTCACCATTGCGGGAGAGCAGAGCCAGTGGCCAGGCCGGGGTTTCCGAGTGCTCACCGTCGAAGGGGTGCCAGTCCCAGGCCGCGTCGAACCGCCAGACGCGCCTGGCCTGGTCGGCGAGCTCATCGCCTGGTTCGAGGAATGCGTACGGGCGGAAGAGCAGCTCGATGCGGATCGGTTCACCGCCGGCCGGATCGAGCGCGTAAGCCTGGTCCTCAAGCTCGGGGTCATAGGTGTCACCCTGCCGCAGGAGGTCGAGGTAGGACGCAGGCCGCGGCAGCATGCCGGTGACCCGGGGCGGATCGAAGTGATAGACCGCCTGGACGTGCACCACGGTCGCGGGAACTCCCACGAGGCATGTGTCACCCGGCCCCAGTACGGTCTCCGCCGGTTCCGTTCGGAAGATCTCCCACTCGTGGGCCTCAGGCGTTGGAAGCGCCCACTGGCCGTTCCACCTGATGTTCTTGGCCTGCGGGTCCGCCTCCAGCCACGGCCACCGTACGGAGACGTAGGAGCGGGAGACCTCGGTGACCGTGGCCTCGGTGAACGGGCACTCCAGCTTCAGCACATCACCGGGCCGGTAATCGTCAATCATGGACGCAATTCTGCATGCCCTCACTGGCACGTGACCGAATGGGTACCCGGTTCGCCGACACGCTGAACACTGACTTCGAGCGCCGAGCTCTGGTCGACGGGCTGGCGGGTCACGAGCATCTGCTCCCGCTGTAGCAGACTGGCCCGGTGTACGGCACGGGCTTCGGCGGGTGAGCCCGGTCGTAGTGGTTCTGCGCCAGGCTGAGCAGTGCTCCGAGGGCCATCACGGCAGTGAGCTGCAGCACCAGACTCCACGGGGCGCGGGCCACCGCGGCCAGCACGGTCACGGCCAGCGCGAGCAGCAGGAGGCGGTGCGTCCAGGCCAGGCTGGCGAGTGCGTAGGCGTCGGCCGAGGAGTCGGTCACCTGGAAGTCATTGGTCTGCAGCATGTCCAGCCGCAGGAAGACCAGTTGCCAGACGTAGATGGCCGCCTCGAGGACAGACAGCAGGATGCCGAAGGGGACATCCACAGCCAGGGGCGCCCTGCCGACCAGCGGCCAGCGCCGACGGGTCTTCCCCGCGGGCCGGGTGGACAGTGTGATCATGTACCAAGTCTGCCCTAGCTGTTCTGACCGTGAGGTTGGGGACGCGGCTTGGCGGGTGGCCCGTCGACCTCGCGCCGGTGGGGGCACCCAACCAGGTGGTCGCCCAACTCCTGCAGTTCCCCGTGACCTTCAGCCACAACCCGTAACCCCGGTAGGGGGTGGGCCGGCACCGGCACCCGACGGTCCCAGCGGCGAGGCCGACCTGGCCTGCCGGCAGTGCTGGCCGAGCTCGCGGCAGCGACGGACCCCGACACCTGAACCGCGGGTGCCGGCCAGCCGGGGTCGGCCTTCCCGTCCTCGCCCCGGGGCGGTGACGTCAATCGACCTGAGTGCCCTGCGCGTTCACGAGAACCCAGTCCGTTCCGTGCCGAACCGGCTCGGAGACGAACCGGCTCGGAGACGAATACGTGGGTGCAGCGGCTGCGAACCGCGAATGCCACCCCGTCGAACCGGCCCGCCATCCGCGTGCGACCGGTCACTACCGCCGTCGCGCCGAAGAACCGGACCACCGGCTCTTCCCCGTCCGGCCCGATCGCCTCGAACACCACCTGCCGTGAGGCGACGAGCGCGACCAGCTCGGCCTCGGTGACCACGGCACCACCCATGACATCGACGAGGAGGAAGCGGTCGGCCGAGCGGGAACGGCATGAACGCGCCGAGCGTCGGCCCGTGCGGAGATCCTCGCGGATGTCGCACGTCCGGTCCGCGGCGCGCTACTCGAGGCAGCCGCAGAAGGGCGCACCCTCAACTGGCGCGAGATGCAGCAGCGGACGGGGACAGTCGGATCGGCCTGCTGACCCGCCATGAGCGGCTCCAGGTGCTCGTCGTCACGCAACGAACTCCGGCTCCTGACGATCCGCTGCTGTCCGCACTCGCCACCGAGCCCGGGGACGAGTTGGCCCTGTAGCTGTACCGGGACCTCGCCAGCCGGCCTGACCAGCAGGATCCCCAGATAGTGATCTTTCCCCTGCTCCGCCACCGCATCCTCCTCCAGTAACCACTACGCAGTGCTACCACCGATTACGGGACAGAGCCGAATTCATGACACTCCCACGCCGAGGGGCGCTCGGTGGGTGACCCGGGCAGCTCGAAGGTCGAGCCGGTGAGCGACGCGGTGAAGGCACAACACGCGGAGTTCGGCCGGACCGGCTTCGCGCACCAGGAGGCGAACAACACTAATGTCAACGGGTGGCGGCCGAACGTGACCGGCCCCGTCTGACACGTTTGCTTCGCCGCGCTGAGTCCGTGGTCGGCACTCGGTCTGCACTACTGATCGTCGCCGGGAGGAGACCGCAGTGCCGAAGGTGATCGCCGATATCACAATGTCGCTGGACGGGTACGTGACCGGGCCTGGCGCCGACGAACAGCACGGGCTCGGCGACGCGACTGAGCTCCACACGTGGGTGACGGAACAGGACGCGGTCGACACCGAGATCCTCGAACGGGCCACGGCGCAGAGTGGTGCCGTGGTCATGGGGCGGCGGCTGTTCGACATCGTCGACAGCCCTGGGGGTTGGAACGAGGACGTGGGGTACGGCGCGGATCAGACGGGGGCGCCGCCGTTCTTCGTCGTCACCCACGCGCCGCCGCAGGACGTTCGGCTCGAACGAGAGCTCGGGATGCGCTTTACCTTCGTCGACGATCTGGCCACTGCAGTCGACCAGGCTCGGGCCGCCGCGACGCACGGTGACGTCGTGATCATGGGCGGCGGCGACGTCATCGGCCAGGCGCTCGAAAAGGGTCTCGTCGACGAGCTGCGCATCCACCTCGCGCCGATGCTGCTCGGCGGGGGGACGCCGCTCTTCAAGCCCGGCACGCGTCAGATGTACCGCCAACGCGACGTTCGCCCGTCGAGGAACGCGGTCCACCTCGCCTACGAGCGCGTGTAGAGCGAGGCGTCACACTCCGCCGGTACTGCACTCGAGCGCGGGCGGATGTACCCGCGCGCAGCGCGGACCACCGCAGTTGTCGGTGAGGTCGATCGACGCTTGATGTAGCACCGAGCCTATGACCGCTCGCCGCTCATAGTGCCCGATCTGGGTCGGCGCCGGGGCGTAGGGGGGCGCACAGGCTACGGATCACGAACTGCAGCTGCCGTGTAAGTGCTACAGCTTGATCTGCCCTGTCAGCCACCATTCGAGGTATTTGGCCAGGCTCGGTGCCACCCAGGTGCGGCTGTCGTCCTCGTGGTTCCAGACGAAGACATCGGGCCGACCGATCCTGGGGAGGAGCGCGAACAGGTCCCCGTTCCCTGCGTCCGCGAAGAAGAGCAGCGGATCAAACGGCATGTAGAGGGCGGCAGGCTCAGCGTCCTCGCGAAGACTCTGGTCGGGGGCGGAGCGGTTCCAGCAGGAGTTCGTCGGCGAGTTGCTCGCGCTGGTCGGCGTAGGTGGCGAAGATCTCGGCTGCGGCTTGGAGGGTGGTTTCGGTGGCCTGGTCGACGGCCCGCCAGGTGACCCGGCGCCAGTTCTGGTCGTCAGGGCCGGAAGCCGGGTGGAGGTGCTCGGCTGCCGGGTAGCGGGCGGTCCTGGTGGTGGCCTGACGGAAGTCCGGGTGGTCTTGCAGCAGCGCGGCCAGGCGCGTGATGGCACTCTGTTGCTCCTGCTCGGCGAGTTCCTTCTCCTGATAGGCGGCTTCGGTCTCCTCGGCCTTGAGCTGCTCGGCGGTCTGGAGCATCTCGCGAGCCCAGTTGGCCAACCGGTTCCAGCGGAGCGTGACGCCGTCAGCGGCCACGCACACTTCGAGGCCGGCCAGCTTGCCCTGCTGTCGCCATGCCCAACCGTGGAGCCTGCGCAGCTCGGCTGTCGCCGCCTCATCGTCCTCGTCCCCGCCGGTTCCGGCTTCGCGGGTGCTGGGGTCGTCGCCGTTATGAGGCTCGGTCGGGAAGTCGTCGGGGTCGAAGTCGTCGTCGAGGTCGAGTTCGGTGAGGAACTGCAGGGCGTCGAAGACCGTGGACTCATGGAAGAGGAGCTTGCTGCCGGCGGCCGACGCGGCCTGGCACAGCTGGTCGGGGGTGAACTGGTTGGGGTGGAGGTCGACCTGGGTGGGGCTCGGGGACGGGCGGGATGTCGACGTCCGTCAGCCAGTCGTAGATCTTCAGGACCTCGGTGTCCCGGAACCCGGTGACGACCATGCGGTCGCTGGCCATGGTGTAGGCCTGGGTGTCCTCGATCGGGAACGGCATCTTGTGCGGCGACTCGAAGCACCGGACCTGTTCGAAGCCCCAGGTCCGGGCCTGGGCCTCACTACCATCCGGGTCCTGCACGGCCAGCCCGGCCGCCCGGGCCATCCAGTAGGCATGGGCCAGGGAGTAGCGGGTCGCCAAGTAGTCCAGGGCGGGGATGGTCGTCGGTGTCCTCCGGGAGCTGGTGCGGGTCGCACAGCAACACAGCCCAGTACACGAATCAATGAGGCCGGCGCCACCAGTCGGCCACCCGTCCGGACGCAGCGGCGTGAATTTGTTCTCGTGGCGCGGAGGCGGGCCTCAGCGCCGACTCGGGGCAGATGTACGCGCGCTGCCCGCTGATCGATCGGGAGCTGTCGCTCGGGGCGGGGGCGGGTGCGGGCCCGCCGGCGGCCCACGCCCGCCCGCCCCGAGCCGTCGCGGCCGAGGACGACCAGGTCTCAAGCCCGGGCCGGACGACGATGAGCGGTCGCGGTTGAGCGACCTGCCCGAAGGCCTCTCACCGACGTCCCCGGGCAGCTTCGCGCCTTCCGAGCGCGATCCTGAGGGGAAGCAGGGCCACCCAGCTCCAGATCGCCGCCGAGGGTGAGGCAAAGGCGATCGGTACCGTCGCGCCGAAGACCACGATGTTCGTGCCCAGGTCCATGACGATCTTCCGGCCGACACGCTCGTCAGAGGGACGAGCCCGCCCCGGACCACGCCGAATCGACAAGAGCAGCGCGAGTTGCAGCAGGTCGATGACGATGATGGTGCCCGCGTAGACGGTGACGGCCAGGGACTGCGAGGCGTACTCGGACAACATCGTGGTGGGGAAGGGAAGCAGTGCGATGACGCCCAGCCCGGCAAGCGCGAGCCGCACGGACAGCGTGCCCAGTGGCCCGGCGAGTTGGAGGATCCGGCGGTGGTCGCGCCAGACGCCGGCAAGGATGGCGAAGCTCAACCCGTAGGCGCCGATGTTCGGCAGCAACCCGTGCACCATGCGGCGGAAACCGGCCGCGTCCAGCCCGGGAGTCACGTGAATGTCGAGCACCAGCAGCGTCATGGCGATGGCGAAGATGCCGTCCGACAGAGTGGCCAGCCGGTCCAGGCCGCTGTCGTCCGCTTCATCGCTGCTCACGGCTAACAGGATGATCGATGACTGCGGTGATGACCTTCATTACGCCCACGGCGGGCACGCCGGGCAGAACCCGATGGCACGCCCTGTCACTGCGGACACGCGAAGGCTCACGCGTCGCCCCAATGGCCGCGAACGTGCAGTGGGACCTGTACACGGGCACCCCCGAGGGCGGCGAGGGCACCCGGCACCTGGTGCGCATGCTCGACAACGAGAAGCAGACGGCGTTCAAGCCCTCCTGCCGACCCATCGCCAGCGGCAGCTACTTCTACGACCTGAACGAACTGGATCGCTGCTTCGACCGGAGCTGACCGCTCGCACCGGCAGGTGGCCGCCCGTTCCGGCCTGGCCACCTGCCGGTGCGACGCATGACCGCGTCAGTCCGAGCTCAGCTCGGTGACCGCGAGCACCGACTTGCCGTGCGAGGCTCCGGATTCGAACCGCCGGTGCACGGCCTGGACTTCGGCGAGCCGCACGACCACCGGCGGCACGCTCGGCAACTCACCCAAGGCCAGCGCTGGCGGTCCACGACGGCAAGCTCCATCTCGTGCACCCGTGCCGGCAACAGCCACAGACTCTGACACGCCACCTACGACGGCTCCAGTTGGAGCCAGGACCGGCAGATGCCCGCCCACGAGTCGGCGTCCAACCCGGCCCCGTGCGGTTACAACGGCGCCCTCCACCTCGTCCACCGCGGCTACGGCAGCGGCGACCAGAACCTGTGGGCGACCAGCTTCATCGCGGGCAAGGGCTGGGAGCCGGACCAGAAGTTCCCTGGCCACCTCAGCGGTGCGGGACCGGCCCTCATCGTCTACCGCGACGAGAACGCCGAGAGCGATCGGCTGCTGTGCGTGCCTGGCCGGCGGGGCTCTCGGGGATGGGCGCGATGACAGGTCGGTGCACGTGGTTCTCCGTCAGGCTGGGATACGGAAGGTGAGCTGGCTCTCGTCGGCGGAACGGGGTCGTCGTGGGCGCGTGCCCGGGCAAGGCCGCCGTGGCCGGGCCGGTCGGCCTGCGCGCGGGCTACAGGGTCCTCACCGAGGGAACCGCAAACTGGTGGACCAGGTCGAGGGCGAGCTGCCTGGTCAGGCGGTTTCTCGCGTCGTTCGAGGACACGAGGTCGACGAGTGGGCCTTCGCCCGTGACAGGGGCTATCCAGCGCAAGGCGATGCTGTCGGCGACGGGTTCGGGTGTGCTCGCCCTCGCGTTGTGGAATTGGTGAGTGAGGGCGATTTCCTTGGCGTTGTGACCGTGCTCGGGGGCCTGGATGGTGGCACGGATCTGTAGGAGTCCATCGGCGTGCTGTCGGCGGGCATGCAGTGCGGCAACGGTCACCAGATCATGTATCGCGCGTTCAAGCCGACTTTGGACAAGGTAGCGAACCTGCCTCACAGTGTCGGGATGGGACGCGTTCGGGGTTCCGGCGAAGGAGCCGCCGTGGAAGAGCTCGATGTGCCCCCTCGTGCTCAGGCCGGTGTAGGGCAGGTCGGTGCTGACCACCGCGCGCCGCAGACCGACCCTCGGGCGGGCAACCCGCCGTCGAAGGCTTGGTGGAGCAGGCTTTCGTCGGGAAGTAGTGGGAGCGCGGAGAGCAGGCTCGGCTCGGGCGCGGTTCGGTCGACGGGTCGGTCGACGGTTCGGTCGACGGGTCGGTCGACGGTTCGGTCGACGGGTCGGTCGACGGTTCGGTCCGTGGTGGCATTGGACGGCATCGACGCGGCGGCGGTGACCGTGATCCAGATGTTCGCGTCGTGGCGCCGCAGGTGTCCTGCCAGCTCGTCGGCCATTGCCGCCAGGTGTTCCTCTGCGGCCTGGCGTCGTCTGAAGCGGCCCGTATACGCGGATTCCAGGTCGCTTTCCCCCAGCCAGTCGGTATGGCTGTCCCGCAGGGCTGTTGCAAAGTCGCGTGATCTCGTGGGTGCCCTGGGTCGAAGTTGCCTCGACGCCATGTCCGTTGCCCCCCAACGGTGTTACTGTCGCGCCATGTCCAAGATCGAGATTGACGCGATAACCGCCGAGTTCTTCGGAGCCTTCGACAACCGCGGCGGCAAGGCCGCGGACGTGGCCCGGATCCGTCGGCTGGTCATTCCGGGTGGTGTGATCGTGCTGACCGGGCCGAAGTACACGGTCTACGCCGTGGACGAGTTCATCGAGCCGCGCGAACGCCTGCTCGCCGACGGCCGGTTGGTCGAGTTCTCGGAGTGGGAGACCTCCGAGCGAACCGAGATCGCGGGCGACATCGCGTCGCGCTTCGGCGAGTACCGGAAGGCCGGCGTCCTGGACGGCGAGCCGTTCGAGGGCGGCGGGACCAAGACCATCCAGTTCGTCCGCACCCCGGAGGGCTGGCGGATCGCGGCGTTCTCCTGGTACGACCAGGCCTGAGGGTCCGCAGGTCGCGGCGGTCCAAGGAACGCGGGCTGGGCCGTCACGCACGCAGCGAAGCTCCGGCTGAACGGGGGTGACCTTCCCAAGTCGCCTCACACCACCGGAACTTCGATGTGTCGTCAGTCTGCCACCGCCTGTCTGATCAACTCGCCCGCTCTGGAGGACACCGCAGGGTTGTCGCTGGTGGAGCGGTTGCGGCTGTTGCCGGATCCGCGTCGGCGGCGCGGTGTGCGTCACCCGTTCGTGGCGGTGCTGCTGGTTGCCGCCTCGGCGGTTGTCGCCGGCGCATGCTCGTATACGGCTATCGGCCAGTGGTCCGCGAACGCGCCGCAGCATGCCCTGGCCCGCCTGGGTGCCTGGGTCGTAGGGTCGTAGGGTCGTTGAGCGTGCGCGTCGCGCCGAGTGCCGCCACGATTCGGCGGATTGTCGGCCTGGTCTGCCCTGGTGGCCTGGCCGATCCGACCGGCGCTGATCCTGTCGGCTCGTTACTTGGGCCCAGTCGTAGAAGCGGTGACCTTTGGCGCCGTCTCCGGCCGAAAGTCGCTGCCACGCAGTCTTCGGGAGGCAGTGGGCCAGCATGCCGGCCGTGAAGACGCCCGCGCGGGTCGGGATCGGTCGCTTGCGTGAGACGGCGAGGACGTAGCCGACCTGACGGCGCTCCAGTTCGGCGCTCAGGTGGGGGTCGCCGCCGTCCCGCGTTCCGCGTAGTTCGACGGTTCTGGAGACGTCAGCGGGGTGAAGTCGCAGGCCAGGGTGGTGAGGCTGTCGCTGCGGGCCGAAAGTGCCTAGAGACGCGACTTCCGTGATTTGGCTGCGCTGGCCTGTGGCTTCGGCCTATCGTCTGGAGCTGTGTACGTGAAGACGACGAAGCGGGAGAACAAGTCCGGGACGGTCCGGTACCTGCACCTGGCCCACAACGAGTGGGATCCGGTGAAGGGCCGGGCGGTACCGAAGGTGCTGTTCACCTTCGGCCGCGAGGACGACCTGGACCGCGACGCGGTCAGGCGCTTGGTCGCGTCTCTATCGAAGCTGCTGGAGCCGGGTGACGCCCCGGCCGCGACCACGGCGTCGGACCTGGAGTTCACCTCGTCGCGCGCGTTCGGCGGTGCCTACGTGCTCGATCAGCTGTGGCGCCGCCTGCGGATCGACCAGATCCTGGGCCGGGTCGGGCAGCCCAAGCGCGGCAGGCGACGGGACATGACCACCACCGAGCGGGTGCTGTTCGCCCTGGTCGCCAACCGTGCGCTGGCGCCGTCGTCGAAGCTCGCGGCCGCGGACTGGATCACCAACGACGTGCACATCGACGGCCTGTCGGCAACCGACGACGACACCTGCTACCGGGCGATGGACTGGCTGCACGAGGTGACCGGCGACCTGGAGAAGCAGGTGTTCGACGAGGTCGCGAACCTGCTGAACCTGGAGGTGGACCTGCTGTTCTTCGACACCACCAGCACCTACTTCGAGTTGGAGGAGCCGGACGAGCCCGTCGCCCGGGACGACGCGGGCCGCCGCCTGAACACCGAGGATGTGGACGGCGAAGCGAAGCAGGTCGGGTTCCGGACCTACGGCAAGTCGAAGGACTCCCGCGACGACCTGCCGCAGATCGTGATCGGCATGGCGGTCACCAGGGACGGGATCCCGGTCCGCTGCTGGTGCTGGCCGGGCAACGCTTCCGACCAGACCCTGATCCGTCAGGTCAAGGACGAGATGCGGGACTGGACCCTCTCCAAGATCGTGTGGGTGGCCGACCGCGGTTTCTCCTCCGCCGAGAACCGCCGCTACCTGCGAAAGGGCGACCACGCCTACATCATCGGCGAGAAGCTCCGTTCAGGGAGTCCCGAGGTGCAGGCCGCCCTGTCCCGGCAGGGCCGCTACCAGGACGTGGGCGAGAACATGCGCGTCAAGGAGGTGCGGATATCCGACACCGACCGGTTCGTGATCTGCCACAACCCCGAAGCAGCCGAGCGTGACAGACACATGCGCGAACAACTCGTCGCCCAGCTAGCCGACTTGATCACCGATACCGACAAGCTCAGCGACTTCAAGCGGGGCGAACTGCGCGGCCGGATCGCCGACAAGCCCGGCCTGAACCGCTACCTTCGCGCCACCCCGGCCGGCAAGCTCCGCATCGACCAGGCCAAGATCAAGGCGGAGGAGAACCTCGACGGGAAGTACCTCCTGCGCTGCTCGGACCCCCACCTGAGCGCCGAGGACATCGCTCTGGGCTACAAGCAACTGCTCGAAGTCGAGCGCGGCTGGCGCGACATGAAGCAGATCATCGACCTGCGGCCCGTCTACCACCGACTCGAAGAACGCATCCGAGCCCACGTCATCCTGTGCTGGCTCGCCCTCCTGCTGATCCGGATCACCGAGACCACCACCGGCGACACCTGGCCGCACATCCGACGCGAGCTCGACCGCCTCCACCTGGGCACCTTCACCGGCCCCACCGGAACGTTCCAGCAGGTCACCACTCTGACGAAGCCCCAGCGAGACCTGCTCGCGAAGCTGCAGATCCCCATCCCCAAGCAGGTCGTCGCGCTTCAGCCCGCATCCCGCTGACCAGCCGAAACGCGACCGCCTAGAGAAACGCCCTCCAGGCGGCCGAAGCCATGTCCGCCCAGGTCAGACCCCAGATTCGATCCTCCAGGCCCCTGAATTACGCGGAACGCAGGCCAGAGTGGCTATCGCAAAGCAAGGATCGCAGCGATCGGCGGCCTCGGGAACGGCGACGACCGTCATCTGGGCCGACACGCCAGCGAGGACGCCGTTGAGCGAGTCCTCGATCACAATGCATTCGTCGGGTGACGCGCCGAGGGCGGCGGCTGCGCGGAGATAGGCGCCCGGGTGGGGCTTGCCGTGTTCGTCGTCTTCGGCCGAAAACACGGCATCGAAAGATCGGTCAAGGCCGGTGCTCGCGAGCGCATGCCGAATCACCGACTCCGGCGAAGATGACACGACGGCCATCGCCCTCGATGCACGCGCGCACGCCGCGACGGCGTGTTCGGCGCCGGGTTTCAGCGCCACTCCCTCCAACCTACGGCACACGGCACACGGCGGCCACGATCTGCTGCTCGACGTCGTCGGGGTCGGCTTGAATGGTGGCCCGATCGAACCAGTAGGCCACCATGTCCCTTTGCCGCAGCCCGCGCGTCGCCGCCTGCATCTCCGTTGTGAGGTGCAGGCCAAGCGGACCGAACACTTCGCGCTTTGCCGCGTCCCAGATCGGCTCGGAGTCGATCAAAAGGCCGTCTAGGTCGAATAGGACAATCGGTTGCATTGGTTGCTCTTTCGTTGGCGATCACGCGAGGACGAGACGATTCGCTGCCCCGCCGTGCATGAGCAGATGGTGCTGTGGTCGATGACGATACTCATGAGCCGCCGGCTGGCCCGGCGGCGAGCGTGAACCATCCCGGGGTGGGCTCGTCGGCCCAGCCCCGGTCGGCCAGCCGCTTCATCTTCGACCGAACTCCTTCCACACTTGCCGGAACCGGCTCCAGTCCGAGTACGGCGGTGATCTCCTGACAGGACATCACTGGCTTCCCGCCGGATGCTTGTTCGGTGAGCATGGCGAGGACGCGCTGGTAGTGGGGAGCGAGCGCGTCCACGGAAAGCGCGGGACGCCACACCGGGACGATCGAGCCCGATCGCGCGGCCCTCGGTAGGGGAACCTCGGCGGGCGCGTTCGTCGCGGGCTCCGGCCCGGACGACTCACCGGCTCCCGGGCCGGCTTCACCTGCCTGTCCGGGCCGCGGCCCGGACAGAACCTCGCCAACGCGCTGCCGGGCGATCAGCCACTCGTGCCAGGCCGTCTCCGCTTCGGCGAGCTCAGCGAGTACCCGGTCCGCCACCTCCCGAAGCTCCTCCACGCGCTCACGCGCGGCCAGCTCCCGCTCCTCCAGGAGACCCACCACCGACGCCATCCCGGCACCTCCACCAACGGGACAACCCAACGGCCCGAGCATGCCTCGCCATGCCGGCATCATGCCTGAACTGCGGAAACCCGCCGATCAAGTTCGGTACGACAACGGCTTCTCAGCTTGTCGTTTTACCTCCGGTGATCGACTCGAGGTTGTTCGAGCTGATCACCCACATGGGGATCTGCCGGACAAGGCGACGACCTCCGTCTCACGCTGTGTGATGTCGAGTCGCACAGCAGAGCCGGAGGTCGTCGGTGTCGATTGTTGTCCCTGAAGCCGTTCGCCAGCAGGCAATCTCGGAACTGTCCTCCTTTCGAATGGACTTGTATGCCGCGATGCCCCGCCGCGCGGACGCACTGTTTGAGCTCTCGGATGCCTTGCTGTGCGCCGACGGTCCGGTCCGTGCCCTGGTCGAGCTGGCCCTGGCGCCGGAGCACCGGCGCTCGCACGCTTCCCTCTACGCCGCCTTGAACCGGGGAGACCTCGATGCTGATCGCCTTCGGTCCGCGATCGCAGCCCGAAGCATGCCCCGCGGCCCTGGCGGACGGATCGTACCCGCCGTCGACGTGTCCGCCTGGCTGCGGCCGGACGCCAACACCAGCGACGGCCGTTCCTTCTGCCACACCTACGGCCGGCGCGAGAACACGCACGAGATGGTGCCAGGCTGGCCCTACTCCTTCGTCGCCACCCTGGAGTCGGGCCCGACCTCGTGGACGGCCCTGCTGGACGCCAAGCGGCTGGAGCCCGGCGCGGACACCGCGGCCAACTCCCCACCATCGAGGGCACCCTGATCCGCCTCGACGTCGACCACCTGCCCTCCGGCGGCACCCCGAAGCCGGTCTGGCTGTGGTTCTCCGACCCCACCCCGCCGACGCGGACACCGACATCGACACCGCCTGGCACGCGTTCCTACGGCGCTTCGACCTGGAACACACCTTCCGCTTCCTCAAGCAGACCCTCGGCTGGACCCGCCCCCGCCTGCGCGAAACCACAGCGGCCGACCGCTGGACCCACCTGGTCCTGGCCGCCTACACCCAACTCCGCCTCGCCAGAGCCTTGTCCGCCGACCTTCGCCGACCTTCGCCGACCCTGGGAGCGGCCCCAGCCTGCCGAACGCCTCACTCCAGCCCGGGTCCGACGCGGGTTCCGCAACATCCGCACAACTCTGCCCTGCCCAGCAGCCGTTGCAAGACCCTCCCGCCCCAGTGCCGGGCGTCCACCCGGCCGGCCCAACCGGCGCCCAGCCCCCGTCTACGACGTCGGACTCGCCCTGGTCACCAACCAATAGCGAACGGACAGGCGAGAACCCGAACGCCGCAGAAGATGATCACCGGAGGTAAAACGACAAGCTCAGCAAGCCTGGGGACTGCTTGACGAAGTCGACCAGGATTCGGGATCCGCAGCACTCGCGACAGACCCGCCGATCCACCGGTCTTGACTATTCCTCCGTCCAGTGGGGGCGGCGGCGTGGTGGTGGTTACGGTCGCCTGGCGAGCGAATCCGCCCAGCCCGACAGACCGCCTGGTTCAAGGAGCGGGTTCGTAGTACGGATCTCGCTGGCGGAGCGGGAGGGAAGGACAACCGTCATTCACTTTCCCTTCCCGATCGAGCGGTACGCCCGCCCGGGCGTGGACGCGGTCGCCCGCCGCTGCGGCTGAACATCCGGGTGGGCGGGCGTCGGTGAAGATGTCTCGGGTGGCACGACGAAGGGGCGGCCGGGCGGCTTCCGCCCGGCCGCCCCCCTCAGATCAGCTCGACGTGCTCGGCCTTGTCGGTAGGGTCGAGGTGACCTGCTCCAATGTAGAACTTGGCGGCGACGGCGTGCATCCGCTGCCACTCCACCGCGCGCGGGTTGAACGCCCGCAGCTTCACCGTCTGGAGGATCCGCGCCGCGCGCCGGCGGGCGTTGATCCGCAGCCACTCGATCGGCGACTCCACCGCGACCGGCTGCTGCTCGCCCTCCCCGGCCTCCGGCGTCGGCAGGTAGACCGGGATGATGACCCAGGACGCCTTGCCCTCACGGTAGAACTGGCGCAGCGCCCTTCCGGCGGCCTGGGCGATGTCGATGACCGACGACTTCGGGACCGTGAAGCACATGGCGTCCACAGCTCGGACGTCGACTCGGCTGACCCACCTCACGGCAGTTTGGCGGTGTCGATCGCCTGGATCTGGTCAGAGTCGTGGTCCGAGACGAGCAGGGTCGTCGCGTCGGGGCTGAGGGCGAACTCGCGGGGGAAGGCGCCGGTCGGGATGCGCCCGAGGGCGGCCGGTTTACCGGCGAGCGCGGCCCGGGTGTCCACCACGGTCAGGCCGGTCGTGGCGCCCGCGGTGTGGAACCGGTCGGAGTCCGCGGTAATGATGCGGGCGCCGCCCTGGACGAGGACCAGGCCAACCGGGGCGGTGCCCACCTGGACGGAGGCCAGCAGGGCGTGCCCGGGGTCGGTGGTGAGCCTGTCGGCGTCGAAGGCGAGCAGGGCGTTGCTTCCCCGTGCGGTGACCCACACGGTGTGCCCGTCCGGTGCGGGGAGGACTCGTACCGGCTCGCACCCGGCGGCGACGCTGCCCAGCAGGGCCTTGCCCGGCGTGGACTCCAGGGTGGGAAGATCGATGACGCTGATTTCGCCGTGCTTGGAGCCGGCCGGCGTGCTCGGGTCGACTTCGCTGGTCGCGTACAGTCGGCGCCCGTCAGGGGACAGGGCGGTGCCGACCACGGCGTCGCCCAGCGTGAGACTGCCGATCCGCGCAGCCTGGCCGAACCCGGTACGAACCGCCGTGCGCAGATCGAAGACCTCGATGTCACCGCGGTGGCCGGTCTGGGCGTTGCCGTACTCCTGGCTGACAAAGGCGTAGCGGTCGTCGGGTGAGACCGTAACCTCGATCGCGCTGGTCCCGGCCGCGCCGGTGAGCGCTCCCAGCACGGCCCCTGGCGCGCCGGCCGCTGCCTTGGCCGTGTCCACCACGATCGCCCCGCTGCCCGCGGCGATGAGCAGTTCGCTTCCGTCGTGGGTGAGCGTGATGCCGGTGGCGCCTTCCTTGCCCAGGCTCGCGGCCGGAAGCGGGATCGTCCGCACGAGCCGTGGCGTGGCGCTGTCGGTGGACAGCACCCCCAGTGCCGACTGCAGCACGGCGAAGGCGACGTGGCCGGTAGGGGCGTAGACCAATCCGAAGGGCTGGGCCGGCACCGTCAGGCTCGTGGTGCGGACACCGGTGAGCTGCGGCTGCGAAGGCGCGGGCCCGGTCTGGCACCCGGGCGGGGCAACCGCTGTGGCTACCGCAACGGACGACGCCGGGCCGGTGCCGCCACTCGGGCCGGTGCCGCTTGTCTGACAGCCCGACGCGCCCAGCGCCACGGCCAGGGCCATTGCCCACGGAAACGTCCAATGCCCGGGGAACGCCATCAACTACCCCTTCCAAGTGCCGAATCAGCGGCGAACCTAACAAGGGGTCTTGTGAAATCCTTGTGACCCGGCCGCCAGGGCACGGCGCAGCCGAACCACAGCAAGGCGGGCCAGGCGGGTGGTCTCCAGCTCCTCCCGCCAGTCGCGGCCGACCGGCGTGCCCGGTTCCTCGGCGGCGGTGACCGGCCTTTCGGGCGGCCGCGGGGTGGTCTCGGTGGTGGTCGCTCGTCCCTCCGGGTCGGGCCGCCCCGGAGGGCCTGGACGGCGGATCTCGGGTCCGGTCAGCCGGCGACGGTCTCGGCTGTATGTCCGTGGAGCATGTCCAGGAGCGCGGTCTGCTGCTCGGTCGGCTTTCCATCGGCGCGGGCCCCCACCTGCTTGCGCAGCCACGCACCGGGACGGAACGCCGAGTCGTCGCCGAGGCCGGTGCGGTTGGCCGGTCCGTCGAGGGTGCCGCTGGCGGCGAGGTAGGCGAGCAGGCGCCGGTACGACCTGTTCCAGTCCGGCTCCAGCCGCCACAACTCGTCCAGCGCGTCGAGCTTCGCGGCCTGGCCCTTGGTCAGGTTGTCAGCCTTGCGCTGGCGGCGCATCCACGCACCCACCGCGTAGCCGTCCAGCTTCGCGGCGGCCGACCCCGCGACAGCGGCCGTCCTGACCCTCCTCGTGGCGCACCGCGAAGGCGGTGAACGGGCGGCGCGGGCGTCTGGAGTCAGACGGCCCCGCAGCTGCGCGACATCGTGCTGCTGCAACTGCTGATCACGCTGGCCGGCTCCATCGGCTCCGGCGCCGGACGTCTGAGCGCCCAGCAGACTGTTCTCGGGGCGAGTTCTTCGATCAACTCGCCGAAGTGTGCGTGGGACAACCCGGACAGGGCAGGATGGGAGCAGGCCGCGCGGCCGCGAGATGCCCGCCACGGTCTACTGGCAGCAGGACAGAGAGGGCTGGCGATGGCCGACAGCACCTGGCGCAAGAGTTCCCACTCGCAGGAACACGACTCCTACTGCGTGGAGGTAGGCGATCTATCCCACGGGATCGGGGTTCGGGACTCGAAGGACCGACAAGGGCCGCATCTGTCGTTCCCTTCCAAAGCGTGGTCCGCGTTCCTTGAACTGGTCAGGAACGACAGCCTCCACGGCTGACCGAACGGCACGGCGGCATCACCCTGTCCGCCTGCGGCGCCTACCGAGCCGGAACGGGCCGAACTGCGACCCGCAGGCCGGCACGCCCGACCTCGAATCGCTCCCAAGGTCGTTACTGACTTCGGCTCGTCAGGGTGAGGTTGGGGCGTCGAGGGTCAAGCCGGTACCGGCCATGAATCCGTCGAGGATGTCGGGCCGATACTGCAGGCGCTTGCGCCGGTTGCGGACGAGTAGCTTGAGCCGGTCGAGGGGCGGCCACGGCGAGGTTGGCCAGGCTGCGTTTGACGTGTGCCCATCCTCAAACGCCAAGGCTACGGCCGTGCCAGCTTCGAATTCCTCTGGCGTCGTACTGCTCGGGCTGACACTACTCTTCCGGGTGATTGACGTACTGATCCGCTGACGGCTGGTCAGCTGCCGCGGTACACCGGATGGCACGAGAGACCATCACGTCGATCCGGAGGTCCACGTGCCTTGCAGCGATCCGCTGTGCGGCGAACCATCGCCGCGGTGGCCGTCGCGTCAGGGCTGGCGCTCCTGACACCCGCGCCCGCCACGGCCGCCGCGCACCCGCCGAAGCCGCGCCGGCAGGTCTATGCCTACATCACCAGCCTCGACGGCCACGTGTACGTGATCGACACGAGGACCAACAACGTCCTGGGGATCGCGACCACCACCGTCGGCGGTGGTCCCGAACAGGTGGCGGTCACCCCTGACGGCGCCAGTCTCTACGTGACCAACGCCTTCAAGTACGTGTCGGTGGTCAACATCGCTAAGAGGAGCGTCACGAACATCCCCTACGACCAGACCCCGCTCTCTCCCGAC
Source organism: Kitasatospora sp. NBC_01266 (assembly GCF_036242395.1). Classification (NCBI taxonomy): domain Bacteria; kingdom Bacillati; phylum Actinomycetota; class Actinomycetes; order Kitasatosporales; family Streptomycetaceae; genus Kitasatospora; species Kitasatospora sp. NBC_01266. Next base: position 8,383,065 of record NZ_CP108458.1, on the reverse strand, counting down.
ATCCTCTACGGGGAAGCGATCGCCCCTGACGGCAAGCACGCCTACGTGGCCGTCCAGAACCCCTTCCACGGGGACAAGGTGTCGGTGATCAACACCACCACCGGCACAGTCACCAAGACCATCCCCATCGGCGACACCCCGCCGACCACCGGGCCGGGTAGGTACTTCCTACCCGCGGAGGTGGCCGTCACCCCCGACGGGAAGAGCGCCTACGTGGTGGGTTCCTACGGCAACGGAACACCCCAGGGGACGGTGTTCGCGATCAACACCGCGACCGAAGCGGTGACCCCCATCACCGTCGGCGCCGGCGACACCATGGGGGTGGCCATCGGCCGGCTGTGACGGCGACGCGGGCACCCGACCGCCAGCTCCGGGCCGGCACCTAGTACTCCAGCCGGACTTGTCCATTCCCGCTGGTCAACAGCCTGGGAGTGGGGAGTGTAGGTCGTTTCTCCCGCGTGGATCCGCGCCGCCGGATGCGGGACTACGTCCGCGGACTTATCGACTTATCGGCCCGGTAGGCCGCAAGAACGGCTGGCAGCTGGCCGAATACGCCGGTCACGCCACACCCGACGGCCTGCAGCACCTGCTGCCCCGCAGCCGCTGGGACGCGGACGAGGTTCGCGACGACCTGCAGGTCTACATCGCCGAACACCTCGGCACCGACGACGGCGTACTGATCATCGACGACACCGGCTTCGTGAAGAAGGGCACCACCTCCGCCGGCGTGCAGCGCCAGTACTCCGGCACCGCCGGCCGCACCGAGAACCGCCAGATCGGCGTCTTCGCCGCCTACGCCACCAGCCGCGGCCACACCCTGGTCGACCGCGAGCTCTACCTGCCCAAGTCCTGGACCGAGGACCGCGAACGCTGCCGGGCCGCCCGCGTGCCGGACGATCGCAACCTCAGCACCAAGGGCGAGCTGGCCCGGATCATGATCCTTCGGGCCCGCGCATCGACCACCTCATCGGCCAGGCCCCGGCCGAGGCCTGGCAACGGCTGCCGGCCTCCACCGTGCGCCGCCGGCTCGTGTGCGTGCCACCCGGCAGGGCCGGCCGACCAGGCGGCGTCCGGGACGGGCGACCCGCGTGATCACGTCCGGTCGCCGTGCGTTCCAGCAGCGCAGCGATCACGTCCAAGCGTCCGACACCTTCCTATCGTTGTCGCCAGTTGGTGATCCGCGCCGATCCGCGAACTTTTGAGCCTCTGTGAGTGGCGAGCGACATGTCCTCGGGCAACGGGGAGCCGGCGATCGGCCAGTAGATGCGCCGCGGTGATCGCCGCACCGGCCACTTGTGCGGGCTGATGATCCGCCAACGGGTCAGCGTCTGGATGAAGAACGGGTCGGCGGCGATCCAGCGGTCGCCCACCCTGACCTCGATCCACATGTGGCGCAGGGGAAGTGGGGCGGCCATGATGAGGCCGCTGGCGATCCGGGACTCGACGACGGCTCGCCGGGCACGATCGAGGAGGAGGCGGTTGGCCAGGCGGCAGTCCGCCAGGCCGGTCTCGGCGGCGAATCCGAGATCGGTGGAGAGGTCGGTCGGGATGAGGTAGAAGGTCAGCTGCTCGGCCGGTTCGAAGAGCGGGAGCACCGAGTCCTCGAAGTAGTACTCGTCAGCCGGCAGGGCGACCCGCCGCACGATGGTGCTCGGCGGTTCGTAGCGGAGGTCGTCCGCCTCCTCGGGTGCCGGGAGGAGCAGAGGGGCGGCGGCGACGTCGCAGTCGCCGGCGTGGCCCGGCTCCGGGCAACGGGCCGTCACCTGAAGGCGGTACGCATCGTCGGTCCTGCCGATGTCCCTGTCGTACGTGTGCCCCAGAGCCCTCATCAGGACCCAGTTGGGCGCGTTGATCTCCAGCGCGGTGGTCAGGTTCTCCAGGTCGAAGAGGTCGAACCGCCGCTCCTCACCCCGGCCTCGGTGCGGGAGACCGAGATCCAGCAGTTCGTCCAGCAACGGCCGAGGGACCCGGTAGACCGTCAGCACCGTATCCCACGGTATGTCGAACTCGCGGTACCGGTCCGGAATCCTGAGGGCTCTGCCCACCACCTGAGCGGTCGTCGAGGTCGTCATGGCTACTCCTCCCCGCTGGTCGGCGCGGCACCGGCTGCCGCCGCACCCGACTGCCGGCAGCGCGCGTCGACCGCCTCGGCGAAGTTCGTCACCAGGAAGCCGCAGAGATCGGCCAGTGTCGGGTGGTCGAACACCACCACCGGCTCCACTTCCACGCCGTACGTCTCACCGAGCCGGCCGGTCAACTGCACCAGGGAGACGGAGTCGAAGCCCAGCTCCATCAGGTCGGCCGCGATGTCGACGTCGGCGGGGTCGATCAGCAGGAATCCGCAGGCCGCGAGCCGCACGTCCCGCTCGACCACCGCACGATGGCCGTCGGCGGCGGCCCGGCCATCGGTCCCGCTCGGAACGCCCGCCGTGGTGCGGGTGGTTGGTGCCGTCACCGCGGGCGCGTGGCTCCGGGCGGCGGGGGCCGGCGCGTGGTCCTGGGCGACCGGGACCCAGTAGTGCGTGGGCTCGAACGGATAGGGCGGCAGCTCGACCCTGGCGGGCGGACGGGTGTCCCACAGCCGTGCCCAGTCGATCGGGGTTCCGTCCACCCACAGGTCGGCGAGCTTGCCGAGCCGGCGCTTCGCCGTCAGGGCCTCGACATATGCCTGCCCGTCCTCGTCGTCCAGCAGGTCGCCGCGTGCGCGGTCCCGGTCCAGGCGGCCAGTGCGGGCCCCGGGGGCCCGCTCACCGGCGGCGAACGCGGTCAGGGCACTGCGGAGCGCGGCCACGTCGGTGACGGGTAGGGCCAGTCGCACCGCAAGCTCCTTGCGCCCCACCTGCGTGCTGTACGCGAGTCGCGCCAAGTCGTACGGCTCAGTGGCCACTTCATTCAGGCGCTGGGCCAACGCACCAGCCAATGACCGCAGCTGAGTGCCGGTGCGCGCGGAGAGCAGCACCAGCTGCTCCGGATCAGCCGACCCGACGGGTTCACCTGCCGGCTCCGGGAACACGGGCAGGTACTCCTCCACGATCAGATGGACGTTGGCACCACCCGCGCCGAACGAGCTGACGCCGGCCCGGCGCGGGCCCTCGGCCTGCCAGTCCTCCAGAGCACGCGGGAAGCGCAGCACCGGGGACTCCGCGATCTTGGGGTTGAGGTTCACCACGCTGGAGCACGGCGCGATCTGACGGTGCTTCAGCTGGAGGAGAACCTTCGTCAGACCGGCTATCCCCGCGGCTCCCTCGAGGTGCCCGATGTTGGCCTTGATGGAGCCGACGGCACAGGGGGCCTGCGGCGCCCGTCCCGGGGCGAGCGCCCGGACCAGGCCCGCCGTCTCCAGCGGATCCCCCAACTCGGTTCCGGTGCCGTGGGCTTCGACGTAGGAGATGGATGCCGGTGGCACCGCGGCGACACGCATCGCGGTGGTCACCAGCTCCGCCTGTCGGGCCGGGTTGGGCACCGCGTACCCCGACGTCCGGCCGGCCGTGTTGATCGCAGTGCCCTTGATCACGCCCCAGACGCGGTCGCCGTCGGACACCGCTGCGGCCAGGGGCTTGAGCAGCACCGCCCCGACGCCCTCTCCCGGCACGAACCCGTCGGCGGTCGCGTCGAACACCTTGCAGGCCTCGTCCGACGAGAGCATGCTCGCCGCGGACAGGCCGACCAGGTGCGCGGGGTGGAGGATCAGGTTCACTCCCCCGGCGATCGCCGTGCGGCACTCACCGCTCCGCAGGCTCTGTACCGCGAGGTGGATGGCGGTCAGCGAGGAGGAGCAGGCCGAGTCGACCGCGAAACTCGGGCCGTGCAGGTCGAAGAAGTAGGAGACCCGGTTGGCGATCGACCACGGGGCGGAGTGGGCTCCGGTCAGCTTGCCCGACGGCCAGGCGGTGGCACCGATCTTGCCGTAGGTGGCGTTCATCGTTCCGACGAAGACACCGGTCGACGGCTCGTGCGTCGTTGCACCCAACTGGCCGGCCTGCTCCAGGAGGTGGAAGCACGCCTGCAGGAAGAGCCGCTCCTGGGGGTCCGTGTTCACCGCGTCGACCGGCAGGATGTTGAAGAACTCGGCGTCGAACTCCGCCACCCCGTCGATGAACCCGCCCCAGCGCCCGTAGCTCCGGTCCGGCTGCCCGTGACGTGGGTCGAAGTGCTCGCGCCAGTCCCAGCGGTCCGCCGGAACCTCGCTGATGGTGGACACGCCGTCCCGGAGGTTGCGCCAGAGCGCCTCCAGGTCCGGCGCACCCGGGTACCGTCCGGTTACCGCGATCACCGCGATGTCCCCGGCGGGCGGCGTCACCGGGCTGTCACCGGCCGGCGCCGGGTGCGGCCGAGCCGCCGCTTGGCTCGGCCGCGGCCCGGCAGGCGCGAGCACGTGGCGCAGCCGGGTGTCGCGCTCGGCCACGAGGTAGTGGGCGAGATCCTCGACGGTCTGCTGCTCGAACATGAGAGTGGGCGGGATGTCGCCGAGGTCCTGGTCGAACCGCAGGGTGATGTTCATCCGGGTCAGCGAGTCCATGTTCAGCTCCCGCAGTGCGTCGGGGCCGGTCAGTTCGTCCGCCGTACCGCCGACGACCGCCGCCACGACCTCACGCACGTATGACCGCACCATCGGGAGCGGCAGTGGCTTCACGGATTCGACCTGGTCGGCGGCTCGGGATGCGCGGGGCATGGTGATCCTTTCCTCTCGGCACGGCCGGCGGCCCTGCTGGACACGGTGCGGGCTCAGGGGAGTCGGGGCAGGGCTGCCTGGATCTCGGCGAGTTCGTCGACGGTGCCGAGCACGGTCCGCCGCGGCACGCCGAAGTCGACCAGGCAGGCCACCTCGTCGGCACCGGTGGCGAAGATGTTCCGCAGGACCGCGAGCACCTCGTTCCGGTCGCCGATCAGCGACCGGCCCCGCAGGTAGCGCTGCGCCGCGAAGTCCAGGCTCTTCTCGACCGTCCGCTGGTCACCGCGCGCCTCCTGCTGGCTCGCGTAGCTGGCCAGGTACCGGCGGAGCGGCTGCTCGGCCTCGCTGCGGACCTGCTGCCCCGAGGCCCCGATGGCGGCGTGTGCCATCACCGACACCCGGCCCGTCCCACCGTGGTGCTCCTCGAAGGCACGGCGGTAGACCGCGATCCGCTCCGTGAGCTGGGCGGCGGTGAACGCACCGTAGCTGGTGAGGACTCCCGCGCCGATCCGGCCGGCGTACTCGAACGTCTCGGGGTTGCCGGCGGCGGTGACCCAGTGGGGCAGGACGGCCTGGACCGGCCGCGGGTACGAGCGCACGGCGTACCGTTCGCCGAGCGCGCCGGTGCGGCACACCTCGCTTCCGGCCCACAGGTCCCGCACGGTTCGCAGGTTCTCGTGGGCCAGTGCGGCGCGGTCCGCGTAAGCCTCCGGCGCCAACACGAAGTCCCGCGGGTTCCAGCCGGCGGCCGAGGCGATCTCCACCCGCCCGTCCGACAGGTTGTCCACGACCGCCCATTCCTCCGCGACCCGGAGCGGATCGTGCAGCGGGAGCACCACGCTGCCCGCTCGGATCCGGATCCGCCGGGTGGTCACCGCCACCGCGGCCGCCACCACGGACGGGTTCGGGTGTGCGCCGCCGAACCGTGTGAAGTGGCGCTCGGGAAGCCACAGGAAGTCAAGTCCCCCGTCGTCAGCGGCTCGTGCCGCATCGAGCAGCAGGCGGTAACCCGCGGCGTCGCCCCTGGCGCCGTCCTCCAGGGCGGAGAAGAAGTAGAGGCCCAGCGACCGCTCGCCGTGGTGTGAGGTCATCTCCGGGGTCCGTTTCTTGTCCGAGCGGGCGCGGGGCCCGCCCACCTGGGCGGTCAGCTCGTCGCGAGGGTTCGTCCAGCTGGGGCGGGCAGGAGAGCGGGTGACCGAGCCCTCCTGCCCGGCCCGAGCGGCTATCGAGCACCGCCATCAGACCGCCCCTCCTGCGGCTTGCAGGTTCTGGCCGGACAGCCATCTGGCATCGGGCCCGACCAGGAAGCCGACCACGTCGGCGATGTCCTGCGGCAGCCCGAGCCGGCCGAAGGCACTCGAGCGGCGCCACTGCTGGAGCACCTCGGGCCGGACGCCGGCCACGACCTCCTCGGTCTCCACGCCGCCGGGTGAGACGGTGTTGACGGTGACACCGCGCTTGGCGAACTCCTTCGCCGCGACCCTGGTCAACTGGTCGAGCGCCGCCTTGCTGGCCGAGTAGGCGGCCTGCGAGGGGTGGGCCAGCACAGTGGCGGTGGAGGAGATGTTGACGATGCGTCCGCCGTCCCGGAGCCGGTGGGCGGCCTGCTGGATGGCGAGGAACGGAACCTTGACGTTGAGCGCCATGATCCGGTCGAAGTCCTCCTCCGTGGCGTCGGCGAACTTGCCCCGGAGCATGGTGGCGGCGTTGTTCACCAGGATGTCGATCCCGCCGGTGAGTTCCTCGCCGACGGCGAAGAACCGCGCCACCTCACCGGGTCGCGTCAGGTCCGCCTGCACGGGGTGGACCAGGCCGCCCACGGCTGCCATGCGGGCCGCCACCGCCGCGGCCGCGGCCGCGTCCTCGCGGAAGCCGATCACCACCACCGCGCCGTCACGGACCAACCGCTCGACGATCCCCCGGCCGACACCACGTGAACCACCGGTCACCAGAGCGGTCTTGCCGACCAGCGGCCCCCGCACCGGCCGATCCCCTGCCAACCCGCCCGCCCCGTTCGCTTCGATGTCCTTCGCACCGGTCACCTGCTCCACCCTTCCGAGCTGTCCACCCGCCGCACTCCGACAGGAAGCGGCCTGCAAGCGGTCTGCGCGCCGCAGACCCCGCGACAACGGCCCCGATGGGCCGGCGGCTCCGCGTGCGAGCCGAACTCCGGCCGGCAGGAGCGGTCCGGCACGATGACGATCGGCGGCCCGGAGCCGCCTTGGCCGAAGTCTCGCTTGGTCGACGTCTCGACATCGCGTGCCATGGCGAGTGCGTCGAGTTCACGGGATTCCAGGTGGGCAGTGCCCGCAGACACCCCGCTCCCGGTCGCGGGCAGCAAGGAATCCGTGCACCCGCGGGGCGGGCCAAATGAATTCCGATTGTCCCGGCGGCGAAGCATCCCGGTCAATCCCCCTCCACCATACAATGCATTCCGGATATCCATCCGGCCGCGCGAACAGAACGGATGGCCGGCACGAGAAACCCTGCCGTGCCACCACTACCGGAACTCCAGCCGTCACCATAAATGACCGCAGCCGGCATGTCGATAGCCCGGCCCGCGACCCATGCCCGGAAACCATTCACTCGAAACACCCAAAGCGGGCAAACGAACAGTCTCGGCCGACACCCGCCGACCATAGGTCGAGAATCATGCCTTGCAATTCCCATCCGAACTGATAATCTCGGTCCCAACTTCGAGAGGGAAGGAGGTGGAGAAATGTCCGTCGCACTCGTCGAGGAGACTCGGACGGCGCTGACCGTCGAGGAGATCGCGGACTTCGAGGCTTGGATCACCGAGCTGGAGGAGGCCGACGACCGCTCGTTCAAGATGGGAAAGCCGTAAGCGTGATCAGCGAATTCCTTCGCTACCGCTGACGCACCCCATCGCTGATCGTGCTTCCGTGGCGGGAATTCCCGCACGGAAGCACGGTCAGGCATTCGAGCTGATCGACTCCGTCGGCCGACAGGGCGACTCAGGCCCCTGTGGCGGGCTGCGCCCGCATACCTGCACTCACTCCCCCTCCTGGCGCACGGTCGACTACGGTCCCGACTGCCGACTCGGGCAGACAAGCGCAATTGCGCTGCGACCCGGCCCAGCTGCCGCAGCCACCGACGCAGAACCGGTCTTGCACAATGGCCCGACGCCCGAGCGAACGCCAGCCAGTGCGTAGACGGTCGAACCCCATCCCCGACTGATAAGCAGTCGAGCGCGGTGATCACCGAATATTTCCTCCCGGCCGGCAGCCCAATTGACACGCAGCCGGGGCCGGCAAGCCGCCCGGAATTTCCCCGGCCGCGTCAGGCCGAGCGGTCCGGCTAAACGCCCGAGCGGCACCAAGGCGCCCTTTGCGGCCACCCTCCCTGGCTTCCAGTCCGTCCCGCCGATGGCCGCCGGAGTGCCCCGGGGCTCGCGAAGGCCTCCAGGGCCGGGACCTCGAACTCCGCGTCCCGTGGCGGAGTTATGTCCGGTTCCAGCGTCAATGTGTTACCTCGTCTCCGTATGCGGTGCTGTCGAGCCGGGCGCACTGTCTTTGAGGGTGTTCCCGTGAGCGTTCCCGTGAACGCTCACGGGAACGCTCACGTCACCAAATTTTCGCTCACGGCCTGAAATAGTGTCAACAGCAGTCAGCTCATCCATTCGTGGGCGCAGCGAGGGATCCGAAGGGCGACGACGAGAGCGAGGGCCGGCCGCGTATGCTGTCGGTGCGTCAACGATGTCGCACCCAGTGCCAGAGGGGCGGTGCCTGGCCGCTCGCCAGGAGTCCCAGATGAAGAGTTCGCATGCGGGTGCTTTCGGGTCGACCGCTCGGCGCGTCACCATCGAGGACGTGGCGCGAACTGCCGGGGTGTCCCGCCAGACGGTCTCTCGCGCGATCAACGGCAAGGGCGAGATCGATCCGACCACCCGGGAGCGGGTGCTCGACGTCGTCAGGTCGCTCGGCTACCGCCCGAATCGATTCGCGCGTGCCATGGTGCGGCAGGAGACCGTCACCTTGGGCCTGCTGCTGCCCAACATCACCAATCCGTTCTTCCCCGAGGTGGCGAACGGCATTCTGGAGTCCGCCGCGGAGATGGGCTGGCACGTGGTCATCCACCAGACCGGCTCCACACCCGATGGTGAGCGGGTGGGCCTTGAGCTGATCGCCGGTCAGGCTGACGCGTTCGTGGGCTATCTGGAGTTCGACGAGTCGGTGCGCAGCGCCGTCGAGGCCGGGATCCCCTTCGCGCTGTTCGACTGGGAGGAGTCCGACACCGCGGCGGCGACGTTCAACCGCGTCGACATCGACCTGCGCAGCGGATTGGCGGCGGCAGTCCGCCACCTGGTCGACCTCGGCCATCGCGACATCGGTGTCCTGGACGCGAGTCGGCCGACCGGAGCGGGCGAGGCCATCGGTCCGCGCGGTCGGATCGTCCTCGACCTGCTCCGGGAAGCCGGACTGGTTGCGGACCCCCGGCGCCTGCAGCGCTCGGTCAACTCGGTCGCCGGCGGAGAGGACGCCATCGGTCGGTTGATCGAGGACCAGCCGGACATCACAGCGGTTCTGGCCTACAACGACATCGTGGCGGTCGGTGCCACCCGCGGGCTGCGCAGGCTCGGTCGGGCGGTACCGGAGGACTGCGCCGTCATCGGATTCGACGGCCTGGGCCTGGCGGAACTCGTGGAGCCCGCGCTGACCACCCTGTACGTGGACAAGCGGAGCCTCGGGACGGAGGCGGTCCGACTGGTCGCGGCGGAATTCGGGCAGTCGGATCGGGGTCCGAAGGTCTCGGTGGTTCATCCGGAACTCGTGGTCAGGGCTTCGACCGTGGGCGGGGCGGCCCTGCCGGGCTGAGCCCGTCCTGGTCCTCCGGGCCGGTTGACCGGGCGTCATCGGCCCCCGTCGTGCGACTCCGTGCTGTCTGCTCATTCTTCACCCCCGCTCAGCGGCCGAAGAAGGTGTCGAAGCGCTGCCGCAGACTCCGTGCGTCCAGCCCGTGGATCCGGTCGTGGTCCTCCACCGTTCCGTAGGCACGCACCTCCGCACGGCCGACACCCAGGCTGAGCAGCCGGTGCGGCACGTCCGTCAGCGCTTCGCTGACCAACCGCGCCGAGGTGCCGGCGAGGTAGGGCTCGACCAGTGCCACGGCCGGTGCTGCGAGGGTCGACAGCAGCGTCGCCGCGTCGAACGGCCTGACCGTCGTCGCGTACAACAGGTTGACGTCCATCGCGCGAGTGGCTTCCAGGCTCGCTTCCAGCATGGGGCCGACCGCCAGGACGGTTCCCAGGCGGCCTCGGCGCAGCACCCGGAACCGACCGGGCTCCGGCGCGTGTGCTGTGCCGTTGGCCCGCTCCGAGAGGCGGATGTAGGCACGGCCGCCGCCGCGCACCGCGGCGCGGAGCAGCGGTTCGACCTCGTCCCGGTGGCCGGGTACGTGGACTTCCCAGTCGCCCTGGGTGTCGATGAGCGCCACGTCCTCGGGACCGTGGTGGGTGCGGCCGCAGCTGGCCAGGTCGTAGGAGGCGCCGATGCTCACCAGCACCGCCCCGACGTCCTGGTGGCCGAAGTCCAGCTTGATCTGCTCGAACGGACGCGATACCAGGAAGGGCGCGTAGGTGTGCACGATCGGCCGCATCCCGGTGAGTGCCAGCCCTCCGGCTACACCCATCATCAGCTGCTCGCGGATGCCCACGTTGATGACCCGCTTGGGGTGGCGGGCCCAGGCCACCGCGAACCTCACGGCACTGATGTCCGCGAGGACGACGGCCGTGTCGGGGTCCTCGTCGAGCAGACGGGTGGCAGCGAGCGCGAATTGTCTGCGCACGGTCTGCGTCACCTCCCGGTCTCTGTCGTGGCGATCACGGCGTGCGGGCGGCCGGTGTGCCGCATGGTCAGGGCCTGCTCGATCCGGCCGTGATCGCGGCCGTCCACGGTCACGGCGGACCACCCCTCGCGGCTGAACCGGTCGGCGATGCCTCCCTGCCAGCCATGGGTCGCCGACTTGTTGTCGATCACGATGGCGGTGAGGGATTCGAGTTTCTGCGTACCGGCGAAGGCGATCGCCTCGTGGTTGCTGCCCTCGTCCAGTTCGCCGTCCCCGATGAGGCAGAAGACCCTCGGCTCTGTGCGCCCCTGCGCCCGCAGCCCCAAGGCCGTTCCGGTGGCCAGTGGCAGTCCGTGGCCGAGCGAGCCGCTCGACATCTCGACGCCGGCGACCAGGGTCCGGTCCGGGTGGTGGCCGAGCGTCGATCCAGCGCGGCCGAAGGTGGCGAGCTCGTCCAGCGGAACGAAGCCCTTGGCCGCGAGGACGGAGTAGTAGGCCATCGGACCGTGGCCCTTGGACAGCAGGAAGCGGTCGCGGTCCGCGGCGTCCGGCTGCTCCGGGGACACCCGCAGGACCTTGTCGTACAGCACCCAGAGGACGTCGAGCGTCGAGGTGGCGCTCGCTCCGTGCTTCTCGTCGCCCGTCATCACGGACATCAGCCGTGGCAGGTCCTGGTAGGTGAGCGCGGCCTTCGGCGGTGTTCGCGGCAGCGGTCCGGGCACGGTTTCCGCCACCTGTTCAGGCCCGCCCCGCCCCGGTGCGGCACCGGGAGGGACCGGCCTGCCGGGTCGGGTCACCATGCGACCGGAAGGCTGCGCACGCCGTAGACGAGGTCCTCATGGCGGTACGCGAGATCGTCCTCGGCGATGTCGAGCCGAAGGTTCGGCAGTCCGGTGAAGATCCGCTCCAGGGCGATGGTCGCCTCCAGGGTGCCGAGACCGCCGCCCAGGCAGCGGTGGATGCCGTGTCCGAAGGCCAGGTGCGGGTTGTGGACGCGGTCGATGTCGAACTCCTCGGGGTGCTGGAAGACCGCCGGATCCCAGTTCGCCGAGTGCAGGTGGAGGATGACGAACTCGCCCTTGCGGATCCTCCGACCGGCCAGTTCGATGTCCTCCGTGGCGGAACGCACCGGGCCGTGCTGGATCACGGTCCAGTACCGCAGCCCCTCTTCGACCGCCTGGGAGGCCCAGCGGCGCGGATCCGCCCGCATCCGTTCCGTCAGGTCCGGATCCCGCAGGATCGCCAGGACGGTCATGGACGTGACGGCCGCGGTGGCGTCGAGGCTGGCGGCGAGCAGCAGGGTGGCCGCGCCGACGACGTCGTCCCGTCCGAGGCCGGCCGCACGCGCGTTGGCGAGCAGCCGGGAGAGCAGGTCGTCGCCGGGCTCCCGTTCCTTCGCGTCCAGCAGCTCACCGAGGAAGCGCCGCATCCGTTCGCCCGCGACCAGGCGCTTGGCCATCGATCCGTCGTGGGTGGCCCGGGCGTTGATGCACTGCCGGACGAAGTCCTCGTAGTCGCCGGTGACTCCGTAGAGGTAACCGGACACGTAGCACGGCAGCAGGTCGGCGAAGTCCTTGACCAGGTCGCCCGAACGGCGCCCGCCCGTGGTGAGCCGGTCGAGCAGCCGGTCCACGAGTTCCTCGATGGCCGGACGGCGGGCGGCCACCGCGGCGGCGCTGAACTCCCGGCTCAGCAGGTTCCGGACGCGCTCGTGGTCCGGCGGGTCCATGGACAGGAAGACACCGGGACGTTGCCGGCGGTAGGAGAGCGGAATCTGCGGATAGCCCTCGACGGTGGCGTCCGAACTCAACCGGCTGTCGCTGAACAGCGCCCGCACGTCGGCGTGCCGGGTGACCAGCCAGGCCCGGCCGCCGTAGGCCAGATCGATCTCGATCGGCCCGCCGTCGTGTCCCTGGGGACGGTAGGCGCCGGGCGGGGCGAAGGGGTTCTCCCTCGCGGCAGGAAATCGCACCGGGCAGGTAGCCGTCACTTCGGTGCTGTCGGTGATGCTCATTCACGCGCTCCTTCGTCCAGCTCTGTTCCCGCGCTCGGCCCCGGACGGGGATCCGAGTGGTCGAGCCCAGCGATGTAGTCCTGCAGGCGGATCTTCGGCACCCAGCCCAGATCGCGGACCTTCGAGAAATCGGACGCGCTGCGGAACCGGTCGCCACGGCGGGCCGGAACCATGTGCACCGGGCCGCCGAACATGCGGGCGACATCGACGATCCGGTGCTCCTCGCCGCGACCGAGCAGGTAGCCGTCCCCCGCTCCGTGGGCGGCACACACCAGCAGCCCGGAGACGATGTCGTCGACGTGGGTGAAGTCGCGCAGCTGGGAACCGGGTTCGACAACGGTCAGGGCGGTTCCCCGACGCCGCTGCTCCTCGAAGACTCCGATGACCGTTGCATACGGTCCCTGACGGATCTGCCGCGGCCCGTAGACATTGTAGAAATACGTGATGACGTAGTCGAGCCCGTACCAGTGGGCGGTGTTGCGAATGTATTCGACATTCTTCGCCTTCATCCACGAGTAGGGGCTCGAGTGCTCGTCATGGGGCGGTTGGCCGAATCTCGTGCTCGACCCGGCGTAGACCAACCGGGCCCCGTGCCGGCGGCAGAAAGCGACGACCTCCTTCGTGCCGTGGAGGTTGGACTGCCATACCCGATCGAGTTCGTTGAAGGAGCTTTCGACGCGGGAGTACTCACCCAGGTGGAAGACCGTACGAGGAGAGGGCAGGCTGTTCTCGGACCACAGGCGACCGAGCTCCAGGGTCTCCCCGGTCAGGTAGCACACCCGGGGATCGTCGATGTGGTTCTCCTTCCGCCCGGTGAGGTACGAGTCGACTGACACCACGAGCGCTCGGGGGCGATCGCGGAGCAGCGCCTCGACCAGGTGACTGCCGATGAAACCGGCACCGCCGGTGACCAGGACCAGCTCTCCACTCATGTCCGCCCCCTGGCGGACGAGGTGATGAGCCGCTCGACGGCACGCGCATGGCGGCGCTTGGCAGCGAAGTACTCATCGACACGGATCCGGCGGTACGCGGCCCCGGTTCCGGGGCCGGCAGGTCCCACGACCGGGGTGACGACCGCGGCCGGACCCGGCTGGTGGAAGTAGGCGATGGAGAGGCGGTCACGGGGTGGGCGGCCCACCGGTGGCCCGACCACCCGGTGCACGGCGCTGTGCCAACGTCCGCTCGTCCAGTGCGTCATGAGGTCACCGACGTTGATCACGAACGATCCCGGGACCACGGGGACCTCGTGCCAGGCTCCGTCGCGGTGCAGCACCTGCAGCCCGGCGGCCCCCTGATCCCGGTGCAGGACGGTCAGCGAACTCCAGTCCCGGTGGGCGATCTTGAGGAGGTCGGCAGTGGAGCCGCCGGACTCGGCCGGCGCCGTGGCCGGGTAGAAGTTCGCGGTCAGACTCGACATGTCAGGCGTGAAGCTGGGCCGGAACCAGCCCTCGGGAACGTCGAGCGAGAGGGCGAACAGCTCCATCAGCTGATCGGCGAGCCGCCTCATCGCGGCCCAGTAGGCCCCGAACGCCTCGGTGAACCCCGCGATCCGGGGCCATTTGTTCGGTGTGGTCAACGCCGCCGCGACATCCTCGGGCAAGCGGGCGTCCATTCCCGGCTCGCCGAGGCTGTTCACGGTGAAGGCCAGCAGCGGCTCGATGCTCCCGGCGATCAGACCGCGCAGCAGGGGGTCTTCGGGGTCGACGGCGAGCCCGGCGGCGAATCGTTCGGGTCCGCCGAAGAGCGCGGCGGCCGCGTCCTGGACCCCGCGCACCACCTGGTCGGGAATGCCGTGCCCCACGACGAGGAAGGCGCCGAGGTCCTCGCAGACGGCCCGGATCCGGGCGGCCAGCCGGACCCGGCCCACGGCGTCGTGCGCGTCCGCCAGGTCGATGACAGTGATGGAGCCTTCGCCCGCGGCGGCGTCGGCCGGACCTCGGGCGCCCGGCCGACCTTCCTGGCCGGGCCCTTTACTGGTGTCCATGTCTGACTCTCACTAAGGGATGGGGTTTCCGCTCGGGTCATCGGCGGCAGCGGCCGGGCCGGTGCCGAGGGGCCAGCGCGCGGCGGCGAGTTCGGCGGGCAGGCCGGCCCGCCCGACGATCAGGGTGCGAACGCCCGCGGCACTCCCCTGCGACCGGTCCCACTCGCTGTCGCCGACGAACAGAGCGTCCTGCCGCGCCAGGGAGAGGTGTTGGAGTGCGAGCAGCAGGGCCACCGGGGAGGGCTTGGGCGGCGCGTCCTGGCGGGCGACGATCAGCGGCACGTCGAGTCGCGCGGCCGTCAGCAGGGTCTGCGCGTCCTCACGCGACCGTCCGGTGCAGATGCCGACCGGGACCCCGCGGCTTCGCAGCCCCGCCAGCGCTGCTTCGACCCCGCGGACCGGTGGTGGCAGACGGACCGTGAGTTCCCGAGCGAGCGCCGCGCGGTAGGCCAGCAGCGCCTCCTGGGCGTGCTCGGCCCCGACGAGCTCGCCCAGGGTGGCGAGATCGGTCGGCCGCTGGGCGCGCCAGAGCCGCACCTTGCCCACCTGCGACCCGCTGAGGTCGCGCACGGCCTCGCGCAGGCAGTGTTCGTGAATCCGCCACGTGTCCAGGAGCGTTCCGTCGAGGTCGAAGACGACTCCTCGCGGTCGCGCCGGCCCGGCGGCCGCGTGGTTCATCCGTCCTCCGCAGGCAGGGCGAGACCCACATCACGGGCCCGCGGCGTCCGATGGGCGAGTTCCAGCGTGGTGTTGACCAGACCCAGGGCGAGGGCGGCACCGCTCGCCACGCCCAGGCGCAGGCCCAGGTCCAGCAGCGGGTCCAGCCCGAGCGCCTGGAGCAGCGGGCGGTGGCCCGGCTCCGCCGAACGGTGGGCGGCCACCAGGTAGTGGCCGACCGGCGGACAGAGCCGGACCGCGATGAGGGCGGCGACCGCGGTGATGAATCCGTCGAGGACGACCACCCGGCGCGCCGCGGCGGCGGCGAGGATCACTCCGACGTTCCCGGCGATCTCGTAGCCGCCGAGGGCGGCGAGCTGCGCCAGGGTGTCCGTCCCGGGAAGGCCCGCGGTGCGGATCAGTGCTCGTTCGACCAACGCGTGCTTGCGTGCCACTGCGGCCGGGTCCACGCCCGACCCGGCTCCCACCACCGCGGCCACCGGAAGCTCCAGCAGCCTGCCCGTCAGCGCGGCGGCCGCGGTCGTGTTCCCGACGCCGATCTCACCGACGGCGACCATCGTCTCCTCCCCCAACCGGCTCCGGAGGAACCGGGCACCGCTCAGCACCGCGCGTTCGGCGTCGGCACGCGTCATCGCGTCACGCAGGCAGATGTCCTCGGTACCCGCTCCCATCCGGAACTCCGCTTCGCCGACCGGCTCGACGAGACCGAAGTCCGCACTGACGACTCGCGCGGGCACCCGGTCGGCGATCAGGTTCAGCGGCGCCCGGCCCGATTGCACGAGGGCGAGCACCCGCCCCCCGGCAGGCTGCGGCAGTGCCGAGACCGCGCGCCGGGCCAGCCCGTGGTCGGCCGCCAGCACGCTGACGAGCGCGGGCAGCGGCCCGGGGTCGGGATCGCTGCGGATCATCGCGATCCTGGGCACCAGGTCGTCGAGTCGGCCGAGCGCTCCGTGCGGACGCGCCAGGGTCCGCAGCCGCAGCGCCCCGAGCCGGCCGGCCTGCCGGTCCGTCGGTCCGACCAGCGCGCACAGCGCGTCGATCGCCGCCGACTCGCCGGTCACGAGACCGCGGTCTTGTAGGCGACGAGGTCACCGAGCACCAGGACGTCGATCTGGGTCTTGAGGAAGCAGCGCACGGCGTCCTCGGGTGTCTCGACGATCGGCTCCTCGTTGTCGTTGAACGAGGTGTTGAGCAGCACGGGAACGCCGGTGAGGGCGTCGAAGGCGGCCAGCAGGGCGTCCAGGCGGGGGTTGAGCGCCCGCAGCACCGTCTGGAGCCGGGCCGAGCCGTCCTCGTGGGTGACGGCCGGGATGACCGCACGCATCTCTTTCCGCACGTCCGGGACCATGAGCATGTAGGGGGCCGGCACGGTGGTGGTGAAGTACTCGGCCTGGCGGGACTCCAGAACGATCGGGGCGAACGGTCGGAACGGCTCGCGGTGCTTGACCCTGGCGTTGATGCGGTCCTTCATCCCCGGATCCCGGGCGTCCGCGAGGATGCTGCGGTTCCCCAGGGCCCGCGGGCCCGCCTCCGACCGGCCCTGGAACCAGCCGACGATCGCTCCACCGGCGAGCTCGCGGGCCACCAGGGAGTACGGGTCGTCCGGACGCAGGACGCGCAGCCGGCCGGACTCGGCGGCAAGCGCCGCCTCGATCCGGTCCGCCCCGTACGCGCGGCCGAGGTAGGGGGAGAACGGTTGCGGTGCCGGCTTCCACGGGTGCCCGCCCAGTTCGTGGTACCCGTACAGGGCCGAGCCGATCGCCGTCCCGCCGTCGCCCGCGGCCGGGACCACGTGTACCCGTTCGAACCCCGTCTCCGACAGGAGCTTGTAGTTCGCCACGCTGTTGAGGGCCACCCCGCCCGCCAGGCACAGGTCGGTCAGACCGGTGCGCCGGTGCAGCCAGCGAGCGAACTCGATCACTATCCGCTCGGTGTGGTGCTGGACCGCGTAGGCGAGGTCGGCCCGCCGGGCCTGGCCCTCGACCGCGTCACCGGCCTCGGCGAGCTCCCGGTCGATGAAGGAGCGCATGGCGATCTGCTGGGCGGTGGACTGACGGAACTCTCCGGCGGAGAGCCGGAAGAACTCCCCCAGTCGCGCGACGTAGCGCGGCGTCCCGTAGGCGGCCAGCCCCATGGTCTTGCCCGGCGCTCCCATGCCTCCGGTGGTGAACAGGCCGATGGCCTTGGACACCGCCTCGTACATCCAGCCCACCGAGTCCTCGTAAGGGTCCTCGGACCGCCGGTCCGTCAGGGTGACGCGGCCGTGCTGCGCGCGCAGCACCTCGAGGCCGCCGGGCCCGGCCTGGTAGCAGGTCACCGTCTCACCGTGCAGCCGGCCCTGCTCGACCACGGTCGATCCGCGGCCGTCCATGACCAGCACGGCGGCCCGCTCGAAGGGCGAGGTGTAGAAGGTGCTCGCCGCGTGGGCGAGGTGGTGCCCCATCCACCGCACCCGGTCCCGCAGTCGAAGGGTGTAGACGGGATTGACGAAGTCGTTGGCGATCACGAGGTCGACCTCGTCCGCGGTGACTCCCGCCGCGTTCAGCACGTACTCCGCCGCGAGGCACTGCTGCAGGCGCGGCCCGAGTCCGTAAGCGATCTTCACCCGGGTGAGCCGCTCCTCCTCGATGGCCGACACGACCTGACCGTCCGCCACCAAGGCGGCGCAGAAGTCGTGGTGTGATCCGCCCAGTCCTAGGACGCGCAACGTTCCTCCTGATCGTGTTCGTCGGGCATGGGTCACTTGCCGGCCAGTCGCTCGACCACCGGTGCGAACGCGTCCGCCTGGGCACCGGGGAGCACCCAGTAGGAGATCCCGTACCGCTGCCGCCGCTCCTCGAGGCGCTCGCAGACCTCGGCCACACTGCCCGCCAGTGCCAGCGGGGAGTCCAGTGCCTCCGCGGGCGGGAGGCCGAACATGTGGGTGAGGACCCGCTCGGCGTAGCGCGTACTGGAAGCGCAGATGGCGGCGGCGAAGAGCAGGCACTGGAACTCCGGCGGGTCCGCGGCCGGCCCGGCCTCCCTCACCCAGCGCACCCGCCTGTCGAACTCGGCCGCCCGCGCGGAAGGACCGAACCGGTTGTCCTTGGTGCCGGAGGAGAGCTGGGCGGAGAAGGAGACGATGTCGGCCTGTTCGGCGGCCGCGCGCAACATCCGGGGTCCACCGCCACCCATCGTCCAGCGGGCCGCGCTCGGCCGGGGCTCGCCGACCGCGTCGAGGACCCGGTGGGAGCTCCCCAGGAAGGTGGCGCTTCCTTCGTTCCAGAGCCGGCGCAGGACCGTCACCGCCTCCACGGCTTGGCGGATCCTGGCGGCACCGGGCTCCATCTCGACGCCGGCGCGGCTGAAGTCCGACGCCAGCCATCCCGCGCCCACTCCGATCTCCAGGCGCCCGGGAGCCACGAGGTCGAGCGTGGCCAACTCCTTGTAGAGCACCGATGGTTGCCGCAGGGCGGCGCCGAGCATGAGCGGGCCCAGTGCGATCGACCGGGTCGCCCGCGCCGCGAGGGCCAGGGCGACGAGTGGGCCCCACTCGCGGTTCAGGTGGTCGGGGACGAGGAACGAGCTGTATCCGTACTCCTCACACCGCCGGCTCAGCGCCTCCCACTGCGCGACGTCGGCGGCACCGCCGGCGAGCACGCCGAAGCGGAAGGGCCGGATCGCAGCTGACCGGGTCATCGGGCCACTCCCTGGGTCAAAGAGGCATAGGCCGCCGGCCGCCGGTGCGCCGCGCCCCAGATCGAACCGGTGCGGTACTCACGCAGTGCCGTGAGGTCCAGATCCGCGAGGACGAGCCGGCTGCGGCCGTCGGCGAGCGCGATCGTGTGGTCGCGCGGTCGGTTTTGGTGCACGGCCCGCCCGTCGAACAGGCAGGAGCGCCCGTTCATCCTCGGCAGCGGGTAGTTGGCCACCGCGACCGCCACCGAGTTCTCGAACGCCCGAGCCCTGACCTGTCCGATCCGGTCGTCGCACAGCAGGGAGGCGTTCGGGCAGACGATGAGTTCCGCTCCGTCCAGCGCGAGCGCCCGGCAGGCCTCCGGCTGCTCGCGGTCGAAGCAGATGATGACGCCGATCCTGAGGGGACCGGCGACCGTCTCCACGGTCGCGGCGGCGAACCTGCGCCCGGGTGTGAAGACCCGCTCCCACAAGAAGTCGCAGACGTGGACCTTCCGGTAGACGTCCACGACCCGTCCGGCCGCGTCGATGACGGCCGCCGCGTTGCTCAGGCCCGTGCCGTGCGCCTCCATGTAGGTCGTGACGACGGCGAGGCCCAAGCTCCGCGCGGCCTCCCGGAAGGCTCCCAGCCAGGGGGCGTGGACCGAGGTGGCCAGGTCGCGCCACCGCTGCTCCCCCGCCGCGTCGGTCGGGCAGGGGGCGTACCCGGTCTGCCACAGTTCGGGAAAGACCACGAGGTCGGCACCGTCGGCTTTGGCGTCCTCGCACAGCGCCAGCCCGCGCCTGAGGTTCTCCTGCGGATCACCTGGCGCGGCGGGGGCCTGGACCAGAGCCAGGCGCATCAGTCGCCCCGTCCGGCGGGAATCCGCGCCGCGCCCGGCACGACCGCGACCGGAGCGCCGCAACGCGCGGACGCGATCGCGGCATCGAGCATCGCCATCGTCGCGAGGTTGTTCCGGGCGCTGCCCCAGCCCGGTGCTCCGGTGGCCAGGGCGTCGAGGAACTCCTCGAGCGGCGCTGCCACCTGGCGCACCGGGTCCCGGTCGAACCCCTGGTCATCGACCTGGGCCACGATCCTCCCGTCCTCGTCCGAGGCGGGCTCGTGGTCCGCTCCCGCCTCCCGGGACGACACCCCCGCACCGCTCACGAGCGCCAACCGGACCGTCCCCGCCCCCGTCCACGTCGCGGTGCCGTGCGGACCCGTCGCCCGCCAGCGACCGCTCCAGGCGGTGGGCATCGCCGGAGCGCACCAACTGCCTTGGTAGAGGAAGCGCGAACCGTCCAGCATGGTGAACAGCGCGATCGCTTCGGCCGGACCGCGGTATCCCGAGCGGGGGCGCGCGGGAGCGTCGCAGTAGACGGAGTCCGCATCGCTTCCGGTCAGCATCCGGGCCGTGTCGAAGGCGTGCACCGCCATGTCGCGCAGCAGCGGCTGGTCCAACTCCGAACGGAACCCTTCCGCGGGGTAGCCGCGACTGAAGCGTGCCTCCAGCCTGTGCAGACCGCCCAGCCGGCCGACGGCCGTTCGGAAGGCGTCCGCCCCCGGCTGGAGGCTCCGAGACTGACTGACCATCAACAACCGGCCGTGGCGCGCGGCTGTCCCGGTCAGCTCGGCCGCCTGGTCGAGATCCATGGCGAAGGGCTTCTCGGTCAGTACCGACAGGCCGCTGGTGAGGGCCTCAGTGATCACCGACCGGTGGACCTGCGGAGGAGTGGCATTGACGCAGGCGTCCGCCGCCGGTCCCGGTAGCGACTCCAGCGTCGCGCTGACGGGCAGTTCCGGCAGGCGCAGGCGCAGCGCCAGCCCCCGCGCCCGACGCGGATCGCTGTCCACGATCGCCGCGAGCCGGCAACGGGGGTGCTTGTGCAGCGCTCGGGCCCAGGCCTGCCCCATCGCGCCGGCGCCGACGAGGACGATCCGGACCGGCGTGCCCGTGATCCGCCCGTCCGGCAGCTCCGATCGGCTGCTCATCTGGCGTCCTCCTCGACCCGGCGAGTGGCGAGCGACAGCGGAGCGCAGGCCCCGTGATGTGTCGTCAGCCAGACGTCGTGGTCGCTGACGCGCGCCGTGCAGCTCCCGATGGACCGGTGCGGCGGCCACTCCTCGGGGTCGAGCAGCGACCAGTCGCCGAGGAGGTTGAGGAGGTGCGGGTCGAATGCGTGCCATTCCCCACCGTCGAGCACCTCCGTCCACGTGTGGATGATGGAGTACGGCGCGGCGAGGAAGAACCCGTAGCTGTAGCGGGCCGCGAGGCCGAGTCGGCCGGCCTCGCGCGTCAGGTACAGGGCGGCGAGGTCGCAGTCGGCGAGATTGGTCTCGGCCAGGAATCCGAGATCGGCGCGCAGCGGCTCCGGGAGCAGGTGGAAACGCAGCGGCCGGAACAGGCTCGCGAGCGCGTCGGGCAGCCGCCCCTCGGTCATGGGCCGCGCAACCCGGTGGCGCAGCTGCCCGGTGTCGGAGGCGGCGGCCGGCGTGTACCCGGCGAGGGAGCGCAGGGCCTCGCTGCGCGTGTACTCGCACTCACCGGGGTGTCCGGGCTGCGGACAGTGCGCCCGCACCTCGACCTCGAACGAGCCGGCGGCCGCGCCGGACGTGGCGCGCAGCGAGTTCGCCCAGCCGCGCATCGCCAGGGTGCGCGCGTTGGGCAGGCGCAACGCCAGGGCGACGTTGGCCAGATCGATCTGGTCGAAGTACCTGACGCCGTCACGGACCAGGGAAGGCAGCCCGACATCGCCGAGTTCCCCCAGCAGGGCAGGGATGATGCCGTGTTCACGGGTTGCCCGGTGCCCGTCCTGCCGGAACTCGCGGTAGCGGTCGGGCACATGGCGGACCCGGGCGACGATCTCGGCGAGCCGGCCGGCGGGCCGGCCCGTTGCTCGCGCCGGCGAGTCGGGACGGGGCGCGGGGAGCAGCCGGGCAGCCCGCGCCGTGTGAGGCCGTGTCATGACTCCCTCGATTCTCGTGACTTGCTCGGAACGCGACCGGTTCCTGCGGCGAGGCAAGGTGGTGAGCGGGTCCGCCGCGCGGCGCACTGCGGCGCGGCCCGGTTGCCGGTCCGCAGCGAAAGGGCCTCGGTACGACTCCGGCGGATCCCGGAGTCTGCGCCGGCCAGGCGGAGCGGCTGCTGGAGCGAGCGCATGATCGTCACGTGAACGGTCACGTGATCGTTCACGGCACTATGACCCGAGGCGCGCTGCACTGTCAATCAGTTCGGATCTCGACGACAGCATCGGGCTATACATGCTCCGCATGCGGCTATTGACAGCTACTGGCGGCTGGATCATAGTTCCGTGAAGGTTCACGTGACCGCTCACATGACGAGACGAACAGTCAGATGACGTGGGTGGAACCGTCGTTGCGGCAGCAGCCGGGTGACGGGAGCCGGTGGAGCGAGACCCGGCGACGTTCGCTGCGGAACCGTCCTTTGCATTGAATCCGGGGGAAAGCGCCTGTGCCCAAGCCAATGCCTTCGAACGATGGAGAACCGACTCAAATCGTCTTCGCCATCGACGAGTCCTACAGCCTTCCGCTGACCGTGGCGTGGCACTCGCTCCGTGCGTCGAATGCCGAACTGACCGACCGGCTGCAGATCGACCTGCTCTACGAGGAGCTCTCACCGCTGACGATCGAGCGTTTACGGTGGCACGCGGAACTCCTCGGCCTGCGAGTGAGGTTGCGCCCCGTGCACCTGGAGCCGATCCGCTATCCGACCGCGTTCGGCGGGGCTCATGCCAATTACCTGCGGCTGGTCATACCCGAGATGTACCTCGACCGCGAGCGGGTCCTGTATCTCGACGCGGACCTCGTCATCCGCGGGGACCTCAGCGCACTGTTCGGCACCGAACTCGACGGCCGGCCGCTGGGAGCCGTACGGGATCCGCTCAACCCGGTCGTCGGACGGGGGCGAGCCCTGCCCGGCTGGTCCAAGCTCGGGATCCCTCCCGAGCAGGAGTACTTCAATTCCGGCGTGCTGCTGATCGACCCGGCCGCCTGCCGCGAGGAGCGGCTCTTCGCCCGGGCGATCGAGTTCATCGCGGCCCATCCGGAGCACATCCGGCTCTGGGACCAGGACGCACTCAACTGGGCCGCACAAGACCGGTGGAAGCGGTTGGAGCCGCACTGGAACGCCTTTCCGCTGTCGGCACTGGTCCGCACGCCCTGGGTCCGGTACACCACGCAGGACCTGATGCCCTTGCAGGACCTCGTCCGGTTGGAGGAGACGTCCGCGGTGCTGCACTTCGCGAGCCCGGCGAAGCCCTGGAAGGACCTGCTGCCGGAAGGGCCCGCCGCCGCCTCGTACCGCGCGCTGCTGTCAGCCGTGCGCAGCGCCGAGCGGTCGTTCACCCCGGCGATCTGAACACGAACCCCGGCTCGGCCACCTCCCTCCCACCCACCCCCAACGAGACAGGTAGTCAAAGAGAATGGCAGAACGTCAGGAAGTCCTCGATGCGATCTCGCTGCGCCTCCAGGAGGTGATTCCCGCGCTACGCGGCAGCTCTCCGGAGGCCGATACGGACCTGCGCGACTATGCCGAGTTCGACTCGCTCGGTGTCCTGGAACTCCTGGTCTGGATCGAGGGGGAGTTCTCCCTCACCATTCCGGACGAGGAGCTCACGGTGGAGAGCTTCAGCACGCCCGCGAAGATCGCCGACTACATCGTCGCGCGCGGCTGACCGGCCCGGTCCGTCGCCCAGCCGAAACCGCACTCCAGGAGTCGTCATGAACTCGCCGGGAATCTTCGCCGCGGTCGCCGCGGCCGCCGGCAGCTCCAC
Source organism: Kitasatospora sp. NBC_01266 (assembly GCF_036242395.1). NCBI lineage: Bacteria > Bacillati > Actinomycetota > Actinomycetes > Kitasatosporales > Streptomycetaceae > Kitasatospora > Kitasatospora sp. NBC_01266. The sequence continues at coordinate 8,359,464 of NZ_CP108458.1, read as the reverse complement.
CGATCCCGCGCTGATCGCCGGCGACCGTTCCTGGAGCCGGGACGAACTGCTGCTCACGGCGACGGAGCTGTCGGAGGCACTGGCACGTCGTTACTCGGGCAGCGCCGTCGTCGTCGAGTCCGACGATCCGGTGGCCACGGCTCTGCTCACGCTCGCCGCGGACCGGGCCGGAATCCCACTGCTGCACCGGGACCCGGCGACCGCGGCGGGTCCGTCCGGGCCGGCCGTGCGCGACGGGGCCGGGCCGGCCGGAACCGAACGGCCGGCCCGGCCCGGTACTCAGGAGTCACCGTTCCTCGGCCTCGTCCGCGCCGCCGCCGCCGACGGCCTGGAGCCGGCGACTGAACTACCGCCCGACGCGCAGGTCTTCTTCACCTCCGGTTCGACCGGAACGCCGATGGCGGTCGTCCGGTCCCGCGCCGCCGTGCTCGCGGACGCGCGGCGGGTCGCGGACTTCCTCGGCTACGAGCCCGGAGCGCCGGTGGTCTGCGCCGCGCCCGTGTTCCACGCCTACGGTTTCAACTACGGCCTCATCGCACCACTCGTGGCGGGTGCCCCCGTACGGCTGCTGCCGAGCAGGTGCCTGCCCTCGACGTACGCCGCGGCGGTTCGAGCACTTGACGCCCGGACCCTGATCGCGCTGCCGGCCCACTACGGCCTGCTGGCGCAGGGGACGGGCCGGCAAGGGGCGACCGTCCAGGACCTGGCCCGGTTGAACGCCGCGGTCTCGGCCGGGGCGGCACTGCCACCGGTCGTCCAACAACGCCCGGGGAACGCCCTGGAGTTGCCGCTCTACAACTGCTACGGCTCCTCCGAAGCGGGAGCGATGACCCTCTCCCGTGTCGACCGCGGCCAGGAACCCGGTGACATCGGGGAGCCGCTGCCCGGTGTGCGGGTCCGGCTCGACGGCGGGGAGCTCCAGGTGCGGACCTCCTCACTCGCCCTGGGGCGCTTCGGGCCTGGGACGCGCAACCGGCTGCTGCCCGTCTCCGACCCTGACGGCTGGTACCGCACGGGCGATCTGGCCCAGTGGTCAGGCGTCTCACCGGGTCGGCTGACACTGCTCGGCCGGTCGGCCGCCGTCATCAACGTCGCCGGTGAGAAGGTCTCTCCGGGTGAGGTGGAACGGGTGATCTCCCAACACCCGGGTGTCCTCGACGTGTCCGTCTGCGCCCTGGCCGATGAGGTGCGTGGCGAAGTGCCGGTCGCCCGGGTCGTGCTGCGACCCGGTGCCGTGGCGGGTGAACTCATCGAGTGGTGCCGCGCCGAGCTGGCTCCCCATCAGATGCCGCGCGCCTTCGAACCGGTTGACCACATCCCGCGGTCGGCCACCGGAAAGGCGCTGCGCGCACGGCCGGTACGGGACTCCCGGTGAGAGCCGCCGGAACGCCGGCGGGACACCTGCCCCCTGGCCGGCTGAGCCCGTTCGGCCGGATGCTCGTGACCAGCGACGGAACCGTCACCACGCTGCTGGAGGAACTGGCCGGCGAGGCGATCCGCCTCGCCGCCCTGCACCACGGCGGTCCCGCGCCCGCCGGGGCCCTGGCGGCCCTGGCGGACGGCATCGGCTCCGGCTCCGTCCTGAACCGGTCCACGCTGCTGGTCGGCGCCAGCTCCGGCACGACCCTGGTGCGCGCACGGTCCGTGCTCGCGGCTGAGACGTTGCCCGGACCGGTCCACCGGGACCTCACCACGACCGCCGAGCCGATCGGCCGGGTCCTGCGCCGATGGCGGGTCGAGACCTTCCGCGAACTCCTGTTCAGTCGCGCGCTGTTCGCAGGCGAGGCCCCCGACCCGCTGGACGGCGCCAAGGAGGCGGCGGCGCCCCGCGGACCGGATCAGGCGGTGACCGGCGCCCTGCGCGTCTACCGGGTGTTCATCGGCGGCCGCCCCGCGATGGTCGTGGGCGAGGTCTTCACCGCCGCCTGCCTGCGGCTGGGCGACCCTCCGGGCCCGGGCGAGCCCCAGTCCACGACCACCAGGTGAAGCACCGCACCCGCTCGGGCGGCCCCCGCGCTGCCCGGCACCCGTCCCGACCGTCTTCTCCCCAGACAGGACCGACGACCCGCATGTGTACCCCTTTCACCGCGAGGCAGCGGTGATCGCCGCGATCCGTCGTCGGCAGGAACTCGTCCTCTTCGCCTTCCTCACCCGGACCGACTTCCGCCTGGGCATCGCCTGGTGGTGCCTGATCGCGAGCCGCGGCATGCTGCCGGCGATCCTCACGGTCCTGACCGGCGGGCTGATCGGGGCGCTCAACGCCGACCGGGCGTACCTCGACCCGCTGGTGGCGGTCGGCGTCGCGTTCGTGCTCATCCAACTACTCGCTCCGGTGCACGCCCAGGTGAGCAGCAGCCTCGGCGAACGAATGTCCGATCGCCTGCAGGACGTCCTGGCGGGTGCCTCGACCGAACCACCCGCCCTCGCCCACCTGGAGTCCCGGGAACTCGCCGAACGCCTCGCGCTCGCCAAGGACTTCGACCAAGGGATGTCCGGGCCGCCGATGATCATCGCGATCGGGTTGATCTCCGGCGGCCTGGTCGAGGCGGCCGCCGGGCTGGCGCAGTCGGCGGTCCTGCTCGACTACAGCTGGTGGGCCGCCCCGCTGCTGGCCGGCGCATGGCTGTCGACGCACTGGTTGCTGCGGGAGAGCAGTTCCTGGGACCGGAGTGAGGCTCAGGTGCTCGCGGCGCAACGCGACGCGGACTACTCCTACCGCCTCGCGGTGGCCGCGCCGGCCGCCAAGGAACTGCGGATCTTCGGGCTGAGCGAGTGGACCGTGGCCCGGTTCACCGCGGAGCGCCGCAAGCTCGGCGAACTGCGGTGGCAGGCGACCCGGCTGCGGCGCAGACCGCTGCGCTGGGCGGTGCTCGTCCTCGTGGCCGCCAACGGACTGCTGTTCTGGTCGCTGGCCCAGCAGGCGGCCGCCGGCGAGCTGTCCGTCGGCCGGGCGGCGATGTTCGCCCAGGCCGCCCTCGGAGTCTCCGCAGTGGCCTTCGGTGGGATCAACTGGGCCCTGCCGCCCACCGCCGAGTCGGTAGCCACCGCCCTGGAGCTGCGGGAATCCATGGCAGAGGCCGGTCGACTGCCGTCGGGCACGCAGCGGGCGGACGGTCTTCCCGCCTCTCGAATCCGGCTGCGCGGGCTCGAGTTCCGCTATCCGGGCAGCGCGAGCCCGGTCCTCGACGGGGTCGACCTGACCATCGAGGCAGGGACCTCACTCGCGGTCGTCGGCGTCAACGGGGCGGGCAAGACCACGCTGGCGAAGCTGCTCTGCCGACTCCACGACCCCACCGGCGGGGCCATCGAAGTGGACGGCACCGATCTGCGCGAGTTCGACCTCGAGGCCTGGCGCGGGCAGGTCGCGGCCGTGTTCCAGGACTTCCTCCGCTACCACCTGCCGCTGCGGGACAACGTCGCTCCGAACGGAGCGAGCGACGAAGTCATCGAGGCTGCCCTGCGGGAGGCCGGCGGGCTCGGACTCGCGCCGCTCGACACCGTTCTCGCACGCGAGTACGAGGGTGGTACCGACCTGTCGGGCGGCCAGTGGCAGCGCGTGGCCATCGCCCGGGCGCTGGCCGCGGTGCGGTCCGGGGCGGGTCTGGTGATCCTGGACGAGCCCACCGCACAACTCGACGTACGCGCCGAGGCCGAGATCTTCGGGCGCCTCCTGCGCGCCACGCGCGGCGTGACGACCCTGCTGATCTCGCACAGGTTCTCCACCGTGCGCCAGGCCGACCGGATCTGCGTGCTCGAACAGGGGCGGATCATCGAACTCGGCACCCACGCCGAGCTGATGGCCGCGCGCGGCCGGTACCACGACCTCTACACCCTCCAGGCCTCCCGGTTCGACGAGTCGCCGGCGACGGGTGCCGAGCCGGAGGACGACCTGGTGCCGGCGACGGATGCCGAGCCGGAGGACGACCTGGTGCCGGCGACCCGGTCGGCCGGGTCCGCCCAGGACGACCGCGCAGAGGAGGCCCGGCCATGACCACCGACGAACTCGATCCGCTGCCCGGAGCATGGCGATCCCTGGGACGCTCCCTGCGCATGGGCTGGCGCTCCAGCCCGGCGATGATCGCCGCGGCCTTCTGCGCCGAGGCGCTCAGCGCCGTGCCGGACGCGATGTTCGCCTGGGGACTCGCCGCCTTCGCCACCGCGGTGATCACCGGGAGCGGCGCCGGGCTCGCGGCCAGTTCGGGGCTCCTCGCGGCGATGGCAGCGGGAAACTGGCTGCTGCAGACGGTGAGCACACGGGTGAACCAGCGCTTCGCGGACCGGGCCGCCGTCGTCGTCGAGTCGCACATCGCCGAGCTGCTGGCCGGCGTGTCCACGATCGAGCACCACGAACGGCCCGCCCAGCTCGATCGCATCTCCGTGCTGCGCGACCACGCCTCGGCGCTGAGCGACCTGTACCGGCACCTGTTCAGCCTCGTCGGTGTCCTCCTCAGGGCGGCGATCACCCTCGGCCTGCTGGCTTCGGTGAACCCGCTCCTGATGCTGCTCGGGCTCTTCCCGCTGCCGACGGTCCTCGTCTCGGGCCGCCGCGCCGCGGTGGAGAAGCGGGTGGAAGAAGCCGGCGCGCGGCACGACCGGCTCGCCCGCCACCTGTTCCTGCTGGCCACCTCCGCGGTGGCGGGCAAGGAACTGCGGGTGGCCCGCACCGGCCCGCTCGTCCGGCGCCTGCGGCACCGGGCATGGGAGCAGCGGCACCGGCCGCTCGCCCGCGCCCGCTGGATCAGCGCGGCCTGGCAGTCCGGCGCGCAGGCCCTGTTCGGAGCGGCGTTCATCGCGGCCGTGGCCTATACGGCGGCGCACTCCGCGGACCGCACGGGTGCCGTGCTGCTCGTCCTCGCCGCAGGCAGCCGGCTCTCCGGCTACATCGGCCAGACGATCACGCAGATCCACTTCTTCCGGACCATCTGGCTGGACTGCTCCCGCAAGCTGGCCTGGCTGGAGGACTACGCGGCGAAGCGCCTGGTGGCAGCCGACCGGTCCGCACCGGAGCGCCTGTCCGAGGGCATCCGGCTCGATGCGGTCAGTTTCGCCTACCCGGGGACGGATCGCCTGATCCTCGACGAGGTCAGCGTCCTGCTCCCGGCCGGAGCCGTGGTCGCCGTCGTGGGTGAGAACGGCGCCGGGAAGTCGAGTCTGGTCAAACTGCTGTGCGGCCTGTACACACCCACCTCCGGGCGGATCACCCTGGACGGTCAGGACCTCGCGCGCACCGACCCGGTGTCCTGGCGCCGTCGGGTGACCGGGACCTTCCAGGACTTCTTCGCGTTCGAGTTCCGGCTGCGGCTCTCGGTCGGCATAGGCGACCTCCCGCGTGCGGACCAGCCGGACGCCGTCGACACCGCGCTGGAGAAGGCAGCGGCGAGCGACATCGCGCGGGCGCTGCCCGAAGGAGTGCACACCCAGCTGGGCGTCAGCTGGCCGCAGGGAGTGGACCTCTCGCACGGCCAGTGGCAGCGCGTCGCCCTCGCCAGGGGCTTCATGCGCGACCAGCCGCTGCTCACCGTCCTGGACGAGCCGACCTCCGCGGTCGACGCCGAGACCGAGCACGCGCTCTTCGACCGCTACACCATGGCCGCCCGCACCGGAGCCGGGTCCGGCACGGGCGGAGTGACCCTGCTGGTGTCGCACCGCTTCTCCACGGTACGGGCAGCCGACTTGATCCTGGTGCTGAACGGCGCCCGCGCCACGGAGTTCGGCACGCACGACCAACTGATCGCGCTGGGTGGGCACTACGCACAGCTGTACGGGATCCAGGCGGAGGCCTACCGCACCGGCCTGCGATAGGCGGGACCGGCATCAACGAGAACGGAAAGATCTCATGACGGCCATACTGGGGCCCGCGACGAGGACGGACGACCGACCACCGGTCCTTCTACTGTGCGGAGGCCTCGGCCTGCGCCAGCGCACCCACGACGACCACACCCCCAAACCGCTGCGGCCCCTGCCGGACGGACGCACCCTCCTGCTACACGTCATCGACTACTACCGCGCCTTCGGCTTGAGCGAGTTCGTCCTCTGCGTGGGGTACGGCTCGGACGCGGTCCGCCGCGCCGTCCTCGCCGAGTTCGGTGTCCCCGCGCACGCGGTGGAGTCGGGGCCGGGCTGGACGCGGTTCACCAGCACCGTCCGAGTGACGCTGGTGGACAGCGGACCGCTGGCGGAGAAGTCCCGGCGCCTGCTGGACGCCCGAACCCACATCGGTGAACGCTCCTTCTTCATGGGGTACGCCGACACCCTCTCCGACTTCGATCTGGGCAGGCTGCTCACTGTGCAGCGGACCACCCGCGCCATGGTCGTGATGGCCGCGACACGGGTCAGGGCGCGATACGGCGAGCTGACCGTCGGACCGGACTCGATGGTCACCTCCTTCGAGGAGAAGCCCCTGCGCCCCGAACTGATCTCCGCCGGCTACTTCCTGTGCACTCCCGCCATCTTCGAGGAACTGGCCGAACCAGGTGGGGAACTCGAGGACGTCATCCTGCCCCGGCTGGCAGCCGACGGCCAGGTGCGGGCGGTCGTCCACGAAGGCCGTTGGCACCCTGTCGACACCTACAAGGACTTCACCGAGGTCGAGGACCTCGTCAGGCGAGAGGACTTCCCGTGGCCGACACCCAGCTGAACGAATCCTGGCGCGGCCGCCGGGTCCTGATCACAGGTCACAGCGGATTCATCGGTTCCTGGCTCGCCCTGACCCTGTGTCGGCTCGGAGCCGAGGTCGAGGGGATCGCCCTCAACGCCGACCCGGCGACCCGCACGCGCGACGGCTGGCTGGCACGCCACGGCGTCACGAGCCACGTCGCGGACATCCGGGACTACGACGCCGTTCACCGGGTGATGAGCGGGGCGCCCTATCACAGCGTCTTCCACCTGGCGGCCCAACCCCTGGTCCGCGCCGGGTTGGAGGATCCTCGGACCACGCTGGACACCAACATCGGCGGATCCATCAACGTACTGGAAGCGGCCCGCCACGCCCGGCCCGGCGTTCTCGTTCACGTGACCTCGGACAAGTGCTACCGCAACTTCGGCTGGCCCTGGCCCTACCGGGAGACCGACGAGATCGGTGGCGGCTGTCCCTACAGCATCTCCAAAGCGGCAGCGGAGATCGTCTTCGAGGGGTACACGGCCCTCTTCGACGGCCAGGGGCCCCGTGCCGCCTCCGTACGATTCGGCAACGTGATCGGGGGCGGCGACCACGCCGCGCACCGACTGGTGCCCGACACGATCGCGGCCCTGGCCACCGGTGCTCCGATCCAGCTGCGCAACGCGTCCGGCGTGCGCCCCTGGCAGCACGTCCTCGATGTCACGGCAGGTCTGCTGCGCCTTGCCGACGCTCTCAGGGCCGGTCGGGTGCCCGCCGGCCGCGTGTTCAACTTCGCGCCTCCGGGCGACGGTGCCACCGCTCGGGAACTCGCCGCCGCTCTCGCCGACCACTGGGCACGCACCGGACAGCGGGCGACCGAGCCGCCCGGCTCCGTCCTGCTGACGCGACCCGATCCCGGATTCACCGAGGAGGCGGTGCTCCGCCTGGACGGTCGCAGGGCCGCGGCCGAACTCGCGTGGGACCACCACCTCGGTCTGGACGAGGCCGCGGCGGCGACCGTCGAATGGCACCGCATGGTCGGACGTGGCCTGGACCCCGACCTGGCCACCCGCGCACAGATCGACCGGTATCTCTCACGTGCCCAAGACTTGGCCGACCCTGCCGGAGGCAACCAGCCATGAGTCCCACCCGCCGCGTCTTCATCTTCTCCCGCGAGTACCCGCCGCTCACCGTGGGCGGGACCAGTACGGTGGCCAGAAGTCTGGCGAAGGGCCTGGCGGCAGAGGGCTGGCAGGTCCTTGTCGTCACGAGCCACACCGGAACCGACGATGTCCACGAACTCGTGGACGACGTGAGTGTGCTCCGGACCGGCACCGGGGTCCTCTACAACGGAGAGACGGGCCTGCGGGATCAGAGCCTTCGAACCCACCGCCGTATCCTCGCGGCCGCCAACTGGCTCGTGAGTGTGCTGGGCCCGCCGGACCTGGTCGCCCTGCCCGACCTGTTCTGCTATCCGGAGGCCATGCTCCTGGCACGGGAGCACTCCGTACCGTTGATCAATGTCCTGCTCCAGGACTTCGAGGCGATCACGCCGTACGACCGTGACGGTCACCGGGTGACGACCGGAACGACTGCCGATCGCGCGGACTTGCTCGCCATCGAAGCGAAGGCACTGCGCACCAGCGATCACACGGTCTTCATCAGCCACGCTCTGCGCGACGCCATCACCGGCCGCTACGGGGTGGACAGCGCCACTCAGTCAGTGGTTCATCTGGGAGTCGACCCGGCCGAGATCGCCGCTGTCGAGGCCGACTCAGGCCGGTTCGAGCGGCTCACCGCGCTCCGCGGCGCCTCCGCCCCCGCGGCACCGCTCCTGGTGGCCTGCGGCCGGCTGGTACCCGTGAAGGGCTTCGACGTGCTGCTGACGGCACTGGCCCGCCTGGGACCCGTCCACCGGCCGGGCTCAGGCCCCGCACTCGTACAGCTCGCGGTGGTCGGCGTCGGTCCCGAGGAGGGACTTCTGCGGCAACGGGCAACCGACCTCGGTCTGACCGGGCAGATCGCCTTCCTCGGCGACATCAGGCGCGAGGAGGCCCTTGGATGGATGTCGGTGGCTGACGTCGCGGTCGTTCCCAGCCTCTGGGAGTCGTTCTGCTACGTGTGCGCCGAGATGATGGCCTTCGGCCGACCGGTGGTGGCCAGCAGTGTGGACTCCCTCCGCGAACTGATACCGGACGACTCGGTTGGTTACCCGGTGCCGGTCGAAGGCGCGTCAGGAAGTCGGCGCCTCGATCCGGACAGCCTTGCGAAGACGCTGCGTTGCGCCTTGGAGGACCCGGTGGGGGCTGCGGCGCGAGGCGCTCTCGCCCGCGAGAGGATCATGGAGCGCTTCACCAACGACCGCTTCGGCCGGCAGATGTCATCACTGGGGGTGCGGCTCATCGCGGAACGCAACCGCTGAGCAGTACACCGGTCCGTGCGCGGCCCTTGCTCCACTCCCCGGCCGACGGCGCGTCCGCGTCCGCGAGTCACGCGCGCCGGCGAACCCTTCATGTCAGTCGTTGAGCCGGACTGTCAGGTGCGATCGGGCCGGTTGCGCCAGCGGTAGTGAAAGTGGGCGTCCACGCGGTGGTCGTCCTGGAACCCGGGGCCGAACCGGCCGACGCGCTCGTAGGCTTCCTCGGTGCGCGGGTCGTCGCGGCGGGCGAGGGCGCAGGCGGCCTCCAGACGCAGGAGTTGGTCCTCCTCGTCCAGCAGGGCAGTGAGGGCCTCCGTGACAGCGGCCGTCCGGTCGTGGGAGCCGGAGAGGGACTCGGCGGCGCAGGCCCGGACGCCGGGGTCGGGGTCGCGGATCAGGGTGAGCAGAGCCTCTCGGATCGCGGGGGCGAGATCGCGCGGGGCGGCGAAGGTCCGGGCGATGACGCCCCGAACCCCGGCGTCGGGGTCGCGAGCCATGGCGAGCAGGGTGGTGGCGGCGGCCTCGCTCCGCGGGGTCTGGTACCGGCTCAGGCAGCCGGGCACCTCGCGGCGCACGCGCGGGTCCGGGTGGTCGGCGTACCGCAGGCCGACGGCCTCCTGGCCCGGGTCGTCGTTGCCGGCGTAGACGTCCAGGACCTTGGCCAGCACCTGGCCGTCCGGCTCCTCGAGCACCCAGGCGGCCAGGAAGTCGACATCCTGCGCGGTATCCGGGCGGTCCTCGAAGACGCCGGCCAGGAAGTCCCGGTGCCACAGGACGCCGGCGAGGAAGCGGCGGTGGACGGGATCGGGGTGGTGGCGCAGGGCCGCCAGGTCGGACCAGGCCTGCGGGCTCCGGCGGTGGGCGAGGGTGTAACTGGCAGCGGACCAGTTGACGTTCGTCCCGTCCGGGCACCGGACCGCGCGTGCCACCAGCTCCGCCACCGGCGGCAGGACGCCGAACGCCCACTCCAGCGAGGTGAGGACGGCGCTGTGGCCTGCCCGGACGGTGAGCCCGCCGAGAGAGACCTCCTCGACCTCCGTGTACTTGGCGTCCTCGATCAGACGCCGGGCGGCCGGGCCCGAGGCTCCCGTGCGGCGGCGCAGTTCCTCGGCCTCGCCTGTCTCGTACCAGTGCCGGGCGAGGTCGAGCAGCTGCTTCTGGGCGGCCTCGGTGAGCCGCACTCGAGGGTCTTTTCCGAGCACGGCGTCGACCAGTGCCGGGGAGCCAAGATCGACGGCCCGCAGCAGCGCTGTCGTGCCGTCCGGCAGCGCGCGGTCGGTTTCGGCGCCGCCCTCCGCCAGAGCCTCGGCGGTCTCGTGGTCGAATCCAGCCACGGCGGCGCAGAGCAGCGAGAGGCCTTCGGGGCCCGGAGTGTCCGGATCGGCGCCGTCCTCCAGACATGCCCGCACCGCGCCGGAGTCCTTTGCGGTTACGGCTTCCACGAGCCGGTCGTTCGGATTGTGCCGCTGTACTGCCATCTGCCCCCCTGGTGATCCGTCGAACAGCACGGTACCCGGGCAGGGGCGGCGATCGTCGTGCCCTGCGGTGTGATCAGCGGATGCGGTTACTGCCAAGCATCATTCACCCAGCCGGTCCGGAGCCGTTGAGCCGACGGCCCTGACAACGCGCCGGCCGCCGACGACCTGCCCCACCGGGCCATCGGAGCGGGCTGTCCGGAGCGGGCCGGCTACACCGAGGTGTCCGACGACCCATACGCCGAGCCGAGGATCGCCTGGCTCCACGGGCTGGTCGCCGAGCCGCTGGCCGACTACGCCCGCGACACCGGCCGACCGCACCCGCGCACCACCGAGCCGCACACCGCGCTGGAAGACGCCGCCGCCCTCCCCGACCGGCTGCGGCGCCACGGGTACGCCGCCGCGGCGCAGGCCGCCCGCAACACCCACCTGACCAGGCAGACCACCCGATCACCCCCGGGGACAGCGACGCCGAACCCACTGAAAACCAAACGCCTGGCACGAGGAGCGTGGTTTCCCGAACTGTCACAGCTCCGTCCCAAGCCCAGGACGGCGGGGCCGGGCATGCGAGGGTGAGTCGCATGCCTTCCACTTCTGAGTGGGCGGAATGAGAGATTAAGTCCGTTCTGTCGTCGCCTGAACGTGTGGCCTTGCTACCTCTGGCAGGTCGCGGGGCTGGCGCCGTGCTGAGGTGACTGCGTGAGCGACCGCAAGCCCTACAAGAGCGACTTGTCCGACGAACGCTGGGCGCTGATCGAGCCGGTGATCACCTCGTGGAAGGTCCAGCATCCCTCGGTCAGCGGCCACGAAGGCCGCTACGAGATGCGGGAGATCGTCAACGCGCTGCTCTACCAGTCCCGGACCGGCTGCCAGTGGGACTACCTCCCGCACGACCTGCCACCCGCCGGCGCGGTGAAGTACTACTTCTACACGTGGCGCAATGACGGCACCGACCAGGTCATTCATGACCTGCTGCGCTGGCAGGTCCGCGAGAAGAGGGGCCGATTAGCCGACCCCAGCCTGGTGGTGCTCGACACCCAGAGCCTGCACGCGGCGGCCGGGGTGCCGGCCAAGACGACGGGACGCGACGTGGCGAAGAAGGTGCCCGGCCGCAAGCGGGGCCTTGCCGTGGACGTGCTGGGCCTGGTGATCGCCGTGGTCGTGCTGGCCGCCTCCGTCCACGACAACGCCTTCGGCACCGCCCTGCTCGACAAGGTCGCAGTAGCCAGTGGCGACACCGTGACGAAGGCCCTGGTGGACCAGGGGTTCAAGAAGACCGTTGTGGACCACGGCAAGCAGGTGGGCATCGACGTCGAAATCGTCGAACGCAACCCTGCCGAGACCGGGTTCGTCCCGCAGCCGATCCGGTGGCGGGTGGAGCAGACGAACGGGATCTTGATGCTGCACCGGCGACTGGTACGTGACTACGAGCACCGCCCCGCCTCGGCCGAGTCCCGGGTCTACTGGGCGATAAGCGACGTGATGACCCGTCGGCTGACCGGCGGCGCGATGTCATGGCGCGGCGCGTGACCAGCGGGGACCTGACCCTGGGGGCGGTGCTGGTGCGTCTGGAGAAGCGCGAGCGAGAGATCGCCGCGCAGGCCGAAGAGACCCGCGAGCAGATCACGCGGCTCATCGCCGTGCTGGACGAGCTCGATCGGGCCGCCGAGGAAGTGCGGATCACCCGCAAGACGCTGCTGGGGCTGCCCGACCCGGACCCGCCCGCGCCGTCGGCGTCCGCCCCGCAGGTGCCGGACGGGGCGGCCTACCAGGAAATCATGGTGGTGTTCGCCCAGGCAGACGGTCCGCTGCGCGCGCGGGGCGTGTGCGAGGCGATGGACCTGGACCCGGCTCCGAACAACATCAACAACGTCCGTTTGAAGCTCAAGCGCCTGACCGGGCGCAACATCCTGGCAGAGCCCGAACCGGGCCTGTTCGCCCTGCCGCGACCGTAGCCGTCCGGCAAGCAGGCCTGACCAGCGCGCCTACTTGAGGCCTGAGCTCGAATCGGCCGATGACACAAGGCCCGTCGCCTCGGACGGCGTGGCCTTGATGCTCCCCGGAGCCCAGCCGAGGACTTCCTCGAACGTTCGGGCCACGGTCGGAGTGGGCAGGCCCGCGCGGTCGCGTTCGAAGGTCCTGATGGTCGCGTGACTCAGCCAGGTACGTCGTGCGAGCTCGCGCTCCGAGATGCCTTCGGCCTCACGGAACTCGACGAGGGCTCGCGCCAGTCGTGCCGATTCCTCACTCATGACCGCAGTATGCCGCTGAGCCCCGGCTGGGACAGCCCTCTGTCCCGATCCCAGGCCGCGAGGGCAGTGGGAGGCCCGCGAACTGCCCTGTCCTGCAGGTCAATCCCGCGACAGGGATAAGTCGGGCGAATCCTTGCGTACCGCCCTCTGAGAGTTCTGCCGAGCCGGCGAGTCAGGCCGTGGCGAACGACTACGACAGCTTCGCGCAGGCGTATGAGACCGGCACCGAGGCGAATCTCATCAACGGCTACTACGCCCGGCCCGCGATCCTGGACCTGGCCGGGGACGTGGCCGGGCGGCGGGTCTTGGACGTCGGCTGCGGATCCGGTCCCCTGTTCGCGTCGCTGCGTGACCGGGGTGCGATCGTGACCGGTTTCGACTCCAGCGCTGGGATGCTGGAGCTGGCCCGCAAGAGGCTCGGGCCCGAGGCCGTCCTGCATCGTGCGGGTCTGGGCGACCCGCTGCCGTTCTCCGACGGTGTCTTCGATGACGTCGTCGCGTCCTTGGTGCTCCACTACCTGGAGGACTGGACGGCGCCGCTGGCGGAGCTGCGGCGCGTGTTGAAGCCCGGCGGTCGGTTGATCGTGTCCGTCAACCATCCTTCGGTCTTCAAAATGATGGATCCGGCCAACGACTACTTCGCGACCGTCCAGTGGTCCTACGACTGCGATTTCGCCGGCCAGAAAGCCGTCCTGACGAACTGGCACCGGCCGCTGCACGCTATGACGGACGCCTTCACCGCATCCGGCTTTCGGATTTCCGTGATCAGTGAACCGCCGGCTGCGCCAGGTGCCGAGAAGCTGTTCCCCGCCGAGGTCGCGGCCGCGCCGAGGTTCCTGTGCTTTCTGTTCTTCGTCCTCGATGCCGTCTGATCGGTGAGTGAGTCAGAGCCCGAGGAGGTGACACGGACCTGAGGCAGACGCCGGGCGACACGGCGTGAGGCAACAGAGATCAGGGCGAAGCCCGGAACGGTCACCGCCGGGGGCGGAATACTCAGCGCCAAGGGTCCGTGCGTCGACGAGTACCAGGTGCGAGCCCTCGCCCAACGGTCTTCGTCTGGGTGTCTGGGCCAGTGCGTCGCGGACGGCGCCGTCCCCGGTCTCCTGCAGGCGATCTGGGCTCGGGCCGAGGTTGGTCAGCCCCTCGGCCTGGCACAGCCGGTCGGAGGCGCCCCTGCGGCCGCGGCTGCTGTCGGTCATCTGAGGCTCCTGCCCCGCGGATCTTTCCGGGCGCACGCAACTGGCATCACGTCAGAGCGCGTCTCGAAGTGTGACGACGTCAGAAGTCGGTGCCCGCAACGGCCATACGAGGTCGAACCGTGTGGCCGAGAGAATCAGGAGCGTTCCATGTCGGATGAGATCACAGTGCACCCCGCCGCCTGGCCACCTGCCCCGATCAAGACCGAGCGGCTCGTGCTCCGCCAGTCAGAGGCCCGGGACCGTGCGGCGCTGATCGACCTGTCCGCCTCACCAGAGGTGGGCACCTACGTCGGCGGCTCCCGACCGCGTGACGAGCTCGAGCGTGCGATGCCCGAGGTGCCCGGGCAGCGCTTCGGCTTCTTTGTGGTCGAGCTCCACGGAACAACGATCGGCATGATCACGCTCGATCGGCGCGACCCGGAGCGGAAGGGCCACATCCGTCCAGCGGGCGGGGAGCCTGAGCTCGGCTACATGTTCCTGCCGCAGGCATGGGGACACGGGTACGCCACTGAGGCGTGCGCAGCGGCGCTTGATTGGTTCGCCGACGCGCATCCCGGCGAGCTGGTGGTGCTCTCCACCCAGACCGCCAACGAGGCCTCGATGCGCGTCGCGCAGAAGCTGGGGTTCACCGAGGCGGAGCGGTTCGAGGACTACGGCGCCGAGCAGTGGCTCGGCGTGTGCTCCCCGGGCACGCCGTCCGATTGAGCTCGTGCCCGACAGCGCGACGGGTCCACGAGGCCACCGATCGCCCGTCGGCCTCGGCGCGAAGGACTGTCGCTGGGAGTGTGGCTCAACAACCAGAAAGCCCGGAAGGACAAGCTCACGGCCGAGCAGATCGAGCGCCTGCAGCGCACCGCACTCACCGGCGTGGTCCGCGGAGCGGCCACCGCCCTGGGCACCGTCCTGGTCGCCCACCACACCGCCGCCCGCCCCGAACTGAAGTTCCCCCCTGATCTTGGACAGCGGGTGCTTACGCTGCGGGGGTGAAGTCGTGCTGCAGCCTGGCTCGGGTTTCGAGTGGGGTGAGGTACCCGAACTCGGGGTGCCTGCGGAGCCTGGTGCGGTTGTATTCGACTTCGATGAAGCGGAAGACGTCGGCTCGGGCCGCTTCCCGGCTGTCCCAGACGGTGGTGCCGATCTCCGCTTTCAGCAAGCCGAAGAAGCTCTCGGCTGCGGCGTTATCGTAACATATGCCGGTTCGCCCCATACTCTGTCTCAGGTTCAACTTCCTTATCTCCTGGCGGAATTCGCTACTCGTATACTCGCTGCCGCGGTCGGTGTGCATGATGCAGCCCGGCTTCAGGCCGCCCCGGCCGGCGGCCATTTTCAGGGCGTCGGTGACCAGTTCGGCGCGGTGGTGGTCGGCCATCGCGTACCCGATCACCTCGCGGGTCGCCAGGTCGATGACCGTGGCCAGATACCACCAGCCCTCGATCGTGGGCAGATATGTGATGTCGCCGACGAGCTTCGTACCGGGCCGCTTCGCGGTGAAGTCGCGGCCGATCAGGTCGGGGGCCGGGGCGGCCTTGGTGTCCTGTTTCGTCAGGTGGCGGCGCCTGCGGCGGATGATACCCCGGATGTCGCGCTCGCGCATGATCCGCTCGACCTTCTTCCGGTTGATCGCACGGCCCGTCCGCCGCAGTGCGGCGTGCACGCGCGGGACGCCGTAGGCTCCGCGCGAGGAGGCGTGGATCTCCCTTATCTCCTGGGCCAGTTCGTCTTCTGCCCGCTGCCGCTCGGCGGCGGCCGGCCGACTGGCGAGCCAGGCGTAGTAGCTGGTGCGCGGGAGCTTCAGAACCCGGCACAACAGCGCGACACTGAAGCCGTCAGGTCTGTCCTCGGCAGCCCTCTCCGCGTCGATGAAGCGGCACAACGTGCCTACTTCATCGTCTCCTTCGCGAAGAAGGCCGCGGCTTTTTTCAAGATCTCGATCGTCTGCTGCTGTTCCCGGTTCTCCCTGCGCAGCCGCTGGAGCTCGTCCTTCTCCGCCGTCGTCAGCGCGCCTGGCGCCCCCTCGCCGCGGTCGACCTTCGCCTGTTTCACCCAGCCGCGAAGCCCCTCCGGACTCACGCCCAGCTCCCGGGCGATATCGGTGACGTTCCGATGGGGCGAGGACCGGACGAGCGCGATCGCGTCCCGCTTGAACTCCGCCGTGTACCGCTTGCTCATGTTGCTCTTGCCACGCACTACCTGGACTGCTTCCTCCGGGACTCAACCGTCCCAGTATCAAGCTGTCCAGATCAACGGGGGAACTTCAATGACACTATCCCCCCTCGCGCCGGACATCAGCGCGGTCGTACTGAACACGACCGTCACCGACACCACCTCCACCGGCCACCTCAGTGACGCACCCGACCCGAACACGCTGCAGCAGTACCTGCAGAACGCTGCCTCGCCGCCGTGGCAGCCGTCGTCGTCCTCGCTGAACTGGACTGCCGGTGCGACGGTTCCGAACCTGGTCCAGACAGCCGGCGGCCCCGACGGCATCGTCGACTTCTGGAATGCGGCCGACGGCCCCAGCGACCTGATCGTCGACATGTTCGGCTACTACCAGAACGACTGACACCCGGACGACCGAGGGCCCTGGCACAGCGATCCCTGTCGCCGCACCAGGGCCCTCGGCAGTGCCGCAGGACCGTGCTCCGGCTCACCGACGCTCCGAAGACGTCCGAAGGCCGGGCGTTTCGGCACCGGACCGCAAGCAAGGCGACTCGGTTGCGGCAACGACATCGTGGGCTTCTCCGAACGTCACGTTCACACTCTGCGACTTCACCCAGAACCGGTGTGTGAGTGGATCGCAGGCGGCATCGGCAGCCGGCGCGGATTCCGCTTCGTCAAGCGATGGTGGTGCCGTCGGGCAGTTCGGTGTCGTCGGGTGCCCAGTGAGCCTGGAAGCCGGAGATGAGCCCCTGGTCGTTGACGGTGATCAGGTCGATCGCTCGTGCGCGAGCGGGTTTGCCGTCGACGACCCACTCGAAGCTGAACGCCATGGCGGCCCTGTCGCCGTGGGAGCCCCGGATCGGGGTGTCCAGGGTGAGCTGCAAGGTGCCGATGACCGGCGCGTAGATCTCACGGAGCGCGGCGCGGCCGTGGACGGGCTCCGTCCCGTAGGGGTCCTCCCACACGACGTCCTCGGC
Organism: Kitasatospora sp. NBC_01266; assembly: GCF_036242395.1. Classification (NCBI taxonomy): domain Bacteria; kingdom Bacillati; phylum Actinomycetota; class Actinomycetes; order Kitasatosporales; family Streptomycetaceae; genus Kitasatospora; species Kitasatospora sp. NBC_01266. The sequence continues at coordinate 8,342,384 of NZ_CP108458.1, read as the reverse complement.
GAACAGGGACAGCAGTCCTTCGAGGTCGTTGGCGTTGATGGTGTCGATGTAGCTCTGGAGCAGCGCCTTGGCCGTGTCACTCCTGCTCATGGTGCGTCTCTTCCGTTCGACAGCGGCCGCTGGCCGCCTGGCTGTTGTGTCGTTCCAGGCAATCAATGCAGTGAGTGGTGTGCATCGTGAAGTGGCAGGTCACGGGCCTGGTGTGATTCCGTGCCCGGGTGCTCGTGCTGGTCATGCGCGGCAGTCTGGCGTGTAGATCATCGGGCAGGGAGGTCTTCGTGGGTTCTGGCCCGTTCCAGCCCGCGGTGCTCCTACGCTCCCGGGCATGGTGGACCCCGAGGTACTGGAACGGATCGCCGCGCGCCGCGCGGAACTGGACGAGCTGGAAGAACAGCTGGTCAAGCAGCTGGACCAGGTGCGGGCCGAGCGGGACGAACGCGCAGTCGCCGAGAGGGTCCTGACGCGGATGAGCGAGCGGACAGCTGGGGAACGGGCTGCCGTCGCACCGGCGTCAGCGCATGTTGGCGGGCGTGCGGTGCTGCTGGTCCCGCACCGTGGCGACAGCGTTGACGAGACCGCGCTGCCCGAGGACTACCGCCGGATACTGGCGATCGTGCGAGCCGCCGGCGGTCCGGTGCAGGTGCGGGCGGTGGGCGAAGAGCTGGGCCTTCCGGTGGAGGCGCGCGGGAAGCTGGAGCCGCTGCGGGCGAAACTGGTCAAGCTCGAGGACCGCGGATGGCTGCACAAACGCGGCGACGGGAAGTTCACCGCACGGCTGTAGCCATCCCGGCCCTGCACGCCGCAGGGGCGTAACCGGAGGGCCCCCGGCGGCAGTTGAGTTTGGTGTGAAGAAAAACAACGGTCTCGTCGAGGGCCCCGACGGTCTTGTCTACACCGCCCGCCTGCCGCTGTCGAGTGCCACCTTGAACTGGCTCGCCGACCTGATCCGCGGCCACTGCAAGAAGATCGGATCGCGGTGGCGGGCCCTGTCGGCAGGGAGGATCGCCGGCATCGTGCTGGCGGTGCTGCGCTGTGACCAGCGGCCCGGCGACCTGGCCGGCGGGAACGGGGTGCACCGCACCACCGTGACCCGGTGGGTGCGCGAGGTCGTCGGCCTGCTGGCCGCTCGCGCCCCGCGCCTGGACCGCGCGCTCAAGAAGATCACCCGATCGGGTGGCGGGGTGGCCCTGCTGGACGGTTCTCTGATCCGCACCCACCGCCGCACCGGGACCGAGAACCGGAAGAACTACTCCGGCAAGCACAAATGCCACGGCCTGCTCGTGATCGCGCTCACCGACGACAAGGGCCGCCTGGTCTGGGTGAGCGCGGTCCGGCCCGGACGCACCTCGGAGATCACCGCCTGCCGCCACGACAAACTGACCGCCCATCTGCGCGCGGCCGGCCTCGGCGCGATCGCCGACCTGGGCTTCGTCGGCCTCGACGACAGCGACCCCGACGCCGACCCGGCGGTGATCACCGGCTACAAGGCCGCCCGCAACCGACCCCTGACCCGAGGTCAGAAAGTGTCCAACAAGGCGCTGGCCGCGGTCCGGGCGCCGGTCGAACACGGCTTCGCACACCTGAAGAACTGGCGCGTCCTCGGCAAGGTCCGCACCGACCCGAAGTGGGCGACCGCGCTGGTCCGGGCCCTTCTGGTCCTGACGAACCGCGAAGTCGCCCGCTGACCGACGATCTACGCCGAAGTCATACGTCCACAACCAGCGTGAGCACCCTGACGCCGACGCACACCAGAACCATGACCTGCAACTTCACGATGCACACCACTCAGTGGGAGACGTTCCATGGGTGATCCGCGTTGATTCCTTTGTCATCGTCTACGCTCAGTGGAGTGGACGTCATAGCCGATCTCCTGCACTCCGTTCGCGCGCGTGGCTCGGTGCTGCGGCAGGTCATCGAGGCCCCGCCGTGGTCGGTGCGGTACGTGTCGCCGCCGCCCCTCACGCTGCACGCCATGCTCCGCGGCACCGGCTGGATCATTCCCGACGACAGCACGCCCATCCGTCTGGGCAGCGGCGACATCGTTCTGGCTCGTGGCCCCGGCCCGCACACCGTCGCCGACGCCCCGGAGACGGCACCGCTGGTACTGATCCACGGCGCCGGCGATTGCAGCACCCCGCACGGGACGCCCGTCCCGGAGCCCGTCCCGCTCGCCCCGCGCACCTACGGGGAGACCTGTGCTGCACCGATGATGATGTTCACCGGCTTCTACCCCACGGTGACCCAGACCGCGCACCGGTTGCTGTGCGCGCTGCCGCAGGTGGTGCACCTGCCTGCCGCTGACAACCCACGTGCCCTGCTGGCGGTGGCCGTCGATGAAATCGTCGTGGACGAACCGGGCCAGCAGGTCGTGCTGGATCGCATGCTCGACCTGCTCCTCATCCGGACCCTGCGTACCTGGTTCACCCGCCCCGGCGCCAACTCACCCGGCTGGTACCGCGCCCTCGGCGACAAGACAGTCGGCCCAGCCCTGCACGCCCTGCACGAGCGCCCCGAGCTTCCCTGGACCGTCGCCGAACTCGCCGCCACCGCAGGCGTGTCACGGGCCGCGCTCGCCCGACGCTTCACCACCCTGGTCGGCGAGCCACCCCTGACCTACCTCACCGGCCGGCGCATGTCCCTGGCCGCAGACCTCCTCCACGACCCCACCACCCCCATCACCACGGTCGGCCAACGCGTCGGATACACCGACGCATTCGCCTTCAGCACCGCATTCAAACGCCACCACGGCATGCCTCCCAGCGCCTACCGCGCCACGCTCCGCTCCTGAAGGCGTACACCGGCTCGGGTCAGGGCCGATTGTGCGACATCCGTGAGCAGGCCGCCGACGCGGGCATCGACACCGCCTGCCGGGTCCTTCGACTGCCGACCGTGCTCGCGCACTACCAGGAGATCATCCGACGAGCCGAGCCCGATCAGCTCACCTACCGCGATCAGCTCACCTACCGCGGCCTGCTGGCCGAGCTGCTGATGACCGAGTGCGAGGAACGGGACCGCCGCCGATCCGAGCGGCGCCCGCAGACGGCCGGCTTTCCCCGGCCGAAGTGGTTGTCGGACTTCGACTACTCCGCCAATCCGAACGTCAACCAGGCCCAGATCAACAACCTCGCCGGCTGCGAACGGATCCGCAAGGGCGAACCCCTCTGCCTGATCGGGGACTCCGGGACCGGAAAGTCCCACCTGCCGATCGCCCTCGCTCGGCTGCCGCGATGGCCGGCTTCCAGGTCAAGTACGTGCTCGCGGCCAAGCTCGTCAACGGGCTCGTGGAGGCCGCCGACGAGAAGCAGCCGACCAAGACGATCACCCGCTACGGGCGCGTCGACCTTTTGTGCGTCGACGAGCTGGGATATCTCGAACTCGACCGGCGTGGCGCCGAGTTGCTCCTACTCGTGCTGGTCGTGGGCGGGTGTCCGCGGTCTTGATCGTCTGACGGGGCGGATCGCGGGCGAGTACCTGGACGTGCGCCTGGAGGACGCACACGACGGCGGCGGCGATCAAGCACTGGCCGCGGCGGCAGGCAACACCGTCTCCCTCCTGGGCCGCGCCCGCAAGCTCGGGGCCCTGGCCGGCGGAGCCGACCCGGTGCGGGCCCGCCGCCGGCGGCCGGTCCTGCGACACGTGGTGCGACACGTGGTGCGACACGAGGCGACGGCACCCGGCGCGGACGGGCCGACCCGTGCGACGTGGCCGTCGTCCCGCGGTCACGGCGGGCTCGCGGGTGCGATGCCCTGCCCGCGGCCGGCCAGGTCGGCCCGGCCGGTGACACCCAGGGTGCGGGCCACCCGGCCGATCAGCACGGTCACGTCCTGCGGGGTCAGCAGCAGGGCCTGGGCGATCTGCCGGTCGCTGTGGCCGGCGCCGACCAGCTCCAGCACGCGGTGCTCGGTCATCGACAGGCTGGGGGGCGGGCGGTGGCACCGGGCGGGGGCGCACGCCCAGCTCGGTCAACGCCCGACGCGCCCGGCCGGCCAGCAGGACGCTGCCGCAGGCCTGCGCGCGGTCCAGCGCCTGGGCGAGGCTCTGCCGGGCGCGATCGGCCTCGCCGGTGCGCGCCAGGGCGATCCCCAGGTCGTACCGCGCCCGGGCCAGCTCGAGGTGGGCCGGGGACCGCTTCAGCACGCCGACGGCTTCGCGCAGGAGGGCGGCCCCTTCGGCCCCGCCCGTCACGACGCCCAGGCAGCGCGACGCCACCCCGATGGACCGCTCGGTGCCCCAGCGGTGCGCCAGCTCCAACTCCTCGGCGGCGAGTCGCAGTGCGTCCGCCCGCTGCCCCAGTGCCAGGTGGGCGAGGGCCGCCTGCGACCGCCAGGGCGCCAGGGCGAGGTTGGTGACCTGAGCCCACCGCTCCTGCGCGCCGTACTCCAGCAGGACCGCGAGCGCGGCGGCCGGATCGCCCCGCTCGGCGTGCGCCCGGCTGCGGACGAGGAGCATCGGGCCCTGCCACGCCCAACCCACCCGGTCGCTGTCGGCGTCTGGGGCCAGTGCCCGCGCGGCCCCGGCCAGGTCGCCGCGCTCGATCATCGACTCGCCCACCTGGGTCATCATGGCTGCCCGGACCCGGAGCTCCATGTCCTCGTCGGACATCGCCGGGTGCCCGAACTCCGGGGTGAGCGCGAGCTGTCGACCCCGGTGGCGGCTGATCGACACCTGCCAGGTCAGCGCCGCCGACACCATGAGGAAGGAACCCCAGCGCCCGGCCACGTCGGCGATCTGGTCGAACCGCGCCGCCGCGTCGTCGAGCCGATCGGTGGCCACGAAGGCCAGCCCGGCCAGGCTCAGCAGCATCTGCGTCTGGTCCGTGCCCGCCAACCCGCCGCGCAGCGCCCGGTCCATGAGGTCATCGGCGACGGCGGCGCCGGCCTCGCCGCTGAGGGCGGAGACGGACAGCGCGGCGAGCATCGCGCACTCCCCAGGGGTGTCACCGGCCAGTGCGTGGTCGCGCAGTCGCCGGGCCCGCAACCGGGCGGCGGGGAGGGTGGACAGCTGGTCGTAGCCGATCAGCAGCATCTGGGCCTGCAGGTACCACGACACCTCGCGGGCGATCCCGCTGCCGTCCTCCGCCTCCCGCAGGTCCTCCACCGCGCGGGCGAGCACGTCGACGGCGTCCTCGTGCTGCTGCCCGAGGAACAGCGCGTGGGCGAGCAGGTGGGCCGCCTGGGCCCGGGAGTACGGGTCGGTCAGCGCGTCCGCGGCCCGCGCCAGGCGGTGCCGGGCCGCACCGACGTCGACCTGTAACTCGTCCGCGCCCAACTCCAGCAGCAGCGGGCCGCGTTCTTTGACCGACATCGGTTCGCGCAAGGCGCGGCGCAGATAGGTCACGGTGACCTCCGGTGCCCCCCGGCCGCGGGTGGCCCGCGCCGCCTCCCGCAGGACGTCCACCCGCCAGGCCTCACCGTTCGGTTCAGCCAGCAGCAGATGAGCCGCCACCACCGCTTCGGACACCCCCTCGCGCCGGAGCAGTTCGGCCGCCTGGGCATGTCCGTCGGCCAACTCCACCGGCCCGCAGAGGGCTTCGGCGATCGCGGCGCGGACCAGGGGATGCTCGAACCGCGCCGGGTCACCGGGGGCCAGCACCCCGATCCGCTGCAACCGGCGGCCGAGCTCCCGGGTCCTCGCCTCGCCCAGCCCGGCCAGCTCGGCCGCGACCGGCCAGCCGGTGCCGTCCCCCAGCACCACCAGGGCGCGGACCAGCAGGCGGACCGCCTCCGGCTCGCCCGCCAGGCGCTTGACCACAGTGCCCGCCAGGATCCGGCCCCGGAACTCCTCCACCACCAACGCCTGATCGCCGGCCGGCCTGACCCTGTTGTCGGCCAGCGTCCGCAGCAGCTCGCGCAGCAGCAGGGGATTGCCCCGGGTCGCCTCGGCGCAGGCGGCGGCGAACCGCGGATCGGCGTCCCCGCCCAGCCGCGTTCGCACCAGCGCGGCCACACTGTCGGCGGCCAGGGCCGGCAGCTCCACGGGCCGGCAGTGCGCCTGGGCGCCGATCTGCTCCAGCAGCGGCTCGACCCGCGTCCGGCATCCGGGCGTGCGGCCAGTACCACCAGCAGCGGCAGACCGCGCATCCGCCGGGCCAGGTACTCCAGCCAGCGCACCGACGGCACGTCTGCCCAGTGCGCGTCGTCGACCACCAGGGCGAGCGGCCCGTCGTCGGCGACGTGCACCATCAGCCAGTAGAGGCTGTGCAGCACGCCCAGGGACGCGTCCGGCGACAGCCCCGGCCCCCCGTCGGCGCCGTCAACGCGCAGGGCGTAGGTGGCCAACTCCGCCGGGCCCGACAGCAGGCGCTCCCGCCCGGCCTGATCGGCCCGGGCCAGCAGCGGTTCGATCAACTGCCGCAGCACCGAGAAGGCGAAGTCCTGCTCCAGTTCACCGCTGTCGGCCCGCACCACCCGCATCCCACGGGCCTGTTCGGCGCCCGCCCAGGCGTTCAGCAGCGAGGTCTTCCCCATCCCCGCACCGGCACACACCAGCACCACCGCGCCCTGACCGGCCCGTGCCCCGTCGGCCGCGCGCTCCAGCACCGCGAGCTGTTCGGTCCGGTCGAGCAGCACGGCTCCCTCCCGGCCGCGGTCGGCCGGGCGCCCGGGACGCCCGGCCGCCAGCAGCTCGGCGGCGCCGGTTCCCACCAGGCCCAGCGCCGACACCAGCTGCTCCACCGTCCGGCGCTGCGGGCGCCCGCGTCGCCCCTGCTCCAGATCCCTGACCGACCGGGCGGACAGGCCGGCCGCCTCGGCGAGCTCCTCCTGGGTCAGCCCGGCCACCCGGCGGCACTCGAGCAGCATCTCGCCGAACTCCCTCAACGGTCCACCGCCGCACTCGCCCGGCGCGAACTTCGTTGTCCGACCAACACACCCTCCCCTGGTGTCCAGACGTCACAACAGGTCCCGTCCCCGGCAGGACGGGACTGCTGAGCTACCGCACCCTACCGGTCAGTAGCACGGCCGGGCGACCCCACCGGCGGCCTCCGTACCGTGCCCGTCCGTCGCCGTGACGGGCACGGTGGCGCGGCAGTTGAGGCAGCGTCAACTCCCGCGCACCATCGGCAGGTGCGACGGGTCACGTCCGGCCTGCGAATCAGACCCCCGGCCCTTCCCGAACGGCAGTGCCCGCCCCTCCTCGGGGCGGGCACCCGGGCGGGCGGGCGAGGGCGTTGAGCCCGTCGCGGACGCGGGGTCGTCCGGTCGGACGCGGGTTCTTCCGGTGGTTTGTCCCGTCCTTTTTCCTGGTGCCCCGACCAGCTCGATGATCTGCTCTCTACCAGCCGAACCGGCCGGACCCGAAGGTCGGTTGACGATGGCGGGGTCTCCCTCCGCGCCCTCCGGCTCGCCGCCCGCCCGGTCCCGGCCGACCGGTGCCACCGCACGAGAACGTCCGCACATCCGCAACCGGGGACCCGGCCCCCGGCACCGATGGAAGGGGCCATCCGCGAAGAGGCAACGACCAGGCGGGCACCTGCCCGGCCCCACCGGCACCTACCAGGGCGCCGGCCCACGACGGGTCCGCCAGCCTGGCGTACCCGGACACCGACAAAGGAGTCCCTGTGTCAGTTCCTCGCATGCGAAAACTCCTCGGCGCGCTTGCCGCCACGGCCCTCGCGCTGACCGCCGCCGGTCTGACCACCACCGCCTCGGCCGCCACAGCGGCTGCGGCGGCCGCGCCCCACGCCACCGTCACGACCGGTTCGACCTCAGCCGCCACTCAGCGGTCCGCCACCCCCATCCTGACCGGCACCCACACCCTGCTCTCCGGCGGCCTGGCCCTCGACGTCCCCGGCAGCAGCCCCAACGCCGGCACCCAGCTCGACACCTCGAAGGCGGCCGGCAGCGCCAATCAGAACTGGGAGCTCATCCCGCAGTCGGACGGCTCCTACGATCTCGTCAACGGCTCCTCGGGCCTGTGCGCCGAGGTCAACGGCGGGTCCACCGCCGCGGGCGCCGTGGTGGACCAGTGGCCGTGTGTCGGCAGCCCCAACCAGTTCTGGACCCTCACGTCGCTGTCGAACGACTCCTACATCGTGTCCTCGGTGAGCAGCGGGTTGCTGCTGACCACCGCTTCGACCGCCAGCGGCGCCACGGTCACGCAGCAGGTGAACAGCAACTCGCCGCAGCAGCAGTGGACGATCAGCTCGGTCAACCTCGCCCTGAGCGGCTACCACACCCTGGTCACCGGCGGCCTGGCCCTCGACGACCCCGGCAGCAGCCCCAACGCCGACACCCAGCTCGACACCTGGCCCGTGGCCGGCAGCGCCAACCAGAACTGGAAGTCCGTCCAGCAGTCCGACGGCTCCTACGAACTCGTCAACGGCTCCTCGGGCCTGTGCGCCGACGTCACCGGCGGGTCCACCGCCGCGGGCGCCGTGGTGGACCAGTGGCAGTGTGTCGGCAGCACCAACGAGCTCTGGACCCTCACGCCGCTGCCGAACGGCTCCTACAACGTCGCCTCGGTGAGGAGCGGGTTGCTGCTCACCGCCGCTTCGACCGCCGACGGCGCCACGGTCACGCAGCAGGTGAACAGCAACTCGCCGCAGCAGCAGTGGACGATCAGCTCGGTCAACCCCGTCCTGAGCGGCTACCACACCCTGGTCACCGGCGGCCTGGCCCTCGACGACCCCGGCAGCAGCCCCAACGCCGGCATCCAGCTCGACGCCTGGACCGTGGCCGGCAGCGTCAACCAGAACTGGCGGTTCGTCCAGCAGTCCGACGGCTCCTACGAACTGGCCAACGGCTCCTCTGGCCTGTGCGCCGAGGGCGCTTCGGTTTACGGCGCGTCCACCGACGCGGGCGGCAAGGTGATCCAGATGTCGTGCAACCCCTACAACTCCAGCGAGCACTGGACCCTCACGCCGCTTTCGAACGGCTCCTACATCGTGTCCTTCATGGACAACGGGTTGCTGCTCACCACCGCTTCGACCGCCAGCGGCACCACCATGGCCACGGAGCAGGTGAACACCAACTCGCCGCAGCAGCAGTGGACGATCAGCTGACCCGCGTTCGCACGCGAGTACGGACCTGACCGGCGGGTCCCCGGGAGGCCGCTCCCCGGGGACCCGCCCGTCACCTTCTTCCTGGCCGCGCGATGGGGCGTCAGACCCCTTTGCGAATCTGCGGCTTGTTGTCACTGGGGAATCGGCCGGTGTCACCAGCCCCTGATGATGGTGGTGTTTGGGGGCGGGGGGCCGGGGGGTGTCACCGGGGTGCGGATGTGTGGTGACGTCAGGAGACTTCGCGTAGTGACATCTTGATGCAGATCCCTGGGCGGGCAGCCGGCCCAGTGCCGGGTGGTGTTGGGCCTGTGCTCATGGTTTCCGAACCGGGGCCGGGCCCGGGGTCGTCGGCATGGGGTTCAGGGGCTGCGGTAGGTTGTGTGCCCGGGCAGGGGACCGTGCACGGCGCAGAACTCGCAGCCGCAACTGGTCAGGGAGTTGGCCTGGCAGTGGGCGGTGGGCCAGTACGGCGAAGCGCATGGGCCGGGGTCGACCCGCGTGTCGCCGGGCAGGGTGCGCCGGCACCAGCCGCATCGGATCACGGCTGGTACGCCGGCCTGGTGCAGATGCTGAGCCGTGCGAGCGGCGATGTCGAACGGGATCTCCGACCTGACGGTGGCGGGCGCGCTGTCCAACAGCTGCCGGCAGCGCCACAGGCTCAGCCCGGTGACCGTGCGGACCGCTTTGAGGACCCTGGGGTCGTGAGGGGAGTCGCCGGTGAGCAGGACTGTGAAACTCGGATCCTCCACGGATCCCCCTCGTCGGTCGATGTTATGCCCAGTGTCAGTCAATCGCCCTGGCAGGCCGTCAGGCCATGGGTTTTCGCTCGTCCGGCTCCCCCGGTGCAGCCCTCCCCGCACGGGCCCGTGCGTGGGCCCGTGCGGGGAGCCCGAGACGGCGTGGCTCTGTGGGGGCTGCCTCACGGTGATCGCTGATGAGCACACCATCTGCTGCCCCGAGTCGGATCCGATGCCGGTGTACGAGGTAGGCCAGGGCGCCGCCGCGTCCGTAGGTGTGGTTGACGCGCATCGCCCGGGCCTGACCGGGGGCGAGGGTGGGGTGGCAGCGGCAGCGGGTCTGGGTGGAGGTCTTCTCGTCCGCGCTGATGACGTACTCGTCCTCGCCGAGCGGGACGCCCTGCCAGGTGCGGGCATACACGTCCAGCACTCGCTGGGCCTTGGCACGGAAGCCGGGATGGGTGATGAGGATCCAGGAGCGGTGTTGCCAGGGCTTGAGCGCGTCGTCCCTGAGCCAGCGGCGCACGGTCGCGGCGGAGACGGGGCCCGCGACGCCGCCCACCATTTGCCGGTCGGTCTAACTCTGGGCAGGACCAGCGCGCCAGCGGCACCCAGGTCTCGGTGAGCAGGCGACAGGCCAGCGCGTTGGCCTGGGCCACCTGCAGCGCGGTGAAGGACAGCGGCCGCCCCGACCGGTCGCGGTCGGCCAGAGCACCCAGACCGTGCTCGGCGAACCAGCCGCGCCAGCACCGGACCGTGTCCAGGTGCAGGCCGGTGGCGCGGGCGATGCGCGCGTTGGAGCGTCCGCGTGCGGCGTGCAGCACCACCTGCGCGCGTATCCGCAGCCGGTGCTCGGCCTTGTGGCCGTAGGCCATCTTCTTCATGGGAGAGGGCGATCCGCTGATCTGTCTCCCCGGAGGCCCGATGCAGGCCTCCGCCTACCTCGGTGACCTGGGCGGCCTGCCGACCGCCGCAGGGCGTTCGCTCGTGCTGCTCGACCTGCGTGGCACGGGGCAGTCCGAGACTCCGGCCGACCCGTCGAGCTACCGCGTCGACCGGCAGGTGGACGACGTCGAAACTCTCCGGACTCACCTCGGGCCGGAGCGGATCGACGTGCTGGCCCACTCCGCCTCCGGCGACCTCGCGTTGCTCCACGCCGCCTCCGGCGAGGACGGTTACAACGAGGAGGCCGCTCACGCCTACCCCGGTCCCGGCGCGTTCGACGACGCGGCCGCGGTGCGCGAGGTGCTGACCAAGCTCGACGCGCCGGTGCTGGTGCTCGCGGGCGAGCTGGCCCCGTCCCCTCGCCCGGACAAGGCTGCGGAGGTCGCGGCGCTCTTCCCGCGCGGGGAGTTCGTCGTCCAGCCGGGCGCCGCGCACATCCCGTGGCTGGACGACCCGGAGTTCTTCGTCCGGACCGTCGGCGAATTCCTGAGCCGAAGCGACGCGTAGTGGTCGGCTCCGGAAGTCCTTCGGGGGTTGACGGGAGGCTCATCAGGCGCTCGAACCTGGTGCCGTGGTAGAGCTGGCTCCAGGGCAGATACACCTGCTGGCCGGGCGGTGCGCGAACGCGGTCGTCAGTAGCGTCTGCGACATGAAATCCGTTCATTCAACAGGCAGTTCGCGCGCCGCGTTCCGTCGGCTCAGCGCCGTGACAACCCTGGCCTCCCTGGTGTTGGCCGTGAATACGGTGACGACTGGAGCCGCCTCCGCGAGCGCGGCGGCCCCCAGCGATCGCGGACAGTTGGTGTCCGCTCAGCAGGTGAGCACACTGGCCACGAAGCAGGACGTCGCTGCGGCACTGGACGCTGCCGGATTCGACGCGAGTACGGTCCGGTTCGGGGTGGACGCCTACCGGCTGGTGTACCGCACCGTGGACCCCCAGGGTCGGCCTACCACCGCCAGCGGGCTGCTGGTGCTGCCCCGTAGCCGCGAACACGAGCTGCGGACGGTCTCGTTCACTCATGGCACCGCCAGCTACCGGTCCGATGCGCCGTCGTCCATGGTCAAGGTCGGCTTCGCGTCCGCGCCCGCCATGACGTACGCGTCCGCCGGGTTCGCCGCTGTCGCCCCGGACTACCTCGGCCTCGGCGTCGGCCCGGGACTCCACCCCTGGATGGACGTGCCCTCCGAAACGACCGCTTCGATGGACATGCTGCGGGCAGCGCGCGCCTTTGTTCCGCACACTGGCCGGGCGCTGGGACACGATGTGCTGGTCACCGGGTTCTCCCAGGGAGCCTCGGCAGCGATGGCACTCGCGCGAACGCTCCAGGCCGGCGGCGATCGCTGGTTCCGGCTCGAAGCCGTCGCGCCGATCAGCGGCGCCTACGACTTCCAGAACGCCGAGCTGCCGGCGCTCCTCGACGGCTCTCTCGATGCGAAATCCAGTGTGCTTTACACGGCGTACCTTCTCGTCGCGTGGAACCGGCTGCACCAGCTGTACGACTCGCCGGGCGAGGTCTTCCAGGCGCCGTACGCCGACACGATCGAGGCACTGTTCGACGGTTCCCACACCGGTCAGCAGCTCTTCGCCGGCACGCCCAACACCCTCAGCGCGCTGCTCACCCCTCACGGCTTCGACATGCTGAGCCACCCGACCGGCCAGCTGGCGGCGGCACTGCGGGTGGCCGACGACACCTGCGCCTGGAGCCCCCGCGTCCCGGTCCGCCTGTACGCCGCCAGCGCGGACGAGCAGGCTGCCAGCGCCAACACCGACCACTGCGAGGCCGCCTTGCAAGCACACGGCGTGAACGCGCCGGTCGTCAATCTCGGCACCCCGGACTTCGCGGGCTCCCGGCACCTTGGCTCCAACGTCGCGGCCACGGCCGCCATCGTCCGCTGGTTCAGCAGCCTGCGCTGAGAGCCGACCGAATCGCGCCGGCTACTCGATCAACCGGCGCGGCCGAACGAGACACCACACAACACCCCCGAAGGACTTCCGGAGCCGACCACTGAGCAGGTCCAACGGGCCTACGTTTTCCCGGGGCCGGGACGGACGCCCTCGCTCGTACCGCACGACGGCGTACCCGAGGTGGCTCTCCACCTTCCGTCGTCCGCGCCGAGGATGAGGGAGCTGGGGGTCAGCGGCTCCAACCGGCCGCCGACGCGCTCGCCGGTTCGCGGGTCCTTCAGCGCGGGGCCGGGCCAGTAGCGCCCGGCCCGGCCGTCGGCGGGCAACAGCGCCGAGGAGTCGACCATCGCGCCGTCCGAGGGGCGGCGGCCGGCCGTCTCGACGATCGTCCAGCACGGCTGGGAGGACACCTTGGCGTAGCGGGTGCCGTCCACGCCGCGGAAGGCCGCCGGCTCCAGCAGCACGCCACCGGCAACCACCTACGGTCACCATCCGGCTGGACACCACGAGAAACTCATGAAGGTTGATCAGGCGGCGAGCTCGCGAGTAGTCCCTGACAGGCCGTGGTACTGGCTCACGCAGCCGCGTCCTGGTCCGGGAACGGCGCTTGTCCCTGAGGGCAGTTGGACTGCTGGTCCGAGGCCCGCCGTCGTGCCCGAACAATTTCCACCGACAGGGACAGGGCGGAGCCGAGGACGCCGAGAACGGCATCTACGGTGAGGAGGATCGTGTCCATGGGAGGGATCCATTCTCCGGGACCCCTCACGCGGAGGCGCGGGCCCGGATTCGACGTTCCGCGTCGACGGCCCCCCGGGATGTTCCCTCACTTCCCATGATGACGATGGCGGCCGGATTGCGCCAGACCCCGCCAGCACGTCTGGATACACAGTTCGGTCGTCTCGGCTACCCACCAGGTCCAAATGACTGCGGGTAAACCGTCGTCGGAGCCGTCAGCGGCCCTGGCTCTGAAGGGAATTGAGCCCATCAAGGCTTCCTTCTGCTCGTGCTGACGGGTGATCACCATGCTTTTGCTGCGCGACATCTGGGGCTGCCGTGTCCGCCGGTGGAATGGCAGGTCCATCCACTACACCCCGGCCGCAGGACCGAGGCGACCACACCCCCCGCTGGCCCGCCCTCCCTCACCACGCCAGGCCATCCGCTGGATCACGGCCCACCCCGACCACCTGCGCGAGGACAGCCAGCAGCAGCTCAAGGCACTGCTCGCCCGCTCTCCCGAACTCACAGCCGCTGCCGCTGCCGCTGCCGGCCACGTTCGGCCTTCGCGGCCATCATGACCAACCGCGAGGGAGACCAACTGCGGCACCGGATCGCAGATGTCTGCGCGGACGAGCAGTGTGGCCTGGCCGGCTTCGCCGGCGGGTTGACCACCGACTTGGACGCCGTCGCCTACGGCATGAGCACCGACTGGTCGTCCGGCCCGGTCGAGGGCTGCGTCAACGGTCTCAGGGCCCTCAAGCGCAGCATGTTCGGCCGAGCGAAGCCGCCCCTGCTCCGGAAGCGACTCCTGCTGATGACGACAGCCCCTAGCCCGGCGGTCGCTTCAGGAGCTGTCGCGACGACTCGAAGCCCAGCCGTTCGTACACTGGCACAGCCGTGCGACCGGAGTGGACCGTCACGCGAAGGGATCCGAGGCGTGTCGCATGCTCCGAAGCAGCCTCCACGAGCGCCGAGCCGATCCCCTGGCCTCGCTGCTCCGGCATGACGAAGACGCTCTGGATGTCTGCGGACAGCCGACTTGTCGCTCCAGGTCTCGGCACGCGAGGGACGAGTGCGACCCAGGCCATGCCGACGATCTCCGGCTGGAGGAGTCGAGCCACGAACGCTACGTGCGAGTCCTGGCGGGTCGCCCACCACTGCGCGAGCTGCGCTGCAAAATCGTCGACAGACCGCTCTGCCGGGTCCTCATGATGGGTATCCAGCCACAACAGTCGGGCCAAGTCTGCAACGTCGTCCGGATTCGCCTGACTGATCCTCACGACGTGAGTCTAGCCACGGCATGGAGTCGACAGTCGGCCAGGAGCCCTCCTCAGCAGCAGGTCTTGATCGAGTTCACGAAATCCGTGCCTGCACCATCGAACCGGCCCCTCTTTTCTGGTCCGAGCCGGCCCCACCCTGGGTCTGTTGCGGCGAATGTTCCGGCTTGAGCTGGCCCTGGCTCCCGGGCCGATTTGGCCCCGGTTCCAGCGCCCGCTGGCTGCTGCCGGCGCCCGTGGACGGTCGCAGGAGAGAATGCTGCGCGTGACGACTTGAAGAGCACCGGCCGGGCGTCAGCGCTGGGTCAAGGTCTCGTCCTGGGACGCGGTCCAGGACGGAGACCGACGAGTCTGTGCTGCTGGCGGGACGCTGGACTGGGCAACGGGCCCTGCTCTCCGATCGCCCGACGGCCTGCGCAGGGAGGCGCGGCGCCGAGCGGGCGGAGCCGGGCGCGAAGGGCTCCCGCGCCGTACGCGGGAGTGCTGCCGCCGGGCCTGCCCGAGGACGTGGCCGACCTGGCGGCGTGGGTGGGTCAGCTGGCGCGCTACGCGGCACCGCAGGATCTGGCCGAGGTGCTGGCCGGCGCCGAAGCCGCCGCGCTGACCAGGTTCCCTGAGGCCGAGGTGCTCGCGGTGCTGCGCCGCGTGCTATCGGGCGGTTAGCCGTGTCCGGCCGGCGCCTGCGGGCGGCGCAGGGCCCCTTGCGGCCCGAGCAATGTGGCAGCCAGAATAAACACGCCTCACGCTGCATCAACTCACGTGCCACATGGCCTCGCGCTTCGCACCCCATGAAGCCGCTCCCTCCCGAAGGGTCACACCATGACTGTGCTCAGCCGCGTGCTTGGAACCACCCTTGCCACTGGCGCCATCCTGCTGACCGCAGGCGTCCTGCCCGCCAGTGCCGCTCAGCCGACCGTCTCCGGGCAGACCCGGTACACCGCCATCGGTTACGGCGCGACCTCACCGGAGGCGGTCAGCGCCGCGGAGGCGTTCGGCTTCTCCGAGGGCGAGGACGCGGGGTACACGGCCGCCCAGTGCCAGTTGACCTCCCCCGCGTACGCCAGCCGGATCAGCCCGTTCGCCTGGGAGTCAACCGTGGTGATCACGTGCAACGCGTGAACACTGATCGCCAACGGCGGTGACCGGTAGGCCGGCCACCCCGGCCGACCGGTTCCTGACCTTCCGAGGCCCCGGCGGCGGCGGAGCCTCGTCGTAGTGCCATCGCCGGGGCGTGCGATGCAGTCCGTCAGGTGCCGTTAGGAACGGGCCGGCGCGGGAGCGCGCGGATCCGCCCCGGGGGCTGGGCCAGGCCGCCGCGAACGAGATCGAGTGCTCGCGCCCGGAGCGGCCCATCCCGATGCTGTCGTACTTCGCGGCGAGGATCGCCAGGCGCCGGTCGACCGGTGGCGTTGACGACCAAGTGTCCGCTGTCACCCAATCCAGCCCCTCGACACTGAACCCGGCCCGAGGCCGCTCTGGGTGGGTGGAACGGGGCGGGTGCGATTCTCCGTTGACCAGTTCCGCGGTCAACGGGACCATGCCGGGCTGGACTTCACTGATGACGATGTCGCGGAGCTGTACGATCTGACGAACCCCTGGGACGCCGACCGATGGCCGAGTGACCGGTTCTACAACGGCCTTGTGATAGCCGCCGGTTCAACACTGGACGTCGGCTGCGGTACTGGGCAGATGCTGCACGAGGCCCGAGTCCGCGGCCACGTCGGCCATCTTGCGGGCCTCGATCCCGACGCGGCGGCCCTTGGACGGGCGCGGCGGCGCGCCGATATCGAGTGGGTCGAGGGGACGACCGCCGACATTGCCTGGCATCGAGAGTTCGACTTGGCCACGATGACCGGCCACGCCTTCCAGTGCCTGCTGTCCGACCAGGAGGTCCAGGTCTCCCTCGCCGCGATCCGCGGCGCCTTGCGGAACGGCGGTCACTTTGCCTTCGAGACACGGCACCCGCAGGCTCGGGCCTGGGAGCAGTGGGCCGTGGGAGACTCCGGAGACATCGCTTTCTCCGACGGACGCGCCGTTCACACCTGAGGCCGCCGCGCGGTGCTGCTACTTCTCGCCGACATTTCACCTGCTCCAGGCTCCTCCTGATGCCGAAACCCGCCGACAAAAGCTGCCAGGGAGCGGTTCTGGCAGAGATCTTGGGAGCGGTCGCGGAGCGTCACCTTGGTGTTCGATTGTGAGGGGCTGTGTCGCGTGAGACCGCGTACGCCCGGCTGCCCGGCAGCCGAAGGTGACGCCCCATCAACTCCCTGATGGACCCCTGCCATCGTCGGCCGTGGGCGGTGATCGTGTCGGTCATGCAGACCAACGCATCGTCCTGGGACTCACTCGTGTTCGACGGGATCGACGACGTGGAGGTCGAGGCGGTGGCGCGGGGCCGGGTGGCCGGGTGGCCGGCGAGGAGTGTCCGGACTGTGGCCGCTTCTCGGACCGGGTGCACGACCGCTATCTCCGCAGGCCGAAGGATCTTCCGCTCGCTGAGCAGGGCTTCGTGATTCGGTTGGTGGTCCGGCGTTTCATCTGTGGGACGGCGGACTGTCCGCGTCGGACGTTTGCTGAGCGGTTCTCGCGACTGTCTGCCCCGTACGCACGGTTCACCACTCGGCTCAACCATGCCCTGGAGCGGGTGGGGCTCGCGCTGGCCGGTCGGGCCGGCGCCCGGCTGGCAGCCCAGCTGGGCTTCGGCGCGGGAAGGATGACCTTGCTGCGCAGGGTCATGGCATTGCCCGATCCCGCGTTCAGCACGCCGCGTGTGCTGGGCGTGGACGATTTGGCGATCCGTCGCGGCCAGACCTACTCCACCGTCTTGACCAGCGTCGAAGACCATCGTGTGGTCGATGTGCTCCCGACGCGTGGGGCCGGGCCGCTGGCTGCGTGGCTGGTCCGTCACCCAGGCGTGGAGATCTACGGCCGCGCTGGATTCGAACTACTCCGCAAGATGATCCTTCTCCAGTAACACTTTGCGACGTTCCCCAGGAGCTGCGCGAGAACCGGACAGTAGGAAGAAGAACCCCTGCTGCGGCTGGCATATCGCCAGTGCATGCAAGTGCCCAGCCGTGGCAGGATGGCCTCATGTTGATCCGAAAGGGCGATGCCGCGTAGGCGTCCCAAGGTCGTCCGTGCAGAGCGGTGGCGGCCACGATGGCGGTATCCGGTTCTGAGGGTCCCCGGTGTCTCCGCGCGGACTCGTGCAGCGATCCGCCGGGTCGAAGACCAGGAGATGTGGCCCAACGCGGTCGCCAAGGCACTCTCGTGTTTCGAGTGGGCTTTTCAGGAGCCCGGACGCTACCTGGACGCCTCCGCGTTTGAATCGCCCGGGGTGTGAGATGCCCGTGATGACCTCGAGTGGGCGATGCTGTACCTTCCGCCCGGAGCCAAACGGGACTTGGGCCGCTTGATCACGCGTATCGATGAGGAATTCGGGCGCCGCACCTTGCCGGAGCCCAACTACAACGAGTGGGCGACGACCCGCTGGTGGTGGACCAGAACGCGTGAACGCTGACGGTCCCCGAGGTCGCCGCCCCCTGTAATCGAACGAACCTGTCATCCTCTGCGACCGCTCCCCAAAATCTGTGCCAGAACCCACAACTCACGTATAAAGCCAGGACTCCGAGAACGAGGACGACGAGTTCGGCCTGGAGATCGCCACGGCAACGGGAGCACACGACACCCTCGCCCTTGCGGAGCACCGGACTGGAGCCGTTCATGGCCGCTGGGTCAATCAGCAAGGCCGCAGCGGTTCAGATCCTCGGCGGACACGGCTTGAACCTCCTTCAAGGGGAGTTCCTACCGTGCCCGTAAGCGAACCAAGGCGTACGAGGAGACGATCATGACGGCATTCGTGCTGGTGCCCGGCCCCTGGACCGGCGACTGGATCTGGCGGCAGGTGACCACCCGGCTGCGGGAGTCGGGGGCCCAGGTGTTCCCGGTGACGCTCACAGAGCTGCCGGACCAGCCGGACGGGCCGGACGACCTCGACCTGCAGACGCAGATCGCCGCCCTGCTGCGGCTGATCGACCAGGTGCCCTCCCCAAAGGTGGTGCTCGTCGGACACGGGCACGGCATGCATCCCGTGCTGGGCGCCGCCGAACGGCGCCCGGAGCGGATCGCCCGGATCGTCCACCTGGACGCGGGCCTGCCCCAGGACGGCGATTCGGTGCTGGACCTGGTGCCCGACCCGGCGGTCCGGGACCTGCTGCTGCGGCGGGCCACGGCGACCGGGGACGGCCGGCGGATCCCCCCGCCGCCGGCCGAGGAGTGGCCGCTCTGGGGCAGCCTGGCCGGTGTCCCCGAGGAGGCGCTGGACCGGTTGGTCCGGCTCGCCACACCGCAGCCGCTGGGCACGCTCACCCAACCGCTCCGACTCTCCGGGGTGGCCGCCGAGTTGCCGGCCACCGGCATCCTGTGCACGGCCAACGGAGCGAGCATCGCCATGGTCGAGACCGTGGTGGCCATGGGGGATCCGCGCTTCCAGGTCCTCACCGAGCCTCGGGTGCGCTTCCTCGAACTCGCCACCGGGCACTGGCCGATGCTCTCCACCCCCGACGAACTGGCCACGGCGCTGCTCCGCGCCGCCGCGGGCGAGGGCCACCGGATCACCGCGCGGGCGGGCGAACAGCCCGCCCCAGCCCGGCAGTTCCTGCTGGACGTGCCGGAGTGCCGTCGCGAGCGGGTGGGGCGGGTCGACCTCCATCTGCCGGATGCGGCGGGCCCGGTAGGCCGAGTCGGCCGAGCCTATCCAGCCGTGGTCTTCGTCCATGGCGGCCCGGTCCCCCGCGACGCGCCGTCCACGCCACGCGACAGCCAGACCTTTCTCGGCTATGCCCGGTACGCGGCAAGCCTGGGTGCGATCGGCGTGACGGTGGATCACCGACTTCACGGGCTGGGCGACTTCGAGCAGTCCGCCGAGGACATCGCCGAGGCGGTCGAACTCGTGCGGGCCGATCCACGGGTCGACGAGGAACGCGTCGCGCTCTGGTTCTTCTCCGGCGGCGGGTTGCTGTCGGCGGACTGGCTCGCCGCACCGCCGGCCTGGTTGCGCTGTGTGGCGGCCAGCTACCCCGTGCTCGCACCGCTGCCGAACTGGGGGCTCGCCGAGTCCCGGTTCCGCCCCGCGGCCTCGATCGGCGGCGCGAGCGCGAGTCGACTGCCCGTCGTGCTGACCCGGGTGGAATTGGAGAACGCCCAGATCGCGGCCACGGTCGAGGAGTTCCTCACCGCCGCCACGATCTGCTGTGCCGACGTCGAGGTGGTCGACGTGCCGCTCGCCCACCACGGCTTCGAGACGATCGATCACACCGAGCAGGCGCGCCACGCCGTGCGCCAGGCGTTCCGGTCCGTGCTGGGGCACCTGCGCGGCTGACCCGCCCAGCGGTGCGGGCGCGCCGGAGCAGCCGTTTCGAAAAACGCTGCCCCGGAGCATCCCAGAGATCCGGCCGACCAGGGCGCCCGCACCGTTCGAGGAACGCGGAATCAGCCAACCACCCGGTGCTGGTGGCCGAGTTCGCGTCGGCGCCCGGCAGTGCAACCGCCGAAGCCCGAGCCCTGCGGTCGGCCGTCGGAAGTGCGCCACGGTTGGCCGAAAAGCTTCGCTGAGGTAGTAAATATGCCAACGGCATTGTCATACGGCACGCTGCACTCAGTAACCTTCCGTGGCAGCTGAGCGACACGTCGTGGCGGTCGGCCCCATGCGGCGCGGCCGACCCCGTCCAACTCGGCCTACCCATGCGGCTCGGCCGCCGTCCATGAGCCGGACGGCGGTCGCCGAGCCGTGAACTCCCGCGACTTCTACCATCCCGAAGGAGCCCAGGTGCCGGGGATCGAGGACTGCCTGTCGGCGGCGATGCGAATCGCCGGCGCGCGCGGCGCGGGCCTGCTCGACTGGGGCAGCGGTCTGGCCCTGGGCACGGCGGGAGACAGCCCGGCCGATGACCACGAGGCGACCGCCGCCGAGGCCACCGACCTGGTCAGACTGGCCGCCGAGAGCCTCAGCTTCGCCGAACCCAGCGATCCACGACTGCCGTTGCAGGACCTGATCCTCACCACCGAGCGCAGCTACCACCTGTTCCGGCTGATCGGCACGGTCTTCGACAGCAGACTGCTGCTGCACCTGTGGCTCGACCGCGAGGTGGCCAATCTGGCAGGTGCCCGGCTGCGCCTGCAGGCGCTCGCGGAGGAGCTGGTGCTCGGCTGACCCGCCGCCTGCCACCCGAGCCGCGCGCCCGGGCAGCCGCACCACCGGGCGGTCGGGCGGCGCCAGACGCAGCCGCCGATTCTTCCCCCACGCACGGGAGCTGAGGATGTGAGCACACCACAAGCACGCCACTGGCAGCCACCCGGCCCGGCCATCGAGCAACTGGCCGACGGGCGGGCCACCGGGGCCCTGCACACCGAGACCGGCACCCTCTACCTGGACCACGGCGCCGTCGTCCACGCGGACAGCCCGCACTCCCTCGACCTCGGCACCCTGCTGACCCGCTGCGGCCGGGTCGCGCCGAACTGCTGGCGGCACGCCCTGGACCGGTTCGCCGAGCACTGCCTGGTGGGCCACATGCTCGTCGCCCAGGGCTCGCTCACCCAGGGCGAGTTGGAGGTGTGCCACCTCGCGGCCCTGCACGACGCCGCGTACTTCGCCCTCGGTCCGCGCTCGCTGACCACCCGCTTCGAACCCGGAGTGCGGCACTGGCTGGGCCCGGTCAACGAGGTGGACCCGAGACTGCTGCGGCGCGAGGCGGTGCGCCGCCGGGACCGGCTGGAGCGGATCTGGCCCTGGCCCCAGGTGGACACCGCCCCCGTCCGCCGCGCCGGAGCTGCGCACCGTGCCCTCGCCCCCAGCCCGCGACGGCGCGAGCTGCTCGGCCTCGCCGACGGCCGCCGCACGCCCGCCCAACTGGCCCGGCTGCTGGGGCGTTCCACCTACGCCACGATCGTCGAGGTCCGACAGCTGGCGGCAGCCGGCCTGATCGCGACGCCGACCGCCGAGCCGGTCGCACCACCACCCGCGCCAGCCGCATCGCCCGGACCAAGCGCACCGGCCACACCGACTGCACCGGCCGCGCTGCGCGCACCGGCCCCACCGCCCCTACTGGCCGCACCAGTTGAAGCTCCGGTACCGGCCGCGCTGCTCGTACCGCTCCCCCGCGACGCGCCGGTCCGCCGGGTCCCGGGCGCCACCCTGCGGCACGCCACCGCGCGAACCCCGCCGCCGCGCTCCGCACCCACCGAACCGGACATCGCCCTGCTGATCCGCGTCCGCACCGCACTGGAGGCCCGACCATGACCCTCGCCCCGCCCGCTGCCCCGCACACCCGGTCATGAGGCGGATGCTGAAGCCGCGGCCCGACCGGCACCAACTCGCGCTCCTGGAGAGCACCCTGCTCGCCGAGCTGCGCGTGCTGCGCCAGCGCGTGCCGCACCTGGCGGGCGGCCTGGTGGCCGGCGTGAACGGCCTGCTGCTCGCCCACGACACCCACGGCACCGACCCCGAGAGCCTGGCCGCACTGACCGCGACCGCGCTCGGGGTGGCCCAGCGGCTCTCCGACACGACCGGCCAGGGCGGCTTCCGCGAGTCGCTGTTCCGCGGCGAGCACGGCTACATCGCGACCTACGCGGCGGGGCCGGGCTGCGTGCTGACCCTGCTCTCGCACCCCGATGTGAGCATCGGCCGCCTGCACCTGGAGGCACGCCGCTCGGCCCAGCGGCTGAGCGAGGTGCTGCACGGCGGCGAGCCGCACCCCCCTGCCGGCTGACCCGGTTTCCCCGTCCTCCTCTTCCCGACCAACTCACCCACTCAACACCCCTTCAGGAGATCACCATGGCAGACGCCGACAACTCGCTCCGACAGGCGATCGCTAACATCGAGGGCGCCATCGGCGCCGCCCTGGTCGACTACAGCAGCGGAATGGCGCTCGGGACCGTGGACGGCGGCGGCGGCCTGGACCTGACGGTGGCGGCGGCCGGCAACACCGACGTGGTGCGGGCCAAGTTCCGCACCATGGAGATGCTGGGGCTCAACGACGCGATCGAGGACATCCTGATCTCGCTGAGCAGCCAGTACCACCTGATCCGGCCGCTGACCAGCCGCAGCGGCAAGGGCCTCTTCCTCTACCTCGCGCTCGACAAGCGCCGCGCCAACCTGGCGATGGCGCGGCACCAGCTCGCCAAGATCGAGGCCGACCTGGAAGTCTGACGCACCGCCAACCCAGCGCCTGTGCCTGCGCCCGCGCCGGAGTCACAGCCCGCCCGAGTCACCGCCCACCGGAGCCAAGGCCAGCCGGACTCGCCCGGCTCACAGACCCGGCAGCGCGTCCTGCTCCACCACATGCCGCCGCACCGGCTCGCCGGTGTGGCGGCAGCCCGGGCCCAGCCGGAGCATCCGCGATTCGGGGTCGTGCAGCAGCCGCCCGCACCCACGACAGGTGACCCGCGCCACCAGCCGCTCCTCGGCCGCCAGGCCGGGCAGCAGCGGCTCGGGCCCCTGTGACTCCACCAGTTCCGCACGCATCGACGCAGCCTATCCCGCCGCTCCTCGCCCACCGCTCACGGCCTCGGTGGCCGAGGAACCGGCGGCCACCTCGAACCGCAGCCGGTACCTGGCCTCGGTCACCGCCGGCGGCAGCTGCTCGACCCGCGCCACCGGCCCCTCGGCCACCGAGGCGACCACCGCCGGCCACAACCGGGCCGCCGGCGCGTTCTGCTGGAGGTAGGAGAGCGTCCACATCCCCGGATGGCGCTGAAAGAGCAGCCGCGCGGCCGCCCCGGCCACACCCTTGCCGCGCTGCCCCCGCACCACGAAGAACTCGCTGACGTTCCAGGCGCCGTCGTCCCCCGCGATATCGCACCGCGCCAACACGAACCCGGCCGGCCGGCCGCCGACCCGGATCAGGTACGCCTCGCGGTCCGGGTCGCCGAAGAACCGGTCCAGGTAGGGATAGTCGTACGTGCCGTGCGCGGTCAGCTCGATGGGCTGGAACTCGGAGAAGTCGTGCAGGTACAGCTGCAGCAGATTCGCCAGCACGGGCCGGTCCTCGGCGGTGGTGGCAACAAGTTCGACGTCCATCCGCCCCACCCTGCCGTTTCGGCGCCGCAACCCGCCACCGAATAACGGATCACCGTGGCGGATCACCACGCCTGATCCCGAGGACTCCCCCGACCTGGTGAAACGCCCGCCTTCGCGTGACCGATCGGGTCACCGGCCGTTGATCAGGACGGCCACACCCCACCCCCGGAGGACCAGATGCGTACCGCGATCCGACTCACCGTCACCGGCGTCCTGCTCACCGCCGCCGCTCTGGCGGGTACCGCCTCGGCATGCGCGGCCGGCGACCCGGCGTACCCGGCGCCCTCGAAGCAGCAGCACACCTACAGCATCCCGGTCGGCGGCATCACCGACCTGGGCGACCTCACCAAGCTCGCCAACCTGGGCACCGACTTCGCGGGCGTGCTCGGGCACTGACCGGCGTGCTCGGGCACTGACCGGCGTGCTCGGGCACTGAGCGGCGTGTCGGTGGCCCGTCGGCGAGGCCTGCGGCAGCAGGCCCGTCCGGGTGGACTCGCCGAGTGGCGCGCCAGGACGCGGGATCCGCAGCCGGGGCAGGTGGTGACCTTGCCTGAAGCAAGGTCCCCTCACCCCGGAAGAGACGTCCTGCCATGCGCCGTGCCCCCGCCCGCCGACTCGCCACCGCCCTCCTCGCCCTCTCCACCCTGGCCCCGCTGGCGCTTGCCGCGCCCCAGGCCCAGGCCGCCCCACCGGCGGCCGCCGTCTCCACCGCCGACCCGTACGCGGACGACTGCCCGCACGGCTTCGACCCCGAACTCACGGCCCGCCTCGACAAGGCGATCGCGCAGGCCCAACAGGAGGCCAACGTCCCCGGTGTGACGGTCGGTCTGTGGTTTCCCGGCCGGGGCAGCTACATCAGGTCGACCGGGGTGGCCGACACCGCGACCGACGCACCGATGAAGCCCTACCTCAACATGCGGATCGGCAGCGAGACCAAGACCTTCACCGCCACCGCCGTGCTGGAGCTGGTCGACGAGGGACTGGTCAAGCTGGACGACCCGATCTCCGCCTACCTCGACGGGGTCCCCGACGGCGACCACATCACCATCCGTGAAATGGCCGAGATGCGCAGCGGCCTGTTCAGCTACAGCGCCGACCCGGGCTTCGTGCAGGCCTTCCTCAGCGACCCGACCCGGCCGTTCACGCCGCAGGAGCTGTTGGGGTACGCCTTCCGCAACCCGAACGTCTTCCCCCCGGGCACCCAGTTCCAGTACTCCAACACCAACTACATCCTGCTCGGCCTGCTGGTGGAGAAGCTCGGCAGGATGCCGCTCGCCGACTTCATCCAGCAGCACGTCACCGGACCCTCCCACCTGGGCCGCACCTTCCTCCCGCAGGGCGCCGAGTTCCCGAAGCCGCACGCGCACGGCTACACCAACCAGACGCTGACCGGTGAGATCGCCGACACGACGCACTGGAACCCGAGTTGGGGCTGGGCGGCCGGCGCGATGATCTCCGACCTGCACGACCTGCACCACTGGGCCAAGGACGTCGCCACCGGCACCCTGCTCTCCCCGGCCACCCAGGCGGAGCGGGAGAAGTTCATCCCCGTCCCCGGGTTCGACGGCGCGGGGTACGGGCTGGGCCTGTTCAACACCCACGGCTGGATCGGGCACAACGGGTCGCTGCCCGGCTACGAGAGCGTCACGATGTACCTGCCGGAGGAGGACGCCACGATGGTGATCCTGATCAACACCGACATCCTGCACGACGGCTTCGAGCCCAGCACCATCATCGCCAAGGCGATCACCTCCGTCATCACCCCGGACCACATCTACGAGCTGCCGGCCGAGGGCTGACCGCGCCACCCGGTCCAGGTGGCAGCGCGCGCGACCGGTCGGCCGACCGGTCGCGCGCCTCAGTGATCAGCGGCGCAGGGCTGCGTCGAGCTGGTGGCGGAACCCGTCCAGGCGGCTGCGGCCAGGGCTGAACACCGGCAGCTGCCGCAGGATCCCGCGAACCGCCGGCGGGGCGTGCTCGATCGCCCAGCGGATCTCCGCGTCGCCGACGTCGGCGTCGGCGTCGGCCTCAGCGTCGACGCCGGTGTCGTCGCCCGCCGCGAGTTCGCGAGCGAGTGCCACGTACATGGCCGGCCCCAGGGCGTGCTTCGCCTGGTGCGGGGTGGCCAGCGGGTGGATGAAGGGGGTCGCCGCCGCGTAGCCGGCGGCCCGGGCGGCGGCGGTGGCAGCCGGATCGCCGACCTCGCGCGCGGCCGCGAGCGCCGCGACGGCGAGGGTGCGCAGCTGCCGGGTCCGCTTCCCGTCCCGGGCGAAGACCCGGATGCCCTCGATCGCCTCGCGCGGGCGGCTGTCGGACGGAGCCTTCGCCTCGAAGAGCGGCAGCACCCGCTCGGCGCAGTCAGCGGCCCAGAGTCCGAGCGACCGGCGGTCTTCGTCGGTGATGGTCACAGTGTTCACCCGCACATCCTGCCCGCGCCGGCTGCCGGCTGGTGGCGCACTCCCGCACGGCCCGGCAGCCGGGAGCCGGCCATCAGCCCCGCACCAGGCAGAACGGGTGCCCGGCCGGATCGGTGAGGACCAGCCACTTCCCCTCCCCTGGCTGGTACTCCGGCTTGCCGGCGCCCAGTTCCAGCAGCCGGGCCTCGGCCTCGGCCAGGTCCTCGACCGTGAAGTCGAGGTGGAACTGCTGGGGACCGCTCTGGTCGGGCCAGCGCGGCGCCCGGTAGTCGTCCACCCGCTGGAAACCGAGGAACAGTCCGTCCGCACGGCCGAGAGCGGCGAAGTCGGCGTCCGACTTCGGGTGCGGTTCCAGGCCGGTGGCCTGCTGGTAGAACGCCGCCAGCGCCAACGGGTCGGCGCAGTCGAGGGTGATCATGGTCAACTTCAGCTGCGGGGACATGGCACCTCCGGGTCGATCGGTCGGACTCGTCAACGTCCGGCAGTGCCGGCGAGCGATTCGATGACACCGCGCCAGGTCCTGCGGTAGCCCTCGCGAAGCGGCCCGCCGACGAGGTCGAGGATCGCCGCCGTCGCGTCGATCAGGAGCGCCGGATCCCCCGACTCGCAGAGCCCCAGGTGCCCTTCGAGCAGCGCGGCCCCACGCACCGCGTCCGCTGCCAGCAGGCGCCGCGGCAGCCACTTCCCGCTGCCGGTCCACGCGCGGTGGTGGTCGCAGAGCAACTCGGCGGCGGCGTTCAGCACGAACCCGGCCACCGCGAGGCGCTCGATCCGGTCGCCCGTGTCGGCGAGGTCGTCCAGTGCGTCCGTCAGCCCGTACCGCTTCGTCTCGACCGCCTGCGGTTCCAGCGCCGGCGGCCCTTGGCGCAGGTCCGCCTCGGCCAGCGCGCGGGCGCACCCGGCCGCACCGTCCGTGTCGACCAGGACAAGGCCGCTGGCATACATGCTCTGCAGCACCGCACGGCGGCTGGCGGCGTCCGCCGCGAAGAGCTCCGCGAGGCCGGCCCGGGTGTGAATGAAGAGTTCGACGACCCGACCCTCGAACCGGATGGTCTCGCGCCCCGTCTCCCCGCCGTCCGCGACGAGCACCGCGATGTCCAGATCACTGCCGGCGGTGGCTCGCCCCGCGGCCGTCGACCCGGCGAGGAGCACGGCGAGCGCATCGGGGAAGCGGTCACGGGCGAGACGTCGAGCCTGGTCGACGGGGTCCGGATTCATGCTGGTCAGGGTTCCAGAAACCTGGATCAACAGCGACCGGTTTTTTCCCGCGCCCGGCCACCCAGCACCGTCGGTCACAGGCCCCGCAGGCCGACGCAGTCCAGTGCCCAGAAGGGCTCCGCGTAGACGAAGGTCCCGGTCATCCAGCCCTGGTAGGTCGACAGCCTGGCCACCTGGAAGGCGCCCGGCGGATAGCGCAGCGTCGGCGGACGGAAGCCCAACTCCTCCGCCGCGTCGAAGCCCCGCTCGCGGTAGTAGCGCGGTGAGCCCTCCAAGAAGACCAGTGGCACGCCCTGCTGGTCGGCCGCCGCGAGCGCGTGCTCGATCAGCCTGGCACCGATGCCGTGGCCCTGGTACTCCGGCAGCACACCCAGCGGGGACAGCGCGTAGACGTCGACCAGCCGCTCCGGCGCGTCCAACCGACAGGCGCTCAGCAGCACATGACCGACCACCCGGCCCTCCAGGGTGGCGACGAAGGAGAGCGCGGGCAGCGCGGCCTCGGCGGCCCGCAGCGCGTCCACCAGCCCCGGCACCCGCTCGCTGTCACCGAAGGCCAGCGCGTGCAACTCGCGCACCGCGTCCTCATCCTCGGGGGTCTCGGGCCGAAGTGACAGTGCAGTGGGGGCGTTTGAGATCACGGGTGCGATGGTACGCCGCCGATCCGGCGGACGCCCGTCAATAACCGTCTGCTGAAACCGGCTTGATGCTACGTCACGATCTCTGCGGGTTGGCGGCCCGGCTCAAGCAGTACCCAACAGGTGGCAGACGAAGTCCTCCTGGACCGCGCGGAGCCTGGCCACCAGCTCCGGTTGCCCGGCGTCGTTGAGCTGCTCGGAGACGACGAAGGCGAGGCTGCGACGGCCGTCGGGGGTGCCGGCGGTGAGCAGGGTGTAGCCGAGGAAGTTGCCCGTGTGGCCATAGACGACGCCGCACCGGGTGGTGTAGCGGAAGATCGCCAGGCCCCGCCTCGTTGCGGCCGGGGCCGGAGGGCTGGGAGCGGCCGGGGACGAAGGTCAGCTGCTGCGCGCGGGTGGCCGGGGAGATCAGTCGACCGCCCGCGTAGGCGGCGGTGAAGGCACTCAGCTCACGCGGGGTGGAGATCATGCCGCCGGCCGCCCAGAGGCCGGACATGCCGTACACCGTGCTCACGTCCTCCGGGCCGGCGGGCGGGTCGACGGCGTACCCGTGCAGGTACGGCTCGGGGATCCGGAAGCCGCGCGGCAGGCTGGTGGCGTGCAGGTCGAGCGGGTCCAGGACGAGCGTGCGCAGCAGGTCCTCGTAGTGCTGCCCGGTGCCGGCCTCGGCCATCAGGGCGACCGCCACGTTGTCCGAGTTGGCGTAGTGGTACTCGGTGCCGGGGATGAAGGCCAGCGGCTGGTCCGCGACGTAGGCGAGCAGGCAGTGCGGGTCGAAGATGTGGTGCGGGTCGGCCTTGAGCACCGCCTGGAAGTCGGGTGATCCGGGGTAGTCCGGCAAGCCGCTGGTGTGATTGAGCAGTTGACGAAGCGTCACCGCACCCCAGGCGGCCGGGAGATCGGGCAGCCGCTGGGCGATGGTGTCGTCAAGGCTCAGCCGCCCCTGATCCACCAGGGCCAGCGCCACCGCGCCGCTGTACGCCTTGGAGACGCTGGCCAGCCGCACGTGGTCGTCGGCCTGCGGCGGGCGGGCGGCCGGGCCCGCGAGGTCGGCGACTCCGGCCCGGAAGGCCTCGACCCGATCGCCGTCGCGCAGCACGGCGATCGCACCGGGCGGCCCGCCGGGCGTCTGCACCAGCTCGGCCAGCTCACGGTTCAGGCGACCCCGGTTCAGGTCGTCGGCGGTCAGCGGTGACGGCGCGGCGGCCCAGCCGACGGAGGACTGCCCGAGGGCAGCCAGCAGGACGAGGGCGAGCGAGCGCAGCGGACGGGACAGCACGAGTGCGGGCCTCCTGGGTTCACGGGGCGACCCGGTACGCATGACCCGCCGTCAGCTCGGCGAAACGGTCCGCACGCTGCGCTACCCGGACGGCCGAACGCGGGACACCTCAACCGACTGCCGCCTCCTCGCTCCGCACCGGCTGCTCGACAGCCGCTGCCAGGAGTCTGCCGTGCCGCCGGAAGGAGGCGAACTTGCCGGCCGCCTGCAGCAGTTGGCCCCCGCCAGGGCCAGCTTCCCCGGTGGGCGGCCGCCCCGGCGCAGCGGCAGCAGGCTGCGGTTCCTGGACCGGGCTGCGCTGGGGATCGCGCTGGCCGAGGCCGGGCTGGTGATCGAGGAGCAGTTCGGCGACCTGCGCGGCGGCCCGCTGACGGAGGCCAGCCCGGCGATCGTCACCGTCGCGCGGGGCTGACCGGGGCTCAGCCCGCTCCCGCGCTGTCCCGGCGGGCCCGGAAGGCGGCTGCCTTGGCCCGGTTCTGGCAGGCCGTCGAGCAGAACTGCCGGCCCGCGTTGCGTGAGCGGTCCACGTAGACCTGGTCGCAGCGGGCGGCCTGGCAGAGGCCCAGGCGGCCGGCCAGCTCGCTGCCGATGGCCAGCGCCAGCGCCGTGGCGCAGCCCGCGCTCCAACCCACGGCGAGGGTGTCGTCGGTGCCGTGGAAGTGCAGTTGCCAGGGCTCGCCCGGCACCCGGTCCAGCTGCGGCCGGGCACCGGCCGAGCGCAGCAGCGGGTTCAGCGTGCCGGCGGCGGCGTCGAGGTCGCCCACGGCGACCGCTTCGAAGACCTCGCGCATCCGCCGGGCGGTGGCCGCCAGGTAGTCGGCCTGGTCCGCGCCGATGGCGGCGGGGTCGGTACCGGCGGGCGGCAGGGCGGCAACGATCGCGGGCGCCAACTCGGCGCCGCGCGGCGCGGCGTGGGGCCTGCCGCGCCGGTCGCCGTCGGTCAGCGCGTTGACCAGGGCGGCCGCGGCGTCCAGCAGCGTCACCAGGTGACTGTCGAACATCACTTGACCAATTACTCCTCTGCCCTCTAGCGTCCGTCACTGACGATACAGGGTTCACCAGTGACGATTGGCACTCCGATGCGCTCAGGCACAGCTCCAGCCGAACCACCCACTGGCCCGAACCCGGATCCTGCGGCAGCGTGCCCCCCGCTGCCCCGCGCCGTCCGGCTGCTGATCGCGGCCCGCGCGGTGAACCGCCTCGCGGCCTTCTCGCTCGCCTTCCTCACCGTGCTGATCAGCACCGACTTCCGCGCCTCCACCGCGACCGCCGGACTGGTCGGCGCGGCCTTCGGGCTCGCCACCATCCCCTCCCGACTGGCCGGCGGGCGGCTGGCGGACCGGCTGGGGCGCCGGCGCACCATCGTGCTGGGGCTGACCGGCTGCGCCGTCGCGCAGTTGGGGCTCGCGACGGCGGGCAGCCTGGCGGGTGCGGCCGGGTTCGCCGTGCTGCTCGGGCTGGCCTTCGAGCTGTACGAACCGCCGAGCCAGGCGATGATCGCCGACGCGGTGGGCCCCTCGGACCGGGTGCGCGCCTACAGCCTGCTCAACGCCACGCTGGCGGCGGCCGGGCTGGTGGCCGGGGTGCTGGCCGCCGCGCTCGGCCGCTGGAACCTGCGGTGGCTCTTCGTCGCGGACGCGGTGAGCTGCCTGGCCTGCGCCCTCGTGGTGCGCGCCGTGCTGCCGCCGGACCGGCCCTCCTCGGCCGGCGGCCCGGATACCGCCGACGCGTCGCCGATCAGCCCCTGGCGGGATCGCGCGCTGCTCGCCATGCTCGGCTCCGGCACCCTGTTCGCCCTGGTCTACCTGCAACTCTCCGTCGCCCTGCCGCTCTCGCTGGCCCGGCACGGCCTGCCGCCCGCCGACGCCGGGCTGCTCTACACCGCCTCGGCGC
This sequence comes from Kitasatospora sp. NBC_01266, assembly GCF_036242395.1. Taxonomy (NCBI): domain Bacteria; kingdom Bacillati; phylum Actinomycetota; class Actinomycetes; order Kitasatosporales; family Streptomycetaceae; genus Kitasatospora; species Kitasatospora sp. NBC_01266. The sequence goes on along the minus strand of NZ_CP108458.1, from coordinate 8,311,283 downwards.
TGACCGTGCTGGCCGGCCAACCGCTGCTGCGCCGGCCACGACTCGCCGCCCTGCCGGCCCCGGCGGCACTGCGCGCGGGCTACCTGCTGCTGGCGGCGGGGCTGGCCGGCTACGCGATCGCGCACACCCTGGCGGGCCTGCTCGCCGCAACGGTGCCGCTGGGGCTGGGCGAGCTGCTGCTGCTCGGCCGCGCCTACGCCGTGGTCGCCGACCTCGCCCCGCCCGGCGCCAGTGGCCGCTATCTGGCTGCCTACGGCACCAGTTGGGGCATCGCGGCCGTCGCGGCGCCGGTACTCGGAACCCAGCTGCTCGCCCGCGCCGGGAGCGGCGCCCTCTGGTTCGCGATGGCGGGTGGCTGCCTGCTGCTGGCCGCCGGTCAGCCGCTGCTGCTCCGGACCGTCCCGCGCACGGCGATCCGCCAAACCCGCTGAGCCGCTGAGCCGCTGACGAACCGGTAGGCCGCTGAGGTACCGCGACCACCAGGCCGAGCCGGCTGTTCGATCACCCAGGCAGGCGCGCGCCGCGTGGTGCCCGGCACCAGTCGCCGCACCGGCCGCGCCCCTGTTTGGATAGGCCTCGGCCCCACCGCACGGGGCCCCGGCCCGCGCCCCATCCGCGAGCCCTCGACGGCAGCCGCGCCCTGGTCCGGGTCCGGGAGACCGTGCGCGAGCGCCTGACTCCTCAAGCGGGCCTGTCGCACGCCTTCCACACCTCTGGCCACGGCGCGGCTGCCGCAGGTTCCGCGCCCGGGCGGGCTGCGCGCTGTCAGTGGCCTCTGGCACCCTGATCCGTATGCGCGCTCCTCGGATCCAATGCCCCAGCTGCGGCCGCCCGGTCGCCCTGATGCCGACCCGGCGTGCCGGTTACGGCGTGGTCCACGACCACAAGAAGGACCGCCGCTCGCTGATCCTGTGCGAGGCGAGCATGCGGCAGCTGCCGACCTCGACGGCCGACGCCTGGCAGGACGCACTGCCGGGCACCGGTGGGCAACCGGACCCGGCGGCAACGCTGTTCTGACGGCGCGGCGTGCGACGGTAACAGTCAACAAGCTTCCTTCGCGGCACAGTTACGGTCGCGCTGCCCGTTCCCGCAGCGCCTGCCACACCTTGTCGCGCAGGAACGGGGCCTCGGTGAAGCGGATGCCGGTCGCGTCCCGCAGTGCGTTGGCGAAGGCGGGCGGGACCGGGTTGAAGGGGCTCTCGCTCATCGACTTGGCGCCCAACGGGCCGATGGCGTCGGAGGTTTCGGTGAAGTGCACCTCGGTGCGCGGGACATCGGCGAAGGCCGGCAGGCGGTAGCGGCGGAAGGCGGCGGTGGTCACCTCGCCGCGCTCGTCCACCAGCACCTGTTCGAAGAGGGTCGCACCGAGCGCCTGGGCGACGCCGCCCTCGACCTGGCCACGGCACTGCATGGGGTTCATCACCTTCCCGGCGTCGGCCCCGTGCACGCTGCGCAGGATCCTGATCTCGCCGCTGTCCGGGTCGACGGCGATCCGGAACCACTGCGAGTTGAAGGCCACCGAGCGCGGCGAGCCACCCCAGTGCCCGTCGGCCTTGAGCTCGATCCCCGCGCCGCGCGCGGCCTCGAAGACCTCCTTGAGCGGCACCGGCCGCCCGTCGCAGTCCACCGCGTCGGCGGTCAGCCGCAGCAGGCCGCGCGGGGTGCGGGCGTACTCGGCGGTGAAGGAGAGGAGTTGCTCGGCCAGCGCGTTGGCGGCCTTCATCACGGCCTTGCCCGCCACCACCGTGCCCGCCGAGCCGAACGCGCCGGTGTCGTGCTTGACCACGTCGGTGTCGGACTGCCGGATGGCGATCCGGTCGACCGTGGTGCCCAGCGCCCCGGCGGTGATCTGCTTGTGCACGGTGGTGGTGCCGTTGCCGAACTCGGCGGTGCCGACGGCGATGTCGTAGCTGCCGTCGGCCAGCAGCTTCACCGTGGCGTCGGCGAAGTGCCCGCCGGGCGGGCCGGTGGCGATCGCGGCCATCGCAAAGCCCTGGCCCACCAGCCAGCCCTCGGGGGCCAGTTCGGCGCTGCGGTCGGCGGCGAGGGCCTCGCGCACCACCTGCAGGCACTGGTCCAGGCCGTAGCTGGCGATGTGCAGGTCCTCCTCCTCACCGGTCGGGCCTGCCATCTGCTCGCCGGGACCGATGACGTTCTTCTCGCGCAGCACCAGCGGGTCGATGCCGAGCCGGCGCGCCAGTTCGTCCATCGCGGACTCCAGGGCGAAGGTGACCTGGCCGAGCCCGTAACCGCGAAAGGCCCCGGCAGGCACGCAGTTGGTGTACACCGAGTAGGCGTTGACCTTCTTGTTCGGCGCCCGGTACACGCCCATCGACTCGCCGACGCTGTGGAACATCACGGCCGGGCCGTGGTTGCCGTAGGCGCCGGTGTTGGCCACCACCCGGAACTGAAGGGCCGTCAGGGTGCCGTCGCGCTTGGCGCCGACCTTCACCGTGACCTTGAACGGGTGCCGGGTGGTGGCGCCGTAGAACTGCTCGGGGCGGGTGAACTCCAGCTTCACCGGCCGGTGCAGCTTCAGCGCGGCGAGCACCGCGATGTCCTCGGTGAGCATCTCCTGCTTGCCGCCGAACCCGCCGCCGACCCGGCCCGCGACCACTCGGACCTTCTCCATCGGCAGGTCGTACAGGTCGCAGAGCGCGCGCCGGGTGAGGAACGGGACCTGGGTGCTGGAGCGGACCACGATCCGCTCCTCGCCGGTCTCCGTGCCCTCCTCGTCGACCTGCGGTTCGAAGGAGACGAGGCAGCCGTGGGTCTCCAGGCTGGCGTGCTGCACCCGCTGGGTCTGGAAGGTCTCCTCGTACACCTCGTCGGCCTCGGCGAAACCCTGCTCGACATCGCCAAGTTCGCCGTGCACCTCGCCGCAGACGTTGTCCTCGGCACGGAAGATCCGCGACTCCGGGCCCTTCGGGTGGATCACCGGCGCCCCTGGCAGCATCGCCTGCTCCGGGTCGATGACGTACGGGAGTTCCTGGTACTCGACCACGATCCGGCGACAACCCTCCTCGGCGGCACCCTCGCTGTCGGCCACCACGGCCGCGACCCGCTGGCCGACGAAGCGGACCACGTCGTCCAGCACCCGGGTGTCGTCCGGATCCTCGGTGGGGTGCTCGTGGCGGGCGGAGGAGTACAGCTTGGCGGGCGCGTCGTGGTGGGTGAGGACCGCGTGCACACCGGGAACCCGCAGCGCGGCCGAGGTGTCGATGGAGCGGATCCGGGCGTGCGGGTGCGGGGAGCGCAGCAGCTTCAGGTGCAGCAGGCCCTCGACCTCGACGTCGAAGGTGTAGCGGGCGGTGCCGGTGACCACCAGCGGCCCGGCCGGGGCGCCGAGGCTGCGGCCGACGGCCTGACCCGCGCACGGCTCCTCGGCGTGCTTGACGCCCCGGATGGCGTCCTCGATCGCCCGGTAGCCGGTGCAGCGGCACAGGTTCCCCTTGAGCGAGCGGGGCAGGTCGGTGAGCTGCTCGGCGTCCAGGGCGGAGGTGGTCATCAGGAAGCCCGCCGTGCAGAAGCCGCACTGGAACCCCTGGGCGTCCAGGAACCGCTGCTGCATCGGGTGCAGCTCACCGTCCTTGGCCAGGCCCTCGACGGTGGTCACCGAGCGGCCTTCGGCGCGGACCGCCGGGTAGAGGCAGCTGTGCACGGGCTGACCGTCCACCTGCACCGTGCAGGCGCCGCAGTCGCCGGCGTCGCACCCCTTCTTCACGCCGAACCAGCCGCGCTCGCGCAGGTAGGTGCGCAGGCACTGGCCGGGGCGGGGGTCGGCGTCGAAGTCCTGGTCGTTGACGCGGATCGCGAAGCTCATCGTCCGGCCTCCTCGGCGTGCGAATAGGCCGCGCCCGTGTGCGCCGGCTCGGTCAGCTCCCGGCGGATCTCCTCCGCGAAGCGGAAGGTCATGTGCCGCCGCCAGGCCGGGAGTCCGTGGATGTCGTCGAAGTACTCGTGCGGCGCCACGGCGTGCTCGACCGCCTCGCGCACCGCCTCGGCGTTCGGTGGCACCGGGAACCGCAGCTGGATCGGCCGCACGGTGGCGGCGGTGATGGTGATGGTCAGGGTGCCGGTCCCCGACGGCGCGGTGCGGCCGAGGGGCAGGGGCGGTTCGAGGGGCAGGGGCGGTTCGAGGGGCAGGGGCGGTTCGAGGGCGCCGATCAGCAGGGCGCCGGAGCGGCCCAGCCCGTAGAGCGAGGCCTGCCGGAAGGCGGTGCGGGCGGCCAGCGCCCGGGCCGGCAGGGTCACCGCGCGCAGCAGCTCGCCGCGCCGCAGCACGTTGCGCCCGGCGCCGACCACGAAGTCCGCCACCGCCACCCTGCGCCGGCCGCCGGCCTGGTCGAGCAGCAGCACGGTCCCGTCCAGGCCGGCGGCCAGCGAGATCATCGGACCGGCGGGCAGCGAGTTGCACAGGTTGCCGCCGACGGTGGCCATGTTCCAGATCTTCCAGGAGGCCAGGAAGGCCCGGCAGCACTGCTCGAAGAGCGGCGCCGCCGTCCAGCCGGCCGGCTTGGGGTAGCGCGAGAGCTGCGCGATGGTGCAGGTCCCGGCGATCTCCAGGTCACCGTCGGCGGTGATCCGCAGCGGCGCCCAGCCGGTGCGGCTCAGGTCGATCAGCCTGCGCAGCCGGGGTTGCGGCTCGGAGAAGAGGTACGTGCCCCCGCCCAGCCACGCGTCACCGTCCCGCCACGCCACGCGCTCGCGGGCGTCGCGCACCTCCGCCACCGTGTTCAGATCCACGTCGTTCCACCGTCCTCGACCAGCTCGTTACGGCGATTGAAGCAACGCGTGCCGAATGGAACGAGTGGTGCGGGACACCAGCGTCCGAGGGCCGGATTGGGTGATCGAACAGACTGTCAGTGCCCCGGACGTCGGACCGAGCGTCGGACCGAACGTCGGGCGGCCGGACGCGTCAGGCGACGGCCCGGCGCGCGTAGTGCAGGGTTTTGGCGGTCAGCAGGAAGAGGTCGGTCCGCCGGTCGACGCCCGCCGGGTCCGCCGGGTCGAGCAGCCGGTCCAGGGTGGCCAGGTCCTCGGTGATCCACCGCTCCGGCCAGTCAAGGTCCTTCGACCACTCCGAGGCCCGAGCGAGCATCTCGCGCTGGCGCCGCAGCGAGCCGCGGACCCAGCGGCGCGGTCCGTCCGACAGCGGAGCGGGAAGCTCGACCAGGAAGGTGCGGCTGCCCGCCTCGGTGAGCCCGGCCGCCCGCAGCATCGCGGGCCAGTCCTCCGCCAGGCGGACCGCACCGGGCAACTCGGCGCGCATCCGCCCGAACCGCTCGGCCTGCGCCGCGTCCAACCGCTCCTGCAGGCCGGGGCGCCCGAAGCCGAGGTCGCGCGGCAGGGTGCGGGCCGGCAGACCGCCCTCGACCACGGCCAGCACACCGCCCGGCTCCAGCAGCGCGGCCAGCTGGTCGAGGGCGCCCTGCTGGTCCCCGACGTGGTGCACCGCCTGCCCCGACCAGATCAGGTCCGCCGACCCCAATTCGGCCAGCTGGCCGGGGAACTCCGCCTGCCTGGTCCGCAGCCGGACACCGAGCCGGTCGGCCCGCTGCTCGGCGCGCCCGAGCAGTTCGGCCGTCCCGTCCACCGCGACGACCTCGGCCTGCGGGAACGCCGCCGCGAAGGTGCAGGCCGCGACACCCGGGCCGCTGCCGATGTCCAGGATCCGCCGCGGCGTGAGCGCGGGCAGCGCGGCGAGTTCGCCGATGGCCCCCCGCACGTACGAGCCCTGGGTCTCGCCTTCGAGCTCCAGCAGGTCGGCCAGCGCGGCCCAGTCGAAGTCGTTCACATGTGCCATGGTTGAGCACCTCCTGCCACTGACCATGCTGCCACCCCGGCCTGGTTGACAAAGCTTGTTGCCGGATCGGCAAGATGGGGGCATGGCACACGATCACCACGCGAGCGCCTCCGACGGGCCGGCCGCCACGGACACCGCCGACGTGCTGGCCGGCGTCGGCGCGCGCCTGAAGCGGATCCGCCGACAGCGCGACTGCACGCTCGCCTCGCTGTCGCAGGCCACCGGGATCTCGGTCAGCACCCTCTCCCGGCTGGAGTCCGGTGGCCGCAAGCCGACCCTGGAGCTGCTGCTCTCGATCGCACACGCCCATCAGGTCCCGCTGGACGAGCTGGTCGGCGCCCCGGCGGTCGGCGACCCCCGGGTCAGGCTGCGGCCGATCCAGCGCTTCGACGCGACCGTGCTGCCGCTCAGTCAGCATCCGGGCGGCGTGCAGGCCTTCAAGATGATCATCAACGCCACCCGGAGCACCCCCGAACCCCGCACCCACGAGGGCTACGAATGGCTCTACGTGCTCGGCGGCAAGCTCCGCCTGGTCCTCGCCGACCACGACCTGATCCTGAAGACCGGCGAGGCCGCCGAGTTCGACACCCGCCTGCCGCACTGGTTCGGCAGCACCGGCCAGGCCCCGGTGGAGGTGCTCAGCCTCTTCGGGCCGCAGGGCGAGCGGATGCACGTCCGGGCCCGCCCGACCGGCGGGCAGCGGGCGGAGGCCACCGGCGGGCAGCGAGCGCAGCCGGCCGGTGAGTAGCGGACGGATCCCACCGGCGGGTGGGGTCCGGGCCTGACCACGCGGAACGTCCCCCTGACGCTGTGCCCGGCAGGGGTCTGCGCATAGGCTGCCTTGTCGAACCTCAGCGGGGTCGGCGACGGGAACGCCGGACCGGCCGGACAGGAACGGGTGTGGACGCATGACGGAGTCGTGGAGCGGGGCGGGGCTGCCGCCCACGGCCGCGGCGCGGGTCGCCGAGGGGCGGGCCAGCGGGACGTGGTCGTCGGCGCTGTCGACCGGCGAGTTCGCCGCGATCAGGTCGGTCGGATTCGAGCCGGTCGGCCAGGTGATGGGCTCGGCGGTCTACCACGTCGGCCGCAGCGGCCAGTACTGGGGCTACCACGACTGCCTCTACAACGGCGGAGGCATGCTGGGCGGCGGCTACGGCAACGCCGGCATCGCCCTGTCCGGCAACGGCGCACCCTCGGCCGCGCTGGTGCAGGTGATGGACTCGGCGCGGCGCACGGCGCTGGGCCGGATGACCACCGAGTGCTCGGCCCTGGGCGGCGACGGCGTGGTGGCGGCGCAGTTGACGATGGCGCCGTTCCCCGCGGTGCCGAACTGCCTGGAGTTCAAGGTGATCGGCACCGCGGTACGGGCGCAGGGCCCGGTGCGACCGCGCCGCCCGTTCACCTCGCACCTGGACGGCCAGGGGTTCGCGAAGCTGATCACGGCCGGCTGGGTCCCGGTGGACCTGCTGGTCGGCATGTCGGTCGGGGTGCGCCACGACGACTACCGGACCCGGCGGCTGAACATGTCCTGGAGCAACGTGGAGGTCGAGGGCTGGAGCGAGCTGGTGCGCCGGGTGCGGGCCGACGCCCGCACCCAACTGCGCCGCCAGGGCAGCGAGTACGGCGGCGACGGCGTGATCCTGGCCGACAGCGACCTGCGGATCTGGGAGGAGCGGTGCATCCGCACCTCGATGAACGCCGAGCAGACCGACCACATCGCGGAGAGCACCCTGATCGGCACCGCGATCGCCCGCTTCGCCGCCAAGCCGGCCGAGCCGCGCACGCTCACCGTCATGCCGCTGAACGGCGGCGGCGACCTGCTGCGTCGTCGCCTGGCCCAGGCCGGACGGCCGACCGCCCGCCGCTGAACCTCCGGCCGTCGAACCGCCGGCCGGGCGCCGCGCCGCCCCCATTTCCTCACCACCGTCAGGCATCAGCACAGTCAGGGGAGAACGACCCACATGAGCAGCTTCGATCCCACCGCGCAGGGTGTGCCCGCCGACGCGATGCGGCGGCTGGCCGAGTTGGAGCCCGGCAAGCCCGGCTCCATCTTCACCAGCGACCTCTCGGTCAACGAGTTCCTGCTGGTCCGGGAGGCCGGGTTCAAGCCGATCGGCCTGGTCCTGGGCAGCTCGATCTACCACGTCGGGATCCAGCTCGGGCGCTGGGGCAAGAACCAGGAGCTGGAGACGCTCAGCCAGGCGATGTACCACGCGCGCGAGCTGGCGATGACCCGGATGGAGGCCGAGGCCGCCCAACTGGGCGCGGACGGCATCGTCGGGGTCCGGCTGACCGTGGAGGCCCGGGAGTTCGGCTCGGACATCGCCGAGTTCATCGCCATCGGCACCGCCGTCAAGGCGGACCAGCCCGCCCCCGACGGCACCAGCTGGCGCAACAACAAGGGCCAGCCGTTCACCTCCGACCTGTCGGGCCAGGACTTCTGGACGCTGATCCGGGCCGGCTACGCGCCGCTCGGCATGACCATGGGCACCTGCGTCTACCACATCGCGCACCAGAAGATGGGCTCGGTCTTCTCCAACATCGGCAAGAACGTGGAGATCGAGCAGTACACCCAGGCGCTCTACGACGCGCGCGAGCTGGCGATGGCGCGGATGCAGGCGGAGGCCGAGGAGCTGCAGGCGGAGGGCATCGTCGGCGTCCAGCTGAACGCGCACAACCACCGCTGGGGCGGGCACACCACCGAGTTCTTCGCGATCGGCACGGCGGTGCGACCGCTGCGGGCCGACCACGAGATCGAGCGCCCGACCATGGTGCTGAGCCTGGACCGCTGAGCGGCCCGCTGACCCACCACCGACCCGCGAGCCAGCGATCGTCGACCGATCGCGTCAAGGAGCGACATGACCGACCACGGCGAGCTCGAACCCGCTTCGGAGGGCGAGGGCTCGATCGACCTGCTCGCAGCCGCCCTCCGGCGGGACGCCGCGGACCTGGAGGTGTACACCCAGGTGCTGACCGGCGCGCTGGCGGACGCGCTGCCGGCCGACGCGGTGGCGATCGAGCGCAAGCGCAGCATGGGTGACCGGATGGCCGGCCGGCCGGGCCGGATCGAGCGGGTCGAGGTCTCGATGGAGGACCAGTGGCTGATCCTCAGCGTGACCCAGGGACGGCCGGCCGCCGAGGTGTGCCGGGTGGTCCGCGGGGTGATCCTGTCCCGGCGGCCGGTGCCGCTGGACGAGTGGGCCCACGAGCTGGCGGCGGCCGTGACCGCGCGGGCGCGCTCGGACGCGCGGGCCCGCGCGGCGCTGGAGCGGCTGCTCCTCGGCGACTGAGCGGGAGCCGGACGGGAGCGGGAGCGGGCGGGAGCGGGAGCGGGCGGGAGCGGGAGCGGGCGGAACCGGGAGCGGGCGGAACCGGGCGCGACCGGGAGCGGGCGCGACCGGGAGCGGGCGGAACCGGGCGCGACCGGCTGATGCCAGTTTGTAGGCTGACCTTGTGATCTCTCCTGAGCAGGCGTCAGCCGACGCCCCGAACACCTCCCCCGTCTCCCTCGCGGCCCTGATCGCCGACCCGCACCCGAGCTACGCCGCGCTGCGCGAGGCCGGTCCGGTGCACCGGATCATCGGCTCGGACGGCCTGCCCGTCTGGCTGGTCACCCGCTACGCCGACGTGCGCCAGGGGCTCGCCGACGAGCGGCTGGCGCTGGACAAGCGGCATGCCACCCCCGGCAACTACCGGGGCCTGGCGCTGCCGCCCGCCCTGGACGCCAACCTGCTGAACATGGACCCGCCGGACCACACCCGGATCCGCCGCCTGGTCGGGCAGGCCTTCACCCCCAGGCAGGTCGAGCGGCTGCGCGAGCCCGTCCAGCGGATCGCCGACGAGCTGCTGGACGCGATCGCCCCGCTCGGCCACGCCGACCTGGTCGCCGCGTATGCCGGCCCGCTGCCGATCACCGCGATCTGCGACCTGCTCGGCGTCCCGGTCGACGACCGCCACGACTTCCGCGCCTGGACCGACGCCCTGATCGTCCCCGACCCCGACCGCCCGCAGGACGCCAGGGCGGCGGTCGTCGCGATCCTGGACTTCTTCACCCGGCTGCTGGCCCGCAAGCGCGCCGAACCCGGCGACGACCTGCTCTCGGCCCTGATCGCGGTGCGCGACCAGGAGGACCGGCTCACCGAGGACGAGCTGACCTCGCTCGCCTTCCTGATCCTCTTCGCGGGCTACGAGAACACCGTCCAGCTGATCGGCAACGCCGTGCTGGCCCTGCTCCAGCACCCCGAGCGGCTGGCCGAACTGCGCGCCGACGAGCGCCTGATCGGCCCCGCAGTCGAGGAACTGGCCCGGTTCGACGGTCCGGTGCCGGTGGCCATCCGCCGCTTCGCCCGCGAGGAGCTGACGTTCGGCCGGGTGACCGTGCCGGTCGGCGAGACGGTGCTGCTCTCGCTGGCCGCCGCCAACCGGGATCCGGACCGGTTCGCCCGGCCCGAGCTGCTCGACCTGCACCGTACGGACAACGGCCACCTGACCCTCGGCCACGGCATCCACTACTGCCTGGGCGCGCCGCTGGCCCGGATGGAGACCGAGATCGCCCTCACCACCCTGCTGCGCCGCTTCCCGGCGCTGGCCCTGGCGGAGCCCGCCGAACAGCTGCGGCACCGTCCCTCGCTGCGCGCTCGCGGGCTGCTGCGGCTGCCGGTGTGTTTCTGATACTGCGTCAGAAAATCATCGCTGCACGTCTGTTGGCCGAGCATCCGGCGAGCTGACCCGACATCTGCGGTCCCTGCGCCCCGGCCACGGCCGGGGCGCAGGCAGCAGGGCGCGCCGACCGCTGCCCTGACCTGGCGCCGCCGCACGCCGTTGTCCGGCAGCTGATCATCAGGACGACCGGGCAGCTCACCGGCGACCTCCCCCGATCGAGGGAGTACGTTCTCCCTCCTTCCCGCGATGCCCGCCCGCGATCCCGTAAGCCATGATCATGTCCCGCCCAGTGGACGAGAGGACCGCCGATGAGCACCCAGATGAACACCCAAGGGATACAGACGTCACCGAATCAGGCAGCGCCGCGTCAGGCGGCACCGGCCGGGAAGAACGGCCTGGCCCTGGCCGCGGTGGTGCTGGGCGTCATCGGCCTGATCAGCTCGATCGTCGTCGTCGGCGGCCTGCTCGGCGTCATCGGCCTGGTCCTGGGCGTCCTCGCGCTGAGGACGGCCAAGCGGACCGGCGTCGGCCGGGGCAAGGCCATCACCGGCACGGTGACGTCGTCCATCGCGATCGTGGCGTCCGTCCTGGTCGCGATCTCTGCCGTGTGGTTCGCCCACAAGACGCAGAGCTGCTACCAGTTCAACAGGATCCAGCAGTGGCAGCACTGCGTCCACCAGCAATTCACCGCACGCTGACCGGCATTCGGCGGCACGGCCGACCTCAGGCCGGCCCGGCGCCGCGCAGCAGCAGCAAGGCCACGGCGATCGCCGCCATGGCGAGGGTGGCCAGGAACGGCCGGCGGCTGCGCGGGTCGCCACCGGCGGCGCCCGGCAGCACGACCGCCACGGACAGGCCGCCGGTGACGGCGAGCGCGGCCCAGCCCGCCGGTCCGACCGTCCCCGGCGGGCCGAACACCAGGGCCGCGCAGGCGCCGAGCAGCAGTCCGGCCGCGACGGCGCGGGCCCGGCGCCGGCCCAGCCGGTGTGGCAGCCCGCGCACCCCCGCCCGCAGATCGTCCTCGATGTCCGGCAGCACGTTGGTGAGGTGCGCGCCCACGCCCAGCAGCGCGCCGGCCCCGACGATCCAGCCCGGCGGCCACGGGTGGCCCGGCAGGCCCAGCGTGACGAAGGCGGGCAGCAGGCCGAAGCCCAGCGCGTAGGGCAGCCAGGAGAGCGCGGTGCGCTTGACGCCAAGGTTGTAGGCCCAGGCGGCGGCGACCCCGGTGAGGTGGGCGGCGCCCGCGAGCGCGCCGCTCGCCAGCGAGAGCGGGACGCACAGGGCCAGTGCGGTGGCGGCGGCCCGCGACACCGTCGACCCGGCGAGGTCGCCGGTGGCCAGCGGCTTGTCCGCGCGGCCGGCCGCGATGTCCCGCTCGCGGTCCAGCCGGTCGTTGCACCAGCCGACCGACAGCTGACCGGTCAGCACCGCCGACGCCACCAGCAGGCAGCCGAGCGGCCCGCGTCCGGCGGTGGCCGCCAGCGCGGTGACCAGCACGGTGACGGTCAGCGCGGGTTCCGGATGGCAGGCCCGCAGCAGCCCCAGCACCGGCGAGGCCGACGGACGTGGCGTCAGCTGCTGCTGTTGATCGGGGTCCTGAGCGACCGCGCGGCGAGTTCCGATGCTGGGCACCGCACGATGCTAAGGCTGTTTTGCGGCTTTTCTCCCTATGCTGGGCCAATGACGCGAATCGCCGCTGTCCACGGAGTCCTGCCACCCCACCAGTACGAGCAGCACGAGATCAGCGACGCCCTGGTCGCTATGGGCCTGGTGCCGCAGGCCGAACGCGGGGTGCTCGACCGGCTTCACAGCACCGCCACGGTCCGCACCCGCCGGCTCGCGCTGCCGCTGGAGCGGTATGCCACGCTGAGCGGCTTCGGCCAGGCCAACGACCTCTTCATCGAGCTGGCCGTGGAGTTGGGCGAGCGCGCGATGAGGGCGGCGCTGGACGAGGCCGGGATCCGGCCCGACGAGGTCGACCTGGTCATCTCCACCTCGGTGACCGGCATCGCCGCCCCCTCGATCGAGGCCCGGCTGGCCGAACGCCTGGGGCTGCGCCCCGATGTCCGGCGGGTGCCGATCTTCGGGCTCGGCTGCGTGGCCGGCGCCGCCGGGCTCGCCCGGCTGCACGACTTCCTGGAAGGCCGGCCGCGCGGCGTGGCGGTCCTGCTCTCGGTCGAGCTCTGCTCACTGACCCTGCAGCGCGCCGACTCCTCGGCGGCGAACCTGGTGGCCGGTTCGCTCTTCGGGGACGGCGCGGCGGCCGTGGTCGCCCTCGGCCGCGAGCACCCGAGCCGACGGCCGGACGACGGCCCGGTGGTGGAGGCGACCCGCAGCCACCTCTATCCGGGCACCGAGCGCCTGCTGGGCTGGGACATCGGGGACAGCGGCTTCCGGATCCTGCTGGGCAGCGAGCTGCCCGAACTGGTCCGCCGCCAACTGGGCGACGAGGTCCGCGCGTTCCTGGCCGACCACGAGCTGAAGCCGCAGGACGTGACGGCCTGGGTCTGCCACCCGGGCGGCCCGAAGGTGCTGGAGGCCGTCCGCGAGGCGCTCGATCTGCCCGCTCGCGCACTGGAGTTGACCTGGCGTTCGCTGGCCGAGGTCGGAAACCTCTCGTCCGCCTCGGTGCTGCACATCCTGCGCGACACGCTGACCCTGCGACCACCGCTGCCCGGAACCCCCGGGGTGCTGCTCGCCATGGGCCCGGGGTTCTGCTCCGAAGCCGTCCTGCTCCGCTGGTAGGCCACCGATGACCCCCTACACCGCGCTCGTCCTGCTGGTGGCCGCCGAACGGCTGGCCGAACTCGTCATCGCCCGCCGCAACACCGTCTGGAGTCGGCGGCGGGGCGGGATCGAGTACGGCCGCGGGCACTACCCCGTGATGGTCCTGCTGCACACCGCCCTGCTGGTCGGCTGCCTGGCCGAACCGGCCTGGGCCGACCGGCCGTTCCTGCCGGCCCTGGGCTGGCCGATGCTGCTCCTGGCGCTGGCCGCGCAGGGCCTGCGCTGGTGGTGCGTCGGCACGCTCGGGCCGCGCTGGAACACCCGGGTCATCGTGGTTCCCGGGCTGCCACTGGTGACCGGCGGGCCGTACCGGCTGCTCAGCCACCCCAACTACCTTGCGGTGGTGGTCGAGGGCGCCGCGCTGCCGCTGGTGCACAGCGCCTGGCTCACCGCGACCGGGTTCACCCTGCTCAACCTGCCGCTGCTGGCGGTGCGGCTGCGCTGCGAGAACGCGGCCCTGGGCACCGCGCCGGGCGGCCGCCTGCCGCAGGGCACGGGCGATCCGGCCGGGGTGGCCCGGTGATCGACCTGCTGGTGGCCGGTGGTGGCCCCGCCGGCCTGGCCACCGCGATCAACGCGGCGCGGGCCGGGCTGCGCGTGGTGGTCCTGGAACCGCGCCGCACACCGGTCGACAAGGCGTGCGGCGAGGGGCTGCTGCCCGGAGCGGTCCGCGCGCTGGCCGAGTTGGGCGTCGAGGTGGCCGGGCACCCGCTGCGCGGCATCCGCTACCTGGACGCCCGGCGGCAGGCCGTGGCGTACTTCCGCGAGCGGCCCGGCCGGGGTGTGCGACGCACCGACCTGCACGCCGCGCTCGCCGGACGGGTCGCCGAACTCGGCATCCCGGTCCTCCCGTTGCGGGTCGGCGCGGTCCACCAGGGTCCCGACAGCGTGACCGCGGCCGGGATCACCGCCCGCTACCTGGCCGCCGCCGACGGCCTGCACTCACCGATCCGCCGCGCGCTGGGCCTGGACCTGAGCCTGGACCCAGGCCCGGGCCCGGCCGCCCGCTCTGGCCGCCGCCCGGCCCGGTACGGGCTGCGCCGGCACTTCGCGCTGCCACCGTGGACGGACTGCGTCGAGGTGCACTGGTCCGCGCACTCCGAGGCCTATGTCACGCCGGTCGGCCCCGGGTTGGTCGGAGTCGCCCTGCTGAGCGGCGAACGCGCCTCGTTCGAGGAGCAGTTGGCCCGGTTCCCGCGCCTGGCCGAGCGCCTGCCCGCGCCGGTGACGGCCACCCGGGGCGCCGGGCCGCTGCGCCAGCGGGTGCGCGGCCGGGTGGCCGGCCGGGTGCTGCTGGTCGGCGACGCCGCCGGCTACGTCGACGCGCTGACCGGCGAGGGAGTCGCGATGGCGCTCCGCGCGGCCGAGCAACTGGTGCGCTGCGTACGGGCGGACCGGCCGCAGGAGTACGAGCAGGCCTGGCGCCGGGTGTCCGCGCGCTACCGCCTGCTCACCGGCGCACTGCTCGAGCTGCGCGAACGGCCCGCGCTGGCGCACCGGATCGTGCCGACCGCCGCCCGCTTCCCGACGCTCTTCGCGGCTCTCGTCAATCAACTCGGCTGACCGGCCGGGCTTCGGCCCGCCGCAGCCGATGTGCCGTCAGAAAGCCGAGCAGAGCGGCCACCGTCGCGACGGCCTCGGCGATCGCCGAAGCGGTCTTCTTGCCGAACCAGACCGGTTCGTACATGTTCGGGAAGGGGCCGAGCGTGCCCACGTCGATGTACCGGTAGACCAGCACTGCGGCCAACCCGGCGGCGGCCACCACGAACGCGAACGCCCAGACCACCAGGCGACGCCCGGCCACCAGCACCAGCAGCGCCGCCACCCCGGCGGCGGCGGCCTCGGCCCGGAACAGGGTGCCCTGGCTGACCTGCTTCTTGACGAGGTCGTAGGCGCTCGCTTCATCGGCGTGCACATAGGCGTCCACCGCCAGCGCCGCCGCGGTCAGCACCCGCAGCACCCACAGCACCAACTCCGCCACCGGGCGCCGCTCCATGGATTCGCCCTCCCTTCCTCTCGGGGCAGCCTGACGCACACTCACTCCCCTGACCAGCGCCAACGGCCGCGCCGGGCGGGCGGGCCACCCATTCGGACCGCCCGCCCGACAAGTTACCAACCAGTACACATTTTTCTTTGCACAGAACCCTGTGCAAAGAACTCTGTGATGTCGTACGGTAATCCCATGAACGAGGAAGACCGCACCGAACAGCTCGCACAGGTCAACCTGGACGCGCGGAACCTGCGCGGGATCGCGCACCCGCTCCGGGTGCGGATCCTGGGCATCCTGCGCACCGACGGACCGGCCACGGCCTCCACGCTGGCCCGCCGGCTGGACGTCAACACCGGCGCGACCAGCTACCACCTGCGGCAGCTGGCCGAGCACGGCTTCATCGCCGAGGTGCCGGCCCGCGGGGTGCGACGCGAGCGGTGGTGGCAGGCGGCGCACGCCAACACGGTGCTGGCGGACACCGAGCTGCTGACGGACCGTCAGGGACTCGGGCCGCTCTTCCTGGAGTCGCTCTCCCGGGTCTGGGCCGACAACCTGGTCCGGGCCGTCGAAGCGACCCCGGCCCTGCCGCCGGCCTGGCGCGACGCCCAGGACTTCGGCGACTACATGTTCAACCTCACGCCCGACGAGGCGAAGCACCTGATGAGCGAGGTGCACGAGGTGCTGAAGCGGCATCACCGCACCGACGCCAAGGACGAGCCCACCGAGGGTGCGGCCCGGGTGACCTTCCAGTTCCAGTTCTTCCCCAACCCCGAGGACCAGCGCCCCGGTTCCCCGGACCCCCGCACCGCACCGGACTCCCGCACCGCCCCGAACTCGAGCACCGCCCCCGAAACGGAGTGAGACGATGACCACGGCTACCACGGCTACCACGGACCTGACGAACCGCCGCTTACTGCGTGGCCTGATCGGCATCCTCTCCGCCAGTGCCGCCTCGCTCTCCGCCAACCGGGTGCTGTCGATCGCGCTGCCCTGGTTCGTGCTCACCACCACCGGCAGCATCGCCAAGACCGGCCTGGTCGCCTTCTGCCAGGTGCTCCCCTACGTCATCTCGCAGGCCCTGTCCGGTCCGATCATCGACCGGGTCGGCCCCAAGCGGATCAGCGTGCTGGGTGACCTGGTCTCGATGACGGCGATGGCCGTCGCCCCGGTGCTCTACCTCAGCGGCGCGCTCTCCTTCCCGGTCCTGATGGGCCTGATGGCCGTCATCGGCATCGCGGACGGCCCGGCCAACGGCGCCAAGGGCCTCTTCCTGCCTGGCGCCACCAAGGCGGCCAAGGTCTCGATCGAACGCGGCACCGGCCTGTCCGCCGTGGTCGAGCGCACCGCCACCACCGTCGGCCCGGCGCTGGCCGGTGTGGTGGTCGCCTCCTTCGGCAGCATCTTCGCGCTCTGGGTCACCGCCTCGCTCTTCGGCCTCTCCGCGCTGATCGTCTCCAGCACCCTGAGCAACCCCGTCCCCGACGCTGCCGAGCAGGCCGCCACCCAGGACGCCGGCTACTTCACCCGGCTGCGCGAGGGCGCCGACTTCCTGCGCAGCTCAGGTCTGCTGCGCTCGATCATCCTGATGCTCGCCGCGACCAACCTGCTGGACCAGACCTTCATGTCGGTGCTGCTGCCGGTCTGGGCCAAGCACTCCGGCAACGGCGCCGCCGCGATCGGCCTGGTGGTCAGCGTCTTCGCCGCCACCTCGATCATCGCCGCCCTGGTCGCCGCCGGTGTCGCCGAGCGCCTGCCGCGCCGCACCGTCTACCTGATCGGCTTCGTCATCGGCGGCATCCCGCGCTTCGTCGCGATGGCCGCCGGTGTCCCGCTCTGGGGCGTCCTGGTGGTGCTGGCCGCCGGCGGCCTCGGCTCCGGCTTCGTCAACCCGATCCTCGGCGCGGTGACCTACGAGCTGATCCCCACCGTCCTGCTCGGCCGGGTCAAGACCCTGGCGCAGGCGGTCACTTGGGCCGGCATCCCGTTCGGCGGCCTGGTCGGCGCGGGTCTGGTGACGCTCGCCGGGGTGAGCGGCGCGCTGTGGATCACCGGCGGGCTCTACCTGGTCGCGATCGTCCTGCCGGGTCTGAGCGGCGACTGGTCCGGGATGCGCAAGCAGCAGCAGCCTGCTACGGAGGCGGCCACCGAGCCGGCGGTGCGGGAGGACGCACCGGAGGCGGCGGCGCAGGAGGCGGCAACGGAAGCCGCCGCCGGACTGCCGGTGCCGGAGCTGTCGACCACCTGAGCGAGCCCGCCCCGTCAGGGGTGGACCACCCCGCCGCCCTGGACTCCTTCGGGAATCCAGGGCGCGGGGTTTTTCGGCCGGGCCCGGCGGCCCTGGTCGCCCGGCGTCGTCCGGCGTCACCCGGGGTCGTCCGGGGCGACGACGGTGAACTCGCCGTCACGGGACGGGCGAGGGCCCGGGTGGCGTCCGCCAAGTCGCCATCTGCTCCCGGAACTTCGGGCAGCTGACGATGTCCTCCTCGCCGCACTGAAGGGCATGGGTCAGCATCTGGTGGGCGTGCTCGAGGTCGACCATGCGCTGCTCGATCTCGGCGACCTTGCTACGGATCATCATCTGCCTGCGCTGCCGGTCCTGTTGGAGCTCGCCGATCTCCTCCAGGGTCAGCCCGGCCTGCTGGCACTTGCGCAGCAGCACGATCCGCTCGGCGGCCTCCGGTGGATAACGCCGCTGCCCGCCCTGGCGTTCGGGCGTCGGCAGCAGGCCATGGCGTTCCCAGAACCGGATGGCCGACGCGGGCACTCCGGTGATCTCGGCGAGCCGCCCGATCGTCATGCGCATGCTTCGCCCCCTCCCCTCGTTCCAGCCCTTGACTTGAACCTTAGTTCAAGTTGAAGAGTGGTCCGCAGCTGGACAGCGGCGAATGAGCGGCCGCTGGCAACGGAGTTCGGAGCTACCGGAATGACAGACGTACAAGTGGAGAACGAGCAGGCGCGGCAACTCGTCGAAGCCGCCGAGAGCCTGTTCACAGCGGGGGTGATGTCCCACTCCGGGCACGCCAACCTCAGCGCCAGGCTCGACGGCGATCGCTTCCTGCTGACGCCGGGGTTCGTCCGCGGGCTGCGGCCCGAACAGCTGGCGACCGTCGGTCTCGACGGGCGGGTCCTCCGAGGAGAACTGCGGTCCGTGAGCACCGAGATCATCGCGATGCACAGCGTCGTCTACCGCGCCCGCCCTGGCGTGGGCGCGATCATCCACACCCACTCGCCCGCCGCGACGGCGTTCGCGGTGGCACACCGGCCGCTGCCTTGCCGAACCGAGCCGATGTTGCGCTTCGGGCAGGCCGAGGAGGTCCCGGTGGTTCCCTGGGGACCTCGCGGGTCGGACGTATCGGTGCGCGGCATCGCCGATGTGCTGGAACGGCGCCCGACCACGGCAGCGGCCCTGCTGGCCAACCACGGCCTCCTGGTGTTCGGCCCGGACCCCGCGGCCACCGCCCACCTCCTGGTGGCGATCGAGGAGAGCGCCGAGGCTGAGGTCACCGCGGCGGCGATCGGCGGAGCCGTGGACTTTCCCGACGGCGCCCTGGAGGCCGTGCGAGCCTCGATAGCGCGGGTCTCGTCATGACCGACGACGCCCTGACCCGACGCACCGAGACCATCCGGGACCGCTACCGCGCCACCCTCGGCACCGTGCCGAGCAGTGTCGCGGACCGACTGCGCCTGGCCCAGGACTTCGGCCGGCTCCCTACCGAGGAGGCGATCGCGGCACTGCGGCACATCGTCCTGACCGACAGCCCGCTGGGCGCGCGGGTGCAGCAACTGGTCCACTTCGGACAGCTGCTGGCGCTCGGCCGGGACGCCCCCGCCCGGCTGCACGCCCGGGGTGCCCTCCACGCGGGCGCCGGCTTCGCCGACCTCATCGGGGTCGCCGAGACCGCGCTGATCACCGCGGGCGTGCCGGCCTACGCGCTCGGCACCGAGATCATCGCCGAACTCCGGGCGGCCGAAGACGGTGCCGAAGAAGGTCCCGAAGAAGGTGCGGCAGGCTGGCGGCCGGACGATCCGGGTCGAGCCACTGCCCGGTGACTTCGAGGCCGCGTGCGTCGGCCTGTCGTCCGTACCTCGACGCAGCCGCGGTTCATTCGCCGAGCAGTAGGGCGGCGACCGCCTCCGGGGCCTCACGCATCGCGTCGTGTCCGGTGGGGAGTTCGTGGACCTGCCAGTCCGGGTCGGCTTGGAGTCGGGTGCGGAGTTCGGCGAACGGCGTCCGGTCCTCCCATCCCGAGCAGTAGACGAACTCCCGACGGGGGACCTGGGCGAGCGCGCCGGTGAGCCGGATCGTCTGCAGGAACGAGGCGAGGGGGTGCGGACGGCGGCGGGGATCGCCGCCGTCCGGCGGTCGGACGGCGTAGCCGGCGGCCGTAGCGCCGGCCGCGAACACGTCCCGGAAGTGCTCGTTCGTCGACGACCAGCACGAATCGCCATCGCGCGGTACGTAGGCGTCGAGATGCACCAGTCGTGAGATCCGGCCGCCGGCGCGATCGGCTGCGGCGGCGATCACCATCCCGGCGTAGCTGTGGCCGACCAGCGTCGCGCTGGTGATGTGGTTGCGATCGAGGTGCCGCAATACGTCGTCGGCGTGCGTGTCGAGGTTGGCGGTCGCCACCGTCGCGTTGTCGTCGTCCGGCCGCAGACCGGTCAGGGTCAGGGCGTGAACGGCATGACCGGCACGCTCCAGCAGCGGAACCACCGCCTCGAACGCCCAGGAACCCTTCCAGGCGCCGGGTACCAGGACGAACGTCGCCATGCGTTTCTCCTTCTGTCTCAAGCCGCGGCATCGAGGCACGCTGCCTCGATGACCTGTGGCGCAGTGGCGCAGTGGCACGGTCGGGCGCTTCGCGCGACTGACGACCACTCCGCATGAGGAAGTGTCACCGGATCAGGAGGTGGCTTGTTATCGCTACGATGCCAACTGATGCCCATTCACCGCCAACCTCGCCGGATCGCCGAGGTGACGTCACATGTGTGGCCGTCAGGCGGGCGCCACCTCTGGCCATCCGGCGAAACAAGCGCCGTGCGGTCGCACGCACGAGGGCACCTGGTATACGCGGCCAGCGGCGTCCTGGCAGTTCACACCGAGCGCGGCACCTCGATCGTTCCCGCCAACCGGGTCGCCTGGACCCCCGCCGGGTTCACGCACTATCACCGCGCCCACGGCGACACCGATATGCGGATCGTCTTTCTCGCGCCGTCCCTCGCCCGGCTCATCCCGGACCATCCCGCCGTGTTCCTGGCCTCCGACCTCG
Organism: Kitasatospora sp. NBC_01266; assembly: GCF_036242395.1. Taxonomy (NCBI): domain Bacteria; kingdom Bacillati; phylum Actinomycetota; class Actinomycetes; order Kitasatosporales; family Streptomycetaceae; genus Kitasatospora; species Kitasatospora sp. NBC_01266. The sequence continues at coordinate 8,290,768 of NZ_CP108458.1, read as the reverse complement.
CCCGCGAGGTCCTGCTCGCCCTGACCGGCCCCCGGAACTACGACGACGCCGCGCCTGGCTACAGCCGCTCCGCGCGCGCTCGCCTCCTTCGAGTCCTCGTCGATGAACTCCGCGAAGTGCACGAGCAGCCACTGCACCTGCCGGAGCCACGGGACGACCGACTGCAAGCCATTGCCCGGATGCTGTACGAGCAGCCGGCAGACAACGCCACGCTGGCCGAACTCGGGAAGACGATCGGAGCCAGTACCCGCACCCTCAGCCGACTGTTCCGCAACGAACTCGGCATGACCTTCTACGAGTGGCGCACGCAGCTACGCATTCACCACGCGCTCGTGCTCCTCGCCGACGGCCACGACACCAGCCAGACCGCCTACGCCTGCGGATGGGCCAATCCCAGCGGCTTCATCGCAGCGTTCACCAACATCATCGGAACGACCCCGGGCCGCTACCGGACCGGGAGATGACGCCCGTGCGCCTCGCGATTCCCGTGCCTCGCGATTCCCGTGCCTCGCGATTCCCGAACAATGCGGCCCCTATTCGAGATATCATCACCCTTGATTACTTTTTAAAATCAATCCACCACTCTAGCGACAAGTCCCCTGCGCCACTATTCTCAAGTCAGGTCCGCCGCACGTGGCGCGCGGTACCAGTTCGCTGGAGAAGGAGCTCTGCTTCATGGCCAACGAATCTCCTGACGACATCCCGATCGATCCCGTCTCGGGCGTGAATCTGCAGCAGCTGACCGCCGCGGCCGCGGCACAGCCCGCGGGCATCGCGCCCCAGGAAGCCGGCTCCGTTCAAGGCTCCGTCCGCGAGGAGCGCTCCGGCGCCATCACCGCGGTCGTGGCACCGACGGCGGCGACGCAACCGAGCACCGGCCCCGCCTACCGGCGCCAGCCGGCCGGCTCCGGAGACTGAGGGGGCGGGGCACGTGCTGCGTTTCGACAACGGCTATTCCCAGACCATCAACGTCATGATCGAGCGGTACGACTCGAGTTGTCAGCCGACGCCGTGGCACCGGACCGGCTGGTGGGTCATCTCGCCGGGCTCATCCGCGGTCGCCTACGGCGGAGATCTCGCCGCCCTCAACCGGTACTGGTACTGGTACGCCTTTGCCGTGGACAACACGCAATGGTCCGGGCCGTTTCCCGAGAACGTCCCCGAGTCGGAATTCGACTGGTGCCCGGACGTCGCTGCCAGCCCGTCGATCAACATCGGCATGCGCGAGTTGGACGTCAACGGCGCGTCGAGCGTCACCCTGCGCCTGGTCCTCTGAGACCGCTGAGTCTGCCGAGTCCGCCGGACCGCTCAGCTCTCCATCCCCCGTGCGGGGGAGCCGAGATGAACCTCCCGCAGGATTCGGCGGGGCGGTCCACCGGGCAGCATGGGGCCATGGTCACGTTCGGGACACCTGCAGCCACCACCGTCTCCGCGAGCCCACCGCCCGCCCGTTGGGTGGTCCGGGTCGCGCACCTCGCCGCCCTCAGCGCGGTGCCATCCGGGATTTGGCGGATCACCATGGGACTCGGCATCCCGGTGGGCTTCGACACCAGGGGGTTGGGCGTCCCCGGCTGGTTCACCGTCATGTGCCTCGCGATGAGCCTGGGCGTCGAAGGGCTCACGCTGCTCACCCTCGGCCTGGTCAAGCCCTGGGGCGAGGTGGTACCGCGCCGGCTCCCGCTCATCGGAGGCAAGCGCGTCGCCCCGCTGGCCGCCGTGATCCCGGCCGCGCTCGGCTCGGCAGTTCTGATGCTGCTGACCCTCCCCCACGCCCGCGGCTTCGGCGGGGCACAGGGAGCACCGACCGGGCCGGCCCTCGTCGTGATGGACGCCTGCTACGCACCACTCCTGCTCTGGGGGCCACTGCTCGGGGTCGTCACCATCTCCTACTACCGGCGGCGCGTGAACCGCCCGGACACGAACCGCCCGGACACGAACAGCGCTGCTGCGACCGGCCGTTGAGGTCGAACCGGTACATCGTCAGCCCCCGTCCGGGGCCGGTCGGTGCCCGGAGGCGGCCCGGCGCAGCCTCGCATCCAGTGGGCAAAAACCAGGTGCCCCGGCCGCCTCCCCTGCCTACGCTCCCGCCATGGACAGCACTGGGGCCGAGCACCTCTTGAACGTCGCGGACGTCGAAGCCACTTGCTGGGCCGGCGACCAGCCGCCGGGAGCGGTCAGCGAGATCATCGAGATCGGGCTGACCGTCGTGGACCTGGCCGCCGGGGAGCGCCTCGCCCGCCATCGGATCCTCGTACGGCCCGCCCGGTCCACGGTCAGCGAGTTCTGCACGGAGCTGACCGGCCTCACCCAACACGAGGTCGACGGCGGGGTCGGCTTCGCCGAGGCATGCCGCCTGCTGGCGGCCGAACACCACGCCGGGTCCCGCCCGTGGGCCAGTTGGGGCGACTACGACCGCCACCAGTTCACCCGGCAGTGCGAGGCCACCCGGACGTCCTACCCGTTCGGCCGACACCACAGCAACGCCAAAGCGGCCTTCGCCGAGGCATACGGCCTGCGCAAACGCCCCGGGATGGCGCAGGCCCTGAAGATCGCCGGACGGCGACTCGAAGGCCGTCACCATCGCGGCGAGGACGATGCCTGGAACATCGCCGCCCTCATTCTCCACCTGTCCGAGCGGGGCGTCTGGCCGGACGCCACCGAGCCCCGTTCCTGACGGACCGTCAGAGTCCAGTCTCCTGGACTGATACCAGAACACGGTCCAGCGCCGCCCGGCCCGCGGGTCCCCATGTCGGCTTGCCGCCTGGCAGGCCCCGATCCCCGGCCCGCCCGATGAGGATGAGGACGAGGCTCTTCAGGGCAGCCAACCCTCGTGCGCGCCGGATCGTCGCCTCGTCCACGTGTGCGTACGCGTCGAAGAACCGGGCAGCCGCCCCTGCGGGAAGGAGCACCCAGGCAGCCGCGAGATCGACCGCCGGATCGCCGGCGCACATGTCACCGAAGTCGATCACGCCCGAGAGCGTCCCGTCCGAGACGACGACATTCGCCGGGTGAAGGTCGCCGTGCAGCCATACCGGCGGGCCCTCCCAACCGGGAGCCGCCACGGCCTCGTCCCAGACGTCCCGGACATCCCTGACGTCCCTGACATCCCGGAGGCCAGCGGCGGCGTCTCCCGAGGCGACTTCATCGAGGGTCCTTTCGAAACCGTCCGTGAGCGTTTCAACGGGAACGCCGCGATCCTTACTGACCGGTGCCTCGACGGGCGCCTTCACATGGAGCGCCTGGAGGAAGCCCGCCAGAGTGTCGGCCGCGCTGTCGTGGCTGATCGGGGCGTGGTCGGCCGGTTCACCGGGAACCCAGGTCGCGATGGTCCACGGCCGCGGGAAACGTGCGGACGGTTCCCCGATCCGGACGGGGGTCGGGACCGGCAGTGGAAGCCGCGGGGCCAGGGCGGGCAGCCACCGGTGCTCGTTGCGCAGGAGCGACGGCGCACGCTCCGTGCGTGGCATGCGAACGGCCAACTCATCCCCGAGACGCCACAGTTGGTTGTCCCAACCGCCGACCACCTCACGCACGTCCAGTCCTGCGAGGTCCGGATGCTGCTCACGCACCAGAGAGCGCACCAAGTTCTCATTGATCTCGAAGCCGTCCATGATCACACTCAACCATCGATGGCACGGGGCCGACAATGGATCGATGGTGCGGGTGTCGAACCCGGTCTCGGGGTCGATGGTCCGGCCCCGCGCCCACCAGTCGACGCCGAAGAAGCGCATCCTGACTCAGTTGCAGGCCGAGGCCGACTCGAAGGGCTTGATCACCTGGGACGTCAGCGAGGGTTCCACGGTCGCTCGCGCCCACCAGCACGCCACCGGGGCGGAAGAGGGGGACCTGCAGCGGGACAAACCCGGCGGAGTCGAGGACGAACCCGCCGACCACGGTTGACGGCGAAGGCGGATGGCAGCGGGATTCGCCCCGGCCGGGCGGCACCCGGCTCCAGCAGGATGAAACGGTCTTCAGGCATGGGCGTGGCCCTCCTTGAGTGGCATAATCGGAAGCGGAGTCCGATTCCGGAAAAGTGTAGTCAGGGGAGTGCTCAGCTTGTCGATGCCTTCGACACCCGCCGGCCGCAAGCCGCGCGTCGACTCAGAGCGCAACCGCGCCCGAGTGCTGACCGCAGCACGTGCGTTGTTCTCGCAACGCGGCGACGATGTCCAGATGCCCGAGGTGGCGCGTGCCGCTGGAGTCGGCATCGGCACGGTCTACCGCCACTTTCCGACCCGGCAGGCACTGGTCGAGGCCGCCGCAGAGCACCGGTTCGCCGAGATCCTCCAGTTCGCACGCACCGACTGCCTGCATGATCCCCAGTCGGGACAGGGGCTTGCCCGATACCTCCGCCATGTCGGTCAGGTACTGGCCGAGGACCGGGGGCTGTCCGCCTCCATCGCGGCCGCCGTGGGCTCGTCGGCGCCCCGGGGAGAGACGCTCGCCCAGCTCGAACGCGCGGTCGGGGCCCTGGTCGAACAGGACCAGGCCGCCCGCACCCTTCGGTCGGACGTCACAGTCGCGGACGTCTACATGATCGTCGGCGGCCTTTCCAGCATCATCCACACCGGCAGCGGTGACTGGCGCCGCTTCATCGACCTCGCCTTCGGCGGCCTGCGCCCACGCGCGGACAGTTAGTCCGCCGCCCGCCACTTCCGTACATCAGTCGCCGGCCAACTCCTCCGTCGCGCCAGCCACGACCTTGTGCAGCTCACCGATGCGGCCGTGGCGTGGTTCGGACGCAAGCAAGCCGAGTGGCCGGCCGGCGCATAGGAGGCTGTCGGGACACGGTGGTTGAGACCGAGGCGGTGTGGTGACCTGGCGGTTCTGAGCTTGCGGGGCACGTCTGTCGGCACCGCCCTCAGCTGGCGAACTGGCCAGGTGAGGGCCGGAAATCGATTCGACCCCGCTCGCCTCACCCGGTACGGTCGCGAGCCTGTTCTCACTGCGGGGAGCGGCCCATGGGATCCGCGTGCGGCCGCCCCGGCAGTTCCCGAGCTGAGAGTAGGTTTCGTCAATGGCATGCCGTATCAGTGAGATCGTGCTCAAGTGCCACGACCCCGAGGTGCTGGCGCGGTTCTGGTGCGAGGTCTTGGACTTCGTAGAGCTCGATCGCGAAGCGGAGGGCTGTATCGAGATCGGTCCGCGCGAAGGGTTCGGCGGCCCGCAGCCGACGATCTTCCTCATCCGGGACGACGAGCCGGAGAACGGGACTGCCCGGCTGCACATCGACGTCAACCCCACCGATCGCGATCAGGACGCCGAGCTCGAGCGCCTGCTGGCCGCCGGGGCCGAACTCGTCGACATCGGTCAGCCTGCGGAGGCGTCCTGGCACGTCCTCACCGATCCGGAAGGCAACGAGTTCTGCCTGCTCAAGCGCCGTCTCGACCCGCTCTGACAGTCCTCCACTCCTCGCCCAGAGGATCGACGCCGGTGTCCCCCGGTTCCCACTCTCGTGACCAGGTTCCCATCACCGTGTCACGGCACAGCTCTGCCATCGAGGATTGACCATGCGGGCCGGCCTGGCCATCCGCTCGCCGGATGGCCAGGCTGTTGCGCGCCGTGCTCCATGGCGGGACGGTCCGCCTGCTCGACCTCAAGCCGGCGGAGCACAGGCCGTTCGGCGAGCAGTTTGTCCGCGCCGGCGGTGAGCGCCTCCCAGGGGCCCCGCACAAGTCCCGGACAGCCCTGTTCCCGGGACCCGCCGGTCCCTGCGCAGCGGGCGGCGAGGCAGCGCCCCGCCCTCGCCCTCGGCGGGCAGAAGTGCCCCGCCGGCCGCCGGGTGAAAGTAACCAGTTATCCCCTCGGGATGCCTCTGCCAGCCTCAATATCGGCCAACGGCTCAACCGGAGCTGGTCGATGACGAGGATCTGGTGGGACTCATGACGACGAACCCGATGGCGGAACCGAGGCGCGAGGAGCTGTCTCCGGCCCAGCAGCGCATTGCCGCGATCTGGCAGGCGCTACTCGGTGTCGAAGTGGCCGATGGCGACCGCGACTTCTTCGAGCTCGGTGGCGACCGGGCCGGTGCCGTGGCGATGGCGGAGCGGGTCACGGCCGAATTCGGCACCGCTTTCGGGGTCGAGGCGATCAGCGGGCCGCTGACGGTGGGTTCGATCTCGTCATACCTGGCCGAGCAGGCGATGCTCCAGGCGATGCGGATGTTCGAGGAGGGTACGGACTTCGACGTCGCGGCCGACCTCGCCGAGGAGCCGGGCATTCCGGTCGCCGCCCGCGACGGCGGTCCGCTGCCGATGAGTTTCGCGCAGCAGCGGCTCTGGTTCCTGGACCAGCTCGACCCCGGGCGGGCCGAGTACCTGATCCCGATCGGGCTGCGGATCACCGGCGCGCTGGACGCCGGGGCGCTGCGGGCGGCACTGAGCGCCCTGGTGGCCCGGCACGAGGTGCTGCGGACCCGGTTCGTCGCCGACGAGGACGGGCAGCCCGCCCAACTCATCGACGCGCCGAGCCCGGTGGCCATCAGCACGCACGACCTGCGGCACCTCGCCGAGCCGGCCGCCCGGGAGGAGAGTGCGCGGCGGATCCTGGACGACGAGGCCTTCCAGCCGGTCGACCTGGCGCGCGGGCCGATGCTGCGGGCGGTGCTGGTGCGGGTGGCCGAGGAGGAGCACCTGCTCGCGGTGACGGTGCACCACATCGTCTTCGACGGCTGGTCCACCGGGATCCTCTCCGGTGAACTCACCGAGCTCTACGCTCTGGCGGCGGCCGGAGCAGGCGCGACCCTGCCGGCGCCGGCCCTGCAGTACGCCGACTTCGCCCTCTGGCAGCGGCAGTGGCTCAGCGGCGACACCCTGGAGCGGCAGCTCGGCTACTGGCGCGAGCGCCTGACCGGCGTCGAGCCGCTGGAGCTGCCCACCGACCACCGCCGCCCGGCCCAGCGCAGCGGCAACGGCGCCGAGATCACCTTCACCGTGCCCGCCGAACTGCTCGAGCGGGCACGTGCGTTGGCCGCCGAGAGCGGCGCGAGCCTGTTCATGACCCTGCTGGCCGCCTTCCAGCTGCTGCTCGCCAAGTACAGCGGTCAGCAGGACATCGCGGTGGGCACCCCGATCGCCGGCCGCAACCGGGCCGAGATCGAGGAGATGATCGGGTTCTTCATCAACACCCTGGTGATGCGCACCGACCTGTCCGGCGACCCGAGCTTCGGCGAGCTGGTGGCGCGGGTCAAGGAGACGGCGCTGGGCGCCTACGACCACCAGGACCTGCCGTTCGAGCGGATCGTCGAGGACCTCGCCCCCGAGCGCGACCTGTCCCGCAACCCGTTCTTCCAGACCATGTTCCTGCTGCAGAACGTCCCTGACACCAGCAGCTGGAAGCTGGCCGGGCTGAGTGTCGAGCCGATGGAACTGGAGGCCCAGGACGCCAAGTTCGACTTCAGCTGGTACCTCACCGAGGCGCCCGACGGCAGCCTCGACGGGATGGTCGTCTACGCCACGGACCTGTTCGAGGCGGCCACCATGCACCGTCTGGTGGGCCACTTCCAGGCGCTGCTGGCGACCGCGACCGCCGCCCCGGAGCGCCGGCTCTCCGAGCTGGAACTGCTCACGGCCGCCGAGCGGCGGCAGCTGCTGGTCGACTGGAACGGCGCGAAGAGCGATCGCCCGGATGAGGTGACTATCCATCAGCTCTTCGAGCAGCAGGTCGAGTTGCGTCCGGATGCGATCGCGGTGAGCTCCAGCGCGGGTGAGCTGACGTACCGTCAGCTCAACGAGCGGGCCAACCGGCTCGCCCACCACCTGCGCGGCCTGGGACTGGCCCCGGGGACCCCGGTCGGGGTCTGCCTGGAGCGCGGCCCGGACCTGGTCTGCGCGCTGCTCGGCATCCTCAAGGCCGGCGCCGCCTACCTCCCGCTCGACCCGGAGTACCCCGCCGAGCGGCTTAGCTACATGGTGGCGGACAGCGCGGCGGCGCTGATCGTGGCGCAGCGCGCGCACAGTCACCACTTCCCGTCCTCCGTCCCGCAGTTACTGGTCGACCAGGACTGGCCGGCGGGTGCCGGCGGCAACCCCGAGCCGCTGGCCGGCCCGGGGGACCTCGCCTACCTGATCTACACCAGCGGCTCCACCGGCCGGCCCAAGGGCGTGCAGATCGAGCACGGCGCGCTGCGGGCCCGGATGCGTGAGACCGTCCGGCAGCTCGGGCTGACGCCCGAGGACCGGGTGCTGCAGTTCGCCTCGGTCGCCTTCGACTCCTCGGTCGGGCAGACCTTCGCACCGCTCAGCTGCGGTGCCTCGGTCGCGCTGCGCGACGCCGAGTGGGACCCGGCCGGGCTGGCGGAACTGATCCGGGCGGCCGAGGTGACGGTCGCCTGGCTCACCCCGACCGCCTTCGCCGCGCTGACCGCCCAGCTCGACGGGCCCGGGTCGGTGGGCCCGGCGCTGCGGCTGGTGCGGATCGGCGGCGAGGCGCTGCAGCAGGAGCAGGTCCGGCAGTGGTTCGAGCGCTGCGCGGTCCCGCTGGTGAACGGCTACGGCCCCAGCGAGGGGGCCCAGGAGGCCGCCACCGCGCTGATCGAGCGGCCGGGAGGGTTCGTCCCGATCGGACGACCGGTGGCGAACACCGAGGTCATCCTGGTCGACCGGGACGGCCACCCGGTTCCGGTCGGGGTGCCGGGCGAGATCCTGATCAGCTGCCCGGGTCTGGCCCGCGGCTACCTGAACCAGCCGGAGCTGACCGCCGAGAAGTTCACCGAGTACCACCTGGACGGCGTGGCCCGCCGCGTCTACCGGACCGGTGACCTGGCCAAGTGGCACCCGGACGGGCAGTTGGAGTTCGTCGGGCGCGCCGACAACCAGGTCAAACTGCGCGGCTACCGGATCGAACTGGGCGAGATCGAGGCGGCGCTGGCCGACCACCCGCAGGTCGACGCGGCGATCGTGCTGCTGCGCGAGGACACCCCGGGGGACCACCGCATCGTGGCCTACCTGATCGGTGCCGACGGCGTGCCCGGCACCGGCGAGCTCCGCACCCACCTGCAGCGCACCCTGCCGGACTACATGGTCCCGGCCGTCTTCGTCGCCCTGGAGCGCTTCCCGCTCAACCCGAACGGCAAGATCGACCGCCGCGCGCTGCCGGCGCCGGACAGCCACCGGCCCGAGCTGGACGCCGCCTACACGGCCCCGCGCACCTCCGTCGAGCAGACCGTCACCGCGATCTGGTCCGAGGTGCTGGGCGTGGACACCATCGGCGTCCACGACAACTTCTTCCACCTCGGCGGGCACTCGCTGCTCGCCACCCAGGTCACCAGCCGGCTGCGCAAGGCCCTCGGCGTCGAACTGCCGGTGCGCGCGCTGTTCACCGGGCCGACGCCCGCTCAGCTCGCCGCCGCGATCGAGGGCCTGGAGAGCGCCGAGGCGAGCCGGATCACCCCGGCCGTGCGGGACGGGCGCCCGCTGCCGCTGAGCTTCGCCCAGCAGCGGCTCTGGTTCCTGGACCAGCTGGACCCCGGGCGGGCCGAGTACCTGATCCCGTTCGCGCTGCGGATCACCGGCGCGCTGGACACGGACGCGCTGCGGGCCGCGCTGCGCGGGCTGGTGGCCCGGCACGAGGTGCTGCGCACCCGGTTCAGCACCAGCGCCGAAGGCCCGGCCCAGCTGGTCGACGCCCCGGCCGAGCCCGCGCTGGCCTGCCACGACCTGCGGCGGCTGGCCGATCCGGCCGAGCGCGAGGCGGCGGCCCGACAACTGGTGGAGACCGAGGCCTTCCGGCCGATCGAGCTCAGCACCGGTCCGATGATCAGGGCGCTGCTCATCCGGCTGTCCGAGCAGGAGTCGATCCTGGCCGTCACCGTCCATCACATCGCCTTCGACGGCTGGTCGGTGACCGTGCTCTCGCGCGAGCTGACCGAGCTCTACACGGCCGCCCGGCAGCAGCGCGCGGCCGAGCTGCCCGCGCTGGCCGTGCAGTACGCGGACTACGCCCGCTGGCAGCGCGAGTGGCTGACCGGCGACACCCTGGAGCGGCAGCTGGCCTACTGGCGCACCCGGCTGGCCGGTGTCGAGCCGCTGGAGCTGCCCACCGACCACCGCCGCCCGGCCCAGCGCACCGGCGAGGGCGCCACCATCGCGTTCGCCGTACCGGCCGAGCTGAACGAGCGCCTGAAGAGTACAGCCGCCGGGCACGGGGCGAGCCTCTTCATGACCCTGCTCGCGGCCTTCCAGCTGCTGCTCGCCAAGTACAGCGGCCAGCAGGACATCACCGTCGGCACCCCGATCGCCGGCCGCAACCGGGCCGAGCTGGAGGAGCTGATCGGGTTCTTCGTCAACACCCTGGTGCTGCGCACCGACCTGTCCGGCGACCCCACCTTCGCCGAGCTGCTCGACCGGGTGAAGGAGACCGCGCTGGGCGCCTACGAGCACCAGGACCTGCCCTTCGAGCGGCTGGTCGAGGAGCTGGCGCCGCAGCGGGACCTGTCGCGCAACCCGCTCTTCCAGACCATGTTCGTACTGCAGAACGTCCCCGACTTCGACACCTGGCAGCTGCCCGGACTGGCCGTGGCCCCGGTCCCGCTCAGCGCGAAGGACGCCAAGTTCGACCTGGCCATGTACCTCAGCGAGACGGCGGACGGCAGCCTGGAGGGCGCGATCGTCTACAGCACCGACCTGTTCGAGCCGCACACCATGCAGCGGCTGGCCGAGCACTTCCAGCAGCTGCTCACCGCCGCCACCGCCCGGCCGCAGGACCGGCTCTCCGAACTGGACCTGCTCGGCGCCGCGCAGCGCAAGCAGATCCTGGTCGACTGGAACGACACCGCCACCGCCTACCCGGACACCGCGACCATCCACCAGCTCTTCGAGGAGCGGGCCGGGCTCGACCCGGAGGCGACCGCCGTGACCTGCGGGGCCGACACGCTGAGCTACCGCCAGCTGAACGAGCGGGCCAACCAGCTCGCCCACCACCTGCGCGGCCTGGGCCTGACCCCCGACACCCCGGTCGGGGTCTGCCTGGAGCGCGGCCCGGACCTGATCTGCGCACTGCTCGGCATCCTCAAGGCCGGCGCCGCCTACCTCCCGCTCGACCCCGAGCACCCCGCCGACCGGCTCGCCTACCTGGTCGAGGACACCGCGACGCCCCTGGTCATCACCCACACGGCGCACACCGGCCGGCTGCCCGCCGGGACCCCGTACCTGGCCCTGGACCGCGACCGAGCGGTCATCGCCGGGCAGCCCGTCGGCAACCCGACGCCGCTGGCCGGCCCGGACGACCTCTGCTACCTGATCTACACCAGCGGCTCCACCGGCCGGCCCAAGGGCGTGCGGATCGAGCACGGCGGGGTGGTCAACTACCTGGCGGGCATGCAGGACGAGTTCCCGATCGCGGCCGGCGAGGGCTTCCTGCAGGCCACGCCGCTCTCCTTCGACGTCTCCGCCTACGAGATCTTCTGGCCGCTCTGGCGCGGGGCGAACGTGGTCCTGGTGCCCGGCTCGGAGCGGCTCGACATGACCCGGGTGACGCGGCTGATGCGTGATCACCGGATCGTCGGACTGCACTTCGTGCCCAGCCTGCTCGACCTCTTCGTCACCGAGGCCCACCCCGAGGACTGCACCCACCTGCGGTACGCCTTCGCCAGCGGCGAGCCGCTGCAGCCGACCCTGGTGAGCCGGTTCGTGAACCGGTTCCCGGGCGACCTGATCAACCTCTACGGCGCCACCGAGGTCTCGGTCGACACCACCTTCTGGCGGGCCGACCGCGAAACGCCCACCGGCCCGGTGCTGGCGGGGCGGCCGATGATCAACCAGACGGTCTACGTGCTCGACCAGGCGGGGCGTCCGGTGCCGCCCGGCGTGCTGGGCGAGGTCTACCTGGGCGGGGCCAGCGTCGGGCGCGGCTACCACAACCGGCCCGAGCTGACGGCGGAGCGGTTCCTGCCCGACCCGTTCGCTGCCGCCGCTGCTGCCGGCGCTGTCGCCGGGGGAAGCGTCGAGGGCGGCCGGGTGCCTCGGATGTACCGGACCGGGGACCTGGGACGGTTCACCGCGAGCGGTGAACTCGACCTGCTCGGCCGGGTCGACCGGCAGGTGAAGCTGCGCGGGGTGCGGATCGAACTCGGCGAGATCGAGGCGATGCTGCTCGGCCATGAGACGGTCGGCAGCTGCGCGGTGATCGTGCGCGAGGACAGCCCTGGGGAGAAGCGTCTGGTTGCCTACTGCGTGGCGGCGCCCGAGCAGCGGATCGACCCGGCGGGGCTGCGGGCCTGGGCCGGCGAGGTGCTGCCCCGGACGATGGTGCCCAGCGCCTTCGTGCTGCTGGACGAACTGCCGCTCTCCGCCAACGGCAAGGTCGACCACAAGGTCCTGCCGGTCCCCGACGCCACCGGAACGGACCCGGGCGCCGACTTCGTCGCTCCGCGCGACGAGATCGAGACCGCGGTCGCGGAGGTCATGGGCGCCCTGCTCAAGCTCGACCGGGTCGGCATTCACGACAACTTCTTCGAACTCGGCGGCCACTCGCTGCTCGCCACCCAACTCGTCAACCGGATCGAAACACTGACCGGTGTCCGCGTGAGCCTGCGGAAGCTCTTCCTGGTGCCCACCGTCGTCGGGATCAAGAGCCAGCTCCTCGAGCTGCTCGAGGAACTCGACGACGCCGACGAAGTCGACTGAACCGAAAGCGGGTTCAGCGTCAGACCGGCTCGGCACGGAAGAACGGCTCTTTCTGGGAAACCGTACGTCCGCATCACGTGGACAGTGAGGAAACGCATCATCATGAACGAGAAGTCCGGTCAGAATTCCGGCGCCACGTCCGTCGAGTCCCGCCTGCTCTCCCGGATGCGCCGGCGGGCGGCCGAGGACCGCATCGCCCGCCGGGAGACCACGGGCCCGGTGCCGCTCTCCTTCGCCCAGCAACGACTCTGGTTCCTCGATCAGTTGGAGCCCGGCGGCGCCGAATACCTGATCCCCTTCGCGCTCCGGGTCACCGGGCCGCTGGAGGTGGGCGCGCTGACCGACGCCCTCTCGGCTCTGGTCGCGCGGCACGAGGTGCTGCGGACCCGCTTCGTGGCCGACGACGCGGGCCAGCCCGCGCAGTTGGTCGAGGCACCGTGGCAGGTGGCCGTCACCGTCCACGACCTGCGGGCCGTCGGCGGGTCGGCCGACCATCCGGCGGCGGACCGCGAGGCGGCGGCGCTCGAGGCGGCGGCGCACGAGCTGCTGCGCGCCGCGGCCAGCCGACCGTTCGAGCTGGCGGCGGGACGGCCGCTGCGGGCGGACCTGGTGCGGCTGGCCGAGGACGACCAGTACCTGCTGCTGACGGTGCATCACATCGTCGCGGACGGCTGGTCGGAGGGCATCCTGACCCGCGAGCTGCGCGAGCTGTACGCCGCCGGGCTGACCGGCCGGTCGGCCGAACTGCCCGAGCCCGCCCTGCAGTACGCGGACTTCGCGCTCTGGCAGCGGCAGTGGCTGACCGGCCCCACGATGGACCGGCAGTTGGACTACTGGCGGCAGCAGCTGACCGGCATCGAGCCGCTGGAGCTGCCCACCGACCACCGGCGGCCCGCGCGGCACGGCGGCAGCGGCGACACCGTGCTGTTCAGCGTGCCGGCCGAGATCACCGAGCGGCTGAAGAGCGCGGCGGCGGGCGAGGGCGCGAGCCTGTTCATGGTGTTGCTCGCGGTGTTCCAGCTACTGCTGTCCAACTACAGCGGCCAGCAGGACATCGCGGTGGGCACCCCGATCGCCGGCCGCAACCGGGCCGAGCTGGAAGACGTGATCGGGTTCTTCGTCAACACGCTGGTACTGCGCACCGACCTCTCCGGCGACCCGACCTTCGGCGAACTGCTGGCGCGGGTCAAGGAGGCGGCGCTGGGTGCCTACGACCACCAGGACCTCCCGTTCGAACGGCTGGTGGAGGAACTGGCGCCCGAGCGGGACCTGTCGCGCAACCCGCTCTTCCAGACGATGCTCGTGCTCCAGGCCCCCGAGAGCGGTGGCGAGACCGGGGCGGGCGGCTGGCAGCTGGCCGGCACGCGGGTGGAACCCGTTGAACTCAAGCGGGGCTTCGCCAAGTTCGACCTGACGCTCACCCTGGTGGAGAGCGGCGACGGCCTGCTGGCCTCGCTGGAGTACCGGACCGACCTCTTCGAACCGGCCACCATCGAGCGGCTGGTGGGCCACTTCCGCACGCTGCTGGCGAGGGTCGCGGAGAAGCCGGAGGCGCGGCTGAGCGAGCTTGAGATGCTGACGGCAGCGGAGCGGCAGCAGATCGTGGTCGACTGGAACGCCACGGACGGTCCGTACCCCGACACGGCCACCATCCACTCGCTGATCGAGGAGCGTTGCGAGCGCGAGCCCGACGCCATCGCCCTCACCTACGGGGACGTGGAACTGACGTATCGTCAGGTCGATGAGCGGGCCAACCAGCTCGCCCACCACCTGCGCGCCCAGGGCATCACCCCCGACACGCTGATCGCCGTCTGCCTCGACCGCAGCCCCGACCTCATCTGCGCGCTACTGGGAATCATGAAAGCCGGCGCAGCCTTCGTCCCCCTGGACCCGGACTACCCCACCGACCGCATCACCTACATGGTCGAGGACACCAACACCCCCCTGGTGATCACCCACAGCCAGCACGCCTCCCGACTCCCGCAGGGCACCCCGCTGCTGCTGGTCGACCAGGACTGGCCCACGTCAGCTGACACCACCACCCCCGCACCCATCGCCACCCCCGACCACCTCGCCTACATCATCTACACCAGCGGCTCCACCGGCCGCCCCAAGGGCGTCCAGCTCGACCACCGAGGCGTCGTCAACTACCTCCACTGGTGCGACCTCAACTACCCGGTCATCACCCCCAACGGCATCGGCACCCTGCTCTACTCCTCCGTCACCTTCGACCTCACCATCACCGCCCTCTTCCTCCCCCTCATCCAAGGCCAACGCCTCGCCATCCCCCAGCCCGCCGCCGACCAGACCGCCTTCGACGCCGCCATCGACCTCATCCTCACCGGCACCGAGATCAGCTTCCTCAAAGCCACCCCCTCCCACCTCGAACTCCTCACCGCCCACCTCGAGACCACCGGCAAGCGCCACAACATCGCCACCATCGTCGCCGGCGGCGAAGACCTCTCCCCCACCCTCGCCAACCGCATCCTGGCCACCGGCGCCGGGCAGACCGTCATCGCCAACGAGTACGGCGCCACCGAAGGCTCCGTCGCCAACGTGATGAGCCTCAACACCACCATCGACCCCCACGGCGGCACCACGCCCGTGGGAACGGCAATCACCAACACCACCGCCTACGTGGTCGACCGCCACAACCACCCCGTCCCCATCGGCGTCCCCGGCGAATGCCTCCTCGGCGGCATCTGCGTCGCCCGCGGCTACCACAACCGCCCCGACCTCACCGCCGCCCGTTTCGTCGACCTCGAACTCAACGGCACCACCGAACGCGTCTACCGCACCGGCGACCTCGTCCGCTGGCGCCAAGACGGCCAGATGGAGTTCATCGGCCGCATCGACAACCAGGTCAAACTCCGCGGCTACCGCATCGAACTCGGCGAAATCGAGAACAACCTCCTCACCCACCCGGCGATCACCGACGCCACCGTGATCCTGCGCGAGGACATCCCCGGCGACAAGCGCTTGGTCGCTTACTTCGCCGGCACGACCGCGCCCAGCGCCGGAGAGCTGCGCACCCACCTCCAACAGCACCTGCCCGACTACATGATCCCCACCAGCTACGTCACCCTCGACCAGCTCCCGCTCACGCCGAACGGCAAGGTCGACCAGAAGGCGCTGCCGGCTCCCGACAGCGAGCGGCCCGACCTGGAAGCCGCCTACACCGCACCCCGCACCCACGTCGAGCAGATCGTGACGGCGATCTGGAGCGAGATCCTGGGCGTCGACCCGATCGGTATCCACGACAACTTCTTCCAGCTCGGCGGCCATTCACTGCTCGCCACCCAGGTCACCAGTCGACTGCGCAAGGAGCTCGGCGTCGAGGTCCCGGTCCGGACCGTCTTCACCGCCCCGACACCGGCCGAACTCGCCGCCGCCATCGCCGATCTGGGCGCTGACCAGGCCGAGCGGCTGGTCGCGGTGCCCCGCGACGGCAGCCCGCTGCCGCTCTCCTTCGCCCAGCAACGGCTCTGGTTCCTCGACCAGTTGGAGCCGGACAGCGCCGAGTACCTGGTGCCCTTCGGGCTCCGCCTGCGCGGCCGGCTGGACGTGGGTGCGCTGGAGGCGGCGCTGAGCGGGCTGGTGGCCCGGCACGAGGTGCTGCGGACCCGGTTCCTCGCGGACGCGGACGGCCGCCCGGCCCAGCTGATCGACGCTCCGCACCCGGTGACGGTGGCCGTCCACGACCTGCGCGAGATCGCCGACGACGACGCCCGCGAGGCGGCCGCGCAGCGGCTGCTGGCGACCGAGGGCGCCCTGCCCTTCGACCTGACCGCCGGCCGGCCGCTGCGAGCAGACCTGGTGCGACTGGCGCAGGACGACCAGTACCTGCTGCTGACGCTGCATCACATCGTCTCGGACGGCTGGTCGCAGGGCATCCTGGCGCGCGATCTGCGCGATCTCTACACCGCCGCCGTTCAGCAGCGTTCGGCCGAACTGCCGGAGCCCGCCGCGCAGTACGCGGACTTCGCCCTCTGGCAGCGGCAGTGGCTGACCGGCGACGTGCTGGACCGGCAACTGGACTACTGGCGCCAGACCTTGGCGGGCATCGAGCCGCTGGAGCTGCCCACCGACCACCGCCGGCCCGCCGAGCGCGACGGCGACGGGGACGTCATCCGGTTCAGCGTCCCGGCCGAGGTGACCGAGCGGTTGAAGGCCGCCACCGCCGACCAGGGCGCGAGCCTCTTCATGACGCTGCTCGCGGTGTTCCAGCTGCTGCTGTCCAAGTACAGCGGCCAGCAGGACATCACCGTCGGCACCCCGATCGCCGGCCGCAACCGGGCCGAACTGGAAGAGATGATCGGGTTCTTCGTCAACACCCTGGTGCTGCGTGCCGACCTCAGCGGTGACCCGACCTTCCGGCAGCTCCTGGAGCAGGTCAAGGAGACCGCGCTGGGCGCCTACGACCACCAGGACCTCCCGTTCGAGCGGCTGGTCGACGAGCTGGCCCCCGAGCGGGACCTGGGCCGCAACCCGCTCTTCCAGACCATGTTCGTGCTGCAGAACGTCCCGGACGGCGACGACTCCTGGGCGCTGCCGGGCCTGGCAGTCGAGCCGGTCAGCGTCGGCGGCCAGGCGGTGAAGTTCGACCTGCAGCTGACCGTCGCGGAGAACGGCGGTGGGCTGGACGCCGCGGTGGAGTACCGGACCGACCTCTTCGAACCGGCCACCATCGAGCGGCTGGTGGGGCACTTCCGGACGCTGCTGGCGGGGGTCGCCGAGCGGCCGGAGGCGCGGCTGAGCGAGCTTGAGATGCTGACGGCGGCGGAGCGGCAGCAGATCGTGGTCGACTGGAACGCCACGGACGGTCCGTACCCCGACACGGCCACCATCCACTCGCTGATCGAAGAGCGTTGCGAGCGCGAGCCCGACGCCATCGCCCTCACCTACGGGGACGTGGAACTGACCTACCGTCAGATCAACGAGCGGGCCAACCAACTCGCCCACCACCTGCGCGCCCAGGGCATCACCCCCGACACGCTGATCGCCGTCTGCCTGGACCGCAGCCCCGACCTCATCTGCGCGCTGCTGGGAATCATGAAGGCCGGCGCAGCCTTCGTGCCGCTCGACCCGGACTACCCCACCGACCGCATCACCTACATGGTCGAGGACACCAACACCCCCCTGGTGATCACCCACAGCCAGCACGCCTCCCGACTCCCGCAGGGCACCCCGCTGCTGCTGGTCGACCAGGACTGGCCCACCACCACCGACACCACCACCACCGACACCACCACCCCCGCACCCATCGCCACCCCCGACCACCTCGCCTACATCATCTACACCAGCGGCTCCACCGGCCGCCCCAAGGGCGTCCAGCTCGACCACCGAGGCGTCGTCAACTACCTCCACTGGTGCGACCTCAACTACCCGGTCATCACCCCCAACGGCATCGGCACCCTGCTCTACTCCTCCGTCACCTTCGACCTCACCATCACCGCCCTCTTCCTCCCCCTCATCCAAGGCCAACGCCTCGCCATCCCCCAGCCCGCCGCCGACCAGACCGCCTTCGACGCCGCCATCGACCTCATCCTCACCGGCACCGAGATCAGCTTCCTCAAAGCCACCCCCTCCCACCTCGAACTCCTCACCGCCCACCTCGAGACCACCGGCAAGCGCCACAACATCGCCACCATCGTCGCCGGCGGCGAGGAGTTGACGCCCACCCTGGCCAACCGGATCTTCAGCACCAGCAGCCGCACGACGGTCATCGCCAACGAGTACGGCGCCACCGAAGGCTCCGTCGCCAACGTGATGAGCCTGAGCAGCACTGTCGACCCCACCGCCGGCACCACCTCGGTGGGCACCCCGATCACCAACACGACGGCCTACGTGGTGGACCGCTACAACCGCCCGGTCCCGATCGGTGTCCCCGGCGAATGCCTCCTCGGCGGCATCTGCGTCGCCCGCGGCTACCACAACCGCCCGGAGCTGACCGCCGCCCGCTTCGTCGACCTGGAGCTCAACGGCAGCACCGAACGCGTCTACCGCACCGGCGACCTGGTCAGGTGGCGGGCGGACGGTGAGATGGAGTTCATCGGCCGCATCGACAACCAGGTCAAACTCCGCGGCTACCGCATCGAACTCGGCGAAATCGAGAACAACCTCCTCACCCACCCCGCCATCACCGCCACCACCGTCACCGTCCGCCAGGACACCCCTGGCGACAAGCGCTTGGTCGCCTACCTGGTCTCCGCCAACACCCCCAGCACCACCGAACTACGCACCCACCTCCAGCAGCACCTGCCCGACTACATGATCCCCACCAGCTACGTCACCCTCGACCGCCTCCCCCTCACCCCCAACGGCAAGGTCGACCAGAAAGCCCTCCCCGCCCCCGACCACCACCGCCCCGACCTGGAAGCCGGCTACACCCCACCCCGCACGCCCATCGAGCAGACCCTCGCCACGATCTGGAGCGAGATCCTGGGCGTCGACCCGATCGGCATCCACGACAACTTCTTCGAGCTCGGCGGCGACTCGATCATCAGCATCCAGGTGATCGCCAAGGCCAAGAAGTTCGGCCTGCACCTGACGCCTCGGATGATCTTCAAGCACCAGACCATCGCGGAGATCGCCGCCCACGCGCAGTCCGGGGCCTCGGCGGACGCGGAGCAGGGCAAGGTGCTGGGCGACGTGATCCTGACGCCGATTCAGCACTGGTTCTTCGAGAAGGAGTTGCCGAGCAGCCACCACTTCAACCAGGCCGAGCTGCTGGCCACCGAAGATCTCGACCCGGAGCTGCTGGAGCAGGCGCTGACCGACCTGACCGAGCACCACGACGCGCTGCGACTGCGCTACCAGCGTCCCCAGCAGCCCGGTTGGACCCAGCACCTGGCCGACTCGGCCGGCCCGGACCTGCTCGACGTGCACGACCTCTCCGAGGTCGCCGACGACGACCTGTGGTCGGCGATGCGCGGCATCGGCGAGGCGGTCCAGCGCAGCCTCGACCTGGCCGACGGGCCGCTGCTCCGCTGCGCCCTGCTGAACCTGGGCGCCGGGCGCGGGCAGCGGGTGCTGCTCACCGTGCACCACCTGGCGATCGACAGCGTCTCCTGGCGGATCCTGCTGGAGGACCTGGGCAGCGCCTACGAGCAGCGCGCTGCCGGGCGGTCCCCGCAACTGCCGCCCAAGACCACCTCGTTCAAGGCCTGGGCGGAGAAGCTCAGCCGGTTCGCGGTGTCGGCCGAGGCCGAGGCGGAGTTCGGGTACTGGTCGGAGCCCAAGCCGAGCGGCCGGCTCCCGCGTGACCGCGACGGCGCCAACACGGCGCGTTCGGCGGACACGGTCAGTGCCGCGCTCACCGCGAAGGAGACCGGCGCCCTGCTGCGGGAGGTGCCGCGAGCGTTCAGCACCCAGATCAACGACGCGCTGCTGACCGCGCTGGCCCGCGCGGTGGCCCGGTGGACCGGCGACGGCCGCACACTGATCGGCCTGGAGGGCCACGGTCGCGAGGACCTGTTCAGCGACGTGGACCTGTCCCGCACGATCGGCTGGTTCACCAGCGTCTTCCCGGTCGCGCTGACGGTGGACAGCGCCGCCGATCCGGTGAGTTCACTCACCGCGGTCAAGGAGCAGCTGGCCCGGATCCCCAACAAGGGCGTCGGCTACGGGATCCTGCGCTACCTGGGCAGCCCGGAGGTGACCGCCGCGCTGGGAGCGCAGCCGACCCCCGAGGTCAACTTCAACTACCTGGGCCAGTTCACCGAGCAGTTGCCCGGCATCGGCCGCTACGCGGATCCCACCGAGCCCAAGGGCCACTCGATCAGCCCGGACGGCATGCGCTGGAACGTGCTCGACATCACCGCCGCCGTCGAGGGCGACACCTTCCACCTGAACATCAACTACTCGGCGGCACTGCACAACCGCCGGACCGTGGAGCGCCTGGCCGCCGACCTGCTGGACGGCCTGCGGCAGCTCATCACGGCCTGCGCCGACCAGAGCGACGGCCCCGCGCGGGCCACCGAAGGCACCCCCCTCACCGATGTCAGTGCCACCGACATGGCCGCGATCCTGAAGAGGTTCTCCTGATGAGCGCGCACAACGTCGAAGACGTCTACGGACTCTCGCCCCTGCAGTTCGGGATGCTGTTCCACTCGCTGGAGGACTCCTCCGACACCCGCCCCTACCTGGTGCAGATGACCGAGGAGATCAACGGCTCCTTCGATGACGACTGCTTCCGGGACGCCTGGCAGCAGTTGATCGACCGGCACTCGATCCTGCGCAGCGCGTTCATCTGGGAGGGCGTCTCCGAGCCGGTCCAGGTGGTGCAGCGGACCGCCCGACTGCCCTACCAGCGGCAGGACTGGCGCGGCCTGCCGGCCGAGACGCAGGAGGCGCGGCTGGCGGAGTTCCTGGCGGCGGACTGGGAGCAGGGCTTCGACCTCACCCAGGCGCCCTTGGTGCGGGTGGCCAGCATCCGGATGGACGAGGAACGCCGGATCGTGGTCTGGTCGTTCCATCACATCCTGCTGGACGGGTGGAGCATCCAGATCCTGCAGCAGGAGCTGTTCTCTCTCTACCGCGGCCTGCTGGACGGCGCGCCCCGGCAGCTGCCGCCGGCCATGCCCTACCGGCGGTACATCGAGTGGCTGAACTCCCAGTCCCCGTCCGGTTCCAAGGAGTTCTGGACCGGCTACCTGGCCGGCGTCACCGAGCCGACCGACCTGCACGTCGACCGGATCACCGGCGAGGCGGGCATCGGCGAGCTCGAGATCCAGGCCGACGAACAACTCTTCGCCGCCGCCCGCGGTTACGCCCGCGCGCAGCGGATCACCATGAACACCCTGGTCCAGGGCCTGTGGTCGATCCTGCTCGCCCGCTACAGCGGTAACGAGGACGTGCTGTTCGGCTCGACCATCTCCGGCCGGTCGATCGAACTGCCCGGCGTCGACTCGATGATGGGCCTGTTCATCAACACCCTGCCGGTGCGCGGGCGGGTCAACGGCGAGGAGCCGGTGGCCGAGTGGCTGCGGGCGCTGCAGGACGAGCAGCTCGACATGCGCCAGTGGGAGTACTGCCACCTGGTCGACGTCCGCGAGTACAGCCAGATCCCGCGCGGTGAGCCGCTGTTCCGGTCCATCCTGGTCTTCGAGAACTACCCGGTCATGCAGGAGGACTCGGACGTCCCGGATGGGCTGACCAGCCGACTGGTGAACTGCGTGGAGCGGACCGGCTATCCGCTGACGCTGGTGGCCTCGGCCGGGCGGGCGCTGGAGTTCCGGTTCGTCTACGACCGCGGGCTGTTCGACGACGCGACGATCGAGCGGCTGGTGGGGCACTTCCGGACGCTGCTGACCTCGGTGGTGACCGGGCAACCTGGCTCACTGCTCCGCGAGTTGGAGATGCTGACGGCGGACGAGCGCCGGCAGATCGTGGTCGACTGGAACGCCACGGACGGTCCGTACCCCGACACGGCCACCATCCACTCACTGATCGAGGAGCGTTGCGAGCGCGAGCCCGACGCCATCGCCCTCACCTACGGGGACGTGGAACTGACCTACCGTCAGATCAACGAGCGGGCCAACCAGCTCGCCCACCACCTGCGCGCCCAGGGCATCACCCCCGACACGCTGATCGCCGTCTGCCTCGACCGCAGCCCCGACCTCATCTGCGCGCTGCTGGGCATCCTCAAGGCCGGCGCCGCCTTCGTGCCGCTCGACCCGGACTACCCCACCGACCGCATCACCTACATGGTCGAGGACACCAACACCCCCCTGGTGATCACCCACAGCCAGCACGCCTCCCGACTGCCGGACGGAACGCCCCTCCTGCTGGTCGACCAGGACTGGCCCACGTCAGCTGACACCACCACCCCCGCACCCATCGCCACCCCCGACCACCTCGCCTACATCATCTACACCAGCGGCTCCACCGGCCGCCCCAAGGGCGTCCAGCTCGACCACCGAGGCGTCGTCAACTACCTCCACTGGTGCGACCTCAACTACCCGGTCATCACCCCCAACGGCATCGGCACCCTGCTCTACTCCTCCGTCACCTTCGACCTCACCATCACCGCCCTCTTCCTCCCCTCATCCAAGGCCAACGCCTCGCCATCCCCCAGCCCGCCGCCGACCAGACCGCCTTCGACGCCGCCATCGACCTCATCCTCACCGGCACCGAGATCAGCTTCCTCAAAGCCACCCCCTCCCACCTCGAACTCCTCACCGCCCACCTCGAGACCACCGGCAAGCGCCACAACATCGCCACCATCGTCGCCGGCGGCGAAGACCTCTCCCCCACCCTCGCCAACCGCATCCTGGCCACCGGCGCCGGGCAGACCGTCATCGCCAACGAGTACGGCGCCACCGAAGGCTCCGTCGCCAACGTGATGAGCCTCAACACCACCATCGACCCCCACGGCGGCACCACGCCCGTGGGAACGGCAATCACCAACACCACCGCCTACGTGGTCGACCGCCACAACCACCCCGTCCCCATCGGCGTCCCCGGCGAATGCCTCCTCGGCGGCATCTGCGTCGCCCGCGGCTACCACAACCGCCCCGACCTCACCGCCGCCCGCTTCGTCGACCTCGAACTCAACGGCACCACCGAACGCGTCTACCGCACCGGCGACCTCGTCCGCTGGCGCCAAGACGGCCAGCTGGAGTTCATCGGCCGCATCGACAACCAGGTCAAACTCCGCGGCTACCGCATCGAACTCGGCGAAATCGAGAACAACCTCCTCACCCACCCCGCCATCACCGCCACCACCGTCACCGTCCGCCAGGACACCCCTGGCGACAAGCGCTTGGTCGCCTACCTGGTCTCCGCCAACACCCCCAGCACCACCGAACTACGCACCCACCTCCAGCAGCACCTGCCCGACTACATGATCCCCACCAGCTACGTCACCCTCGACCGCCTCCCCCTCACCCCCAACGGCAAGGTCGACCAGAAAGCCCTCCCCGCCCCCGACCACCACCGCCCCGACCTCGCCGCCACCTACATCCCACCCCGCACCCCGGTGGAAGAGGCGATCGCGGGTGCCTGGATCGCGGTGCTGGGCGTCGACCGGGCCGGTATCCACGACAACTTCTTCGAGCTCGGCGGGCAGTCGATCAACGCGGTCCGGATCGCCTCCCGGATCAGCGAGGCGGGTTGGCGGGTCAGCCTGCAGCAGATCATGCGGCACATCACGATCGCCGAGCTGGCAGCCGCGATCAGCGAGCCCCCGAGCGCCGCGACCGCCGCACCGGCCGGGCTGATGGTCCGGCTGACCGAGGGCCGGCACCAGGACCTGCCCATCCTGTTCTGCGTCCACCCGGGCGGCGGCAGCACCCACTCCTACCGGGAGCTGGCCGCCCGGCTGGCCGGCTCGTTCGAGGTCTACGGCGTGCAGGCGGCCGGGCTGAACCCGGGCGAGGCACCGATCGTCGGCATCGAGGCGATGGCGGCCCGGTACTGGGAGGAGATCCGCTCGGTCCAGCCGGACGGGCCGTGCCTGCTGCTGGGCTGGTCGACGGGGGCGGTGGTGGCGCACGAACTCTGCGTGCAGCGCCCGGACGAGGTCGCGGCGGCCTTCCTGCTCGAACCGGCCGTCACCGGGCCCGAGCAGCGCGCGCGGTTCGAGCGGTACACCGAGGTCTACCGGCGGGTCAACGACCTCTGGCGGCGCGGCCAGCGGCAGACCGGTGCCGAGCGCGCCGAGACGGAGCGCGCCCTCAAGCGGCTGGCACCGCAGATGAACATCGAGGTGGACGCCGTCACCCTGGACGAGTGGCTCCCCTACGAGGTGCTGGAGGCCGAGGTCCGCTCGCTCGCCGCCTACCGGCCGGGGCGCGCCTTCACCCGCAGCACCCTCTTCGTCAGCGAGTCCGTCCGCACCGCCGGCCCCGAGGGCACCGCCGACGAGGTGGGCCCCGCGCAGTACACCGCCCACTGGCAGCAGCGCTACCCGGCCGGCCTGGAGGTCCTGGACATGCCGGGGCGGCACCTGCAGATGGTGCACGGTGCCGAACAACTGGCGGGTGTGGCCGAAGCACTCGACAAGCTGACCCGGGTGCTGGTCTGATCACACGTCAATTGTCCGGTGGGCGGCCTGGGTTCTCACTCAGGCCGCCCACCGGCGTGCCAGCGGTGCGCTGCATCCGCTCACGGCGCTGCCGAACCAGGATTACCTTCGAGGCCGGCTTCGCGGTCGCGGTCGGCTTCGGCCCGGGCGCGTTGCTCGTTGGTGAGCCGGGTGCCCAGGTGTCCGTTCTCGACGAGGGTGGCGAGGGTGTCCATGATGACGCGGGCGCCGAGTTGGGAGGTGGTGTCGGCGACGTCGTACGGCGGCGCGATCTCGACGAGGTCCATTCCCACCAGCCCCTCCTGCGCCACCATCCGTACGGCCTTGAGCGCTTCGCGTGGGGACATCCCGCCCGGTTCGGGTGTGCCGGTGCCCGGCGCGTAGCCGGGGTCCACCACGTCGATGTCGAAGGAGAGGTAGACCGCGTCCACGTCCTGCCACGCGATCTCGAGCGCGATCTCCATGGCGTGGTCGATGCCCAGTTCCTCGACGTCGAACATGGTGATGACCGTGGTGTCGCGTTCCTCGGCGACCTGGACGCCGGAGTGGTTGCCTATCCAGCCGCCGATGCCGATCTGGACCAGGTTCGAGGCGGGCACGTTGGGCAGGTCCGTGGCGTGCGACCAGTGGGTGGTGTGCATCCGCTCGTCCATGGTGGTGATGGCGGTGTCGATGTGCCGGTCGAAGTGGATGATGCCGAGTCGGCCGTCGATGTGCTTCGCGATGGCCTTGGCATCGGGATAGCCGATGCTGTGGTCGCCGCCGATGATCACGGGGAACGCGCCCAGGTCGAGGATGTGGGACACGCCGAGGTCGACCTGGTCGAAGGTCTTCTCGATGTTGGCGGGGATGACGAAGATGTCGCCCGCGTCGCCGATGGTGACCTCCTCCAGCAGGTCCATGCCGAGGTCGGGGCTGTAGGAGTCGTACAACGCCGAGATGCGGCGCACTGCCTGCGGCCCGAAGCGGGCACCGGAGCGGTAGGTGGTGCCCATGTCGAACGGCGCGCCGACCACGGCCACGTCGTAGCGGCCTATGTCGCGGATGTTCTCGACGTAGGGGGACTTCAGGAACGTGGGGATGCCCGCGAACATCGGGTCCAGGCCCCGCGAGAACAGCGAGATGTTCCG
This sequence comes from Kitasatospora sp. NBC_01266, assembly GCF_036242395.1. Lineage (NCBI taxonomy): Bacteria > Bacillati > Actinomycetota > Actinomycetes > Kitasatosporales > Streptomycetaceae > Kitasatospora > Kitasatospora sp. NBC_01266. Next base: position 8,264,987 of record NZ_CP108458.1, on the reverse strand, counting down.
GTCCTTGACCGACCGCGCGGCCTCCAGGCCCAGGTCCAGGGACCGTTCGGTCAGCTCCCGCCGTTTCACCTCGGGCACGTCCTTCAACCGCCGCCTGGCGCGCATCCCGGACAGGCCGGAGCGCTCCTCCCGGGCCTCGGCGTGCCCTGTCGCGGACTTCGGGGGATTGGGGCGCAGCGGGTTGCGACGATGGCGCTCGTTGTACGCGGGGCGACGGTCCATGGCGACGTCCTTCCTCGGTACGTCCCGGCTCGGTACGTCCCGGCCACCGGCGGTCCTCATGCAGCGGGGGCTCGGCGGGGCCGGGCCAGTACGTCCCATGCTCCTCCCGAAGCCGGCGCGCCACCATTCAGGGGGGAACCGCGGGTCCGGCACCCTCACCAGGTCCGCGCCGACGGGGCGGGACCGACGGACTGCCGCACGACGAGTTCGGTCGGCAACTCGGCGACCTGCGCGGCGGACTCCCCCACCGTTCCGTCGCGCAAGCCGATCAGGGTCCGCAGGCCCAGCGACCCCAACTCCTCGAACGGGAGCCGGACGGAGGTCAGCGGCGGCGAGACCGGCGCTGCGGTCGGCAGGTCGTTGAAGCCGATCACCGAGAGGTCCTGACCCACCGTCAGATCCAGTGCGACGGACGCGGCGTAGACGCCCATCGCGATGGCGTCGTCGTCGCAGACCACCGCCGTCGGGCGGTCGGGCGCGGCGAGCACCCGGAGCAGCCGCTCGCGGAGGTCGGCGGGCGCGAAGGGGCAGCGGAGCCGGGTCGCCGTCACGAACGGGTGGCTGAGCACGCAGTGGTCGAAGACCTCCGCCCGGCGGGCGAAGGTCCAGGCGCGCCGTTCGGCCCGCACGTGCAGGATGCGCCGGTGCCCGAGCGCGATGAGGTGGGCGAGCGCCTTGGCCATGCCGCCGCCGATGTCCATGGTCACGGCGGGGGTGCCGACCGCGGGCGCCTCGTCGAGGACGACGAGCGGCAGCCCGATCCGCAGCTGCGACACGGCGCTCGCGGCGACCGCGCAGGCGATGACACCGTCCAGGGCCTGGCGCGGGACGGGGAACGGGCCGCGGCCGTCCTCCGCGCCCAGCGGGAAGACCACGACCCCGAGGCCGGTGCTGGCGCCCAGCCGGGCGGCGCCGGCGTGCACGGCGGCGAAGACGGGATCGGCGATGGTCGGCACCACCAGCAGGATCGTGCCGGTCCTCCCGAGCCGCAGGCTGCGGGCCGCGTGGTTGATCCGGTAGGCCAGCTCGTCGGCGGTCGCCAGCACGCGCCGCGCGGTCTGCTCGCTGATCCGGCCCCGCCACTTGCCGTTGAGGACCAGTGACACGGTGGACTGGGAGACCCGCGCGACGCGCGCCACATCGGTGGCGGTCACGGTGCGGGACCGCTCGTTTCCGTTCATCGTCCGGCGGGGGCGCCCAACCGGCTCAGCAGCGGGACGGCCAGGCCGGTGAGGGCGAACAGGGCGCCGAGGCCGAGCCAGCCGGCCGCCCCCTCGCCGACCACGGCCAGCGAGAGCAGCGCGGGCCCGGCCACCGTCAGCCCGGTGGCGCCGAGTTGGTACGCGCTCAGGTAGTAGGTGCGTTCGCTCTCGGGCGACAGGCCGTAGGAGATGCCCCAGCCGCCGGCCGACTGCCACAGTTCGCCCAGGGTGAGCGGTATCGCGGCGAGCACCAGCAGCGCGCCGGCCGCGACGCCGTCCAGTGACGCGGTGGCGGCGGTGAGCACGCAGAACAGGGCCAACGAGGCTCCCGCTGCCCGCTGCTTGCGCCCGGCCCGGCCGAGGTCGTCGCCGCCCTTGCTGAGGCGTACCTGGAGGGCGACGGCCAGCACGGTGTTCAGCATCAGGACGACGCCGACCAGTCCGCGCGGCGCGTGCGTGCGGGTGACGATCCAGAGCGGGAATCCGACCGAGAGGATCGACAGGTGGAGGTAGAGGATGCCGTTGGCCAGCGAGAGCAGCAGGAAGCGCGGGTTGCGGAACGGCAGCAGCCTGCCGCCGCCGGGGTCGGCGTGCCCGCTGCGGCGCGGTGACCGCCGGGGCAGCCGCAGCCGGGTCAGCAGGGCCGCGGTCACCAGGAACGCCAGCGCGTTGGCCAGGACGAAGCCGACGTAGGTGCCGGAGCTCGCCATCGCGATGACGGCGGTGGCGATCACGGCGGAGAGTGCGTAGGCGGCGTTGCGGACCACGGCGATCAGGGCCATGGACTCGACGGGTGAGCCCTCCTCGGCCGTCGCGCCGGCCACCGACTGGATGATCGGCCCGACCGCCTGCTCCACCGCGCCGACCAGGCAGGCGACCAGGACGAAGAGGCGGAAGTCGTGCACGAAGGGGTAGATCAGGAAGGCGGCGGCGCGCCAGAGCTGCAGGGCGATCAGCGTGGGCCCGTCGCCGATCCGGTCGGCCAGCCGCCCGATCGGCAACGCGCAGGCGACACCGCAGAGTCCGGCGATGGAGAGCCCGAGGCCGACCTGCCCGACCCCGAGGCCGATCACCTGGGTGTAGAAGAGGGTCGAGCCGGCCAGGAAGAACCCCCGGCCGAAGGCGTCCACCAGGGCGACCAGGACGAAGACCCTGGCGGCCCGCGACTTCGGCAGCCGCCCCAGGGCCTGCCGGGCCACGGCCCGCGGGCTCCGGGGACGGGGGGTGCCGGCTTCCTGGTCGCGGGTCCTGCTGGGCCCTGTCGCCATGCCTGGTTCATCCTCACGCTCTGGTGTCGTCCGTACGCACGGTCTGGGCGCCCGGCAAGTTCCGCTGGAAAGGTCCTAGTTGACGAGCACGCGGACCGCCTCGCGGGTCGCGGCGTCGAACCGCTCCAGCTGCTCGGGATCGGGCGCGTCGAACAGGGCGGTGACGACCCGGCCGAAGGAGTCGGTCAGCGGCCCCAGTTCCGCTCCGGGCGCCTTGAGGACGAGGAGCTTGCGCAGCGCGGGCGGCGCGCCGGGAGCGACGGGTTCGACCTCGGGCCACAGGCCGTGGTCCACCACCCAGAAGGGCTCGACCTCGGCGGAGCCCGCGACGGCGACTCCGGCGAGCTTTCCCGGATCGTGGTCGAAGTAGATCTGCCGGGCCCAGCGCCGTGGTTGCGGGTGCTCGACCGGCAGGCCGAGCGCGGCGTCGATCACCGAGGCCTCGATCGAGGCACCGGTGGCCAGGTGGTAGACGTGCATCAGCCCGTCGCCCGGCGGGCGGGCGGCGATCTCCATCAAGGCGACGCCGCCGTCCGGCAGGATGCGGTACTCGCCGTGCGCCATGCCGGTGCCGAAGTCCAGCCGCGCCAGGATCGCCGCCTGCGCCTGCCGCAGCCGCTCGGCCTCCGCCGGGCTGAGGTTGCAGGCCGGCACGGTGTGCCCCATCTCGACGAAGAAGTCGCTCTCGTCCTCGTTGGTCGACTTCTGGGTGACCGAGGAGAAGACCACCCGGCCGCCCGCGATGATGCTCTCCACGCTGAACTCACGTCCCGAGACGCGCTGTTCGAGCAGGACGGGCGGCCCGGACACCACCTCGTCGAGGTGCGCTTCGAGCGCCTCGCGGTCCCTGAGCACCCGGACCCCGATGCTGCAGTAGAGGTCGAGCGGCTTGGAGATCACCGGGTACCGCTCGCCGAGCGCCGTCAGCACCGCTTCCCGCCCGCTGCTCGCCAGCACCGACACGGGGCTCCACTCGTCCAGGTAGAGCCGTTGCAGCTGCTTGTTCCGGCAGACCCGGGCGGCCCGCAGCCCCACCCCGGGCAGCCCGAGCAGGTCGGCGCTCTGCCCGGCGGGCTCCACGAAGGTCTCCGACGAGGCGAACACGCCCTGGATGTCGTACTCCGAGGCCCACCGGGCGACTTGGGCCAGGATCGCCGAAAGGTCCTCGGGCGCGCGGAAGTCGAGCCGCTCCACCGCCTCGAACGGATGCCCCGGCCGGCCGACGTAGGAGACCGCGACGTGCTCCAGCGGCCACTGCGGCGGCCCGGTGACCACCAGGCTGCGCAGGCCCCGGCGGGCGATGGCCGCCAGATACGGACCGGCCTTGGGCAGGTCGGTGAAGAGCAGGAAGGCGGGCGGCCGGGCGGCGCTGAACGGCGGCATGGCAGAAGCTCCTTGAGGGTGGTGCCGGGGCCTGTCGGTCGGTCCGGTCCGATCACCGCGCGGCGGCGATCCGGGCCAGCACGGCCGTGGTGATCGCCAGCACCGCGTGGCCGGTCATCCCGCCGACGTCGTGGCCGGGCGCGAACTCGACGATGTCGTAGCCGATGACGGGCTCCGGGAGCAGTTCCAGCAGGCCGATCAGCTCGCCGGTGCCGAAACCGCCGGCCACCGGTGTGCCGGTGCCGGGGACGCAGGAGGCGTCCAGCACGTCGATGTCGACCGTGACGTAGAAGTGGCCGACCCGTTCGGCGATCTCCCGCAGGTGCTGCCGGTAGCGGGCGCGGGCGTCGGCCGGATCGTCGGTGAAGACCGCCGCCGGGATCTCGTTGATGCCCGTCTTGCGGATGAAGTCGACTTCGCCCGGGTCGTACGCCCGCGTCCCCACCAGCAGCACGTCCTGCGGTGCGATCACGCCGGCGTCGATGATCCGGCGCAGCGGGGAGCCGTGCGAGATCGCGGAACCCTGGTAGCCGTCCAGCACGTCGGGGTGGGCGTCGAACCAGATCAGTCCCAACTCCCGTTCCTGGGATGCGCCCAGGACGATGGGGTAGGTGATCGAGTGGTCGCCGCCGAAGGTCAGCACGGGGGCGTCGACCTCCTGGAACACCGACCGGTAGACGGTCTCCAGCTGCGCGATCGACCGGGCGAGGTCGAACCGCCAGGTCTGGACGTCGCCCAGGTCGCGCAACCGCAGGTGGGAGGCGTCCCGGCCGCGCCGGTCGGTCGTCTTGAGCCGGCTCGACAGCTCGCGGACCCGCTCCGGCCCCCGGGAGGCGCCGCCGGCGCCGCCCGCACCGCCCTCGAAGGGCACACCGATCACGAACAGGTCGGCCGACCCCGCCAGTGCCGGCGACTGGTCCGGCACCGCCGACTGGTCCGAACTTCCGTTCAGGACAAGGCCGTTCCAGTGAGCGGATGGTCCGATCCCGTTCACGGCAGCGCCTGCACGGAGAAGTCGAAGCCGACGCCGCCGCGGATCCGCTCGACCACCTCGGCCATCGGGGTCACCACGGCGCAGTAGGAGGCGAGCCACTCCAGCGCCCGCAGCCGGTCCTCGTCGCGGGTCGAGACCACTCCGTCGCTCGGCACGACCACGTTGTAGCCGCGGAAGTGGGCGTCGGCCGCGGTGGTCTGGATGCACACCTGCGCCTGCATGCCCGTGATGATCACGGTGTCGATCCGGTGCTCCGCCAGGTACTCGTGCAGCTTCGTCTCGAAGAAGCCGCTGTCCTTCTTCTTCTCCATGACGACGTCCGAGGGGTGCACGAACTCCGGCAGCAGTTCGGCCCCCGGCGTGCCGCGCAGTACCGGGATCCGCCCGTCGTGGAGTTCGAGCTTCTTGTCGCCCTCGTCGTAGATCAGCTGGAGGTGGATGACGACGACGCCCAACTCCCGCAGCTGGTCGAGGAAGTGCACGAAGGACGGCGTCATCGCCGCCACGTTGGCCTTGCGCTGCGGGTTCTTGTCGACCAGGTCACGCTGCAGATCGTTGGTCAGGATCGCATATCGGAGCATGTCAGTCCGCCAGGAGTGCAGGGGCGCCAGAGCGGGCCCAGACCCAGAGGACACTAGTCATACGTATGAGTCGCCGCAACGGGTTGTGGCCAGCCAAGTCAAGCCATATCCACCACAGCTGATGCCTTGTCAGCCATCATGCGTATGACTACGTTAGCTCCGACCACCGCGAACGGGCTCCGGCGGGCTGCTCAACTCGACTCCGGTGGGTGTCTGTTACACCCGATCCCGCCTTCACTTCAGCAAGAGAGCAGAGGTGTGCCATGACCGAGCGTCTGTCGGTGCAGATCGACGAGCGGAACGACGCGTTCACCACCGCTGTGAAGAGCAGGCTCCTGGGAGACCTCTCCGCGATCAGCACGGAATCGCTGGAGTGGCTCGTCATGGAGCACTACCAGTTCTCCTACGCGAACAAGGACCTGCTCCAGCAGGCGGTGGAGTGCACCAGGAAGTTCGCCGAGCCCGGGGTCTCGGTGGAGCTGCAGCGCAACGTGGACGAGGAGGACGGGCACGCCCCCATGTACAAGCAGGGCATGCTCGACGTCGGCACCGACATGGACCAGCGGGTGGAGTTCCCCGCCACCACCACGTTCCTGGCCGAGGTCGCGGCGCTCTGCGCGCCGGACCCCTCGCGGGCCCTGGGCGCGCTGTACGCGACCGAGACCGCCGCGATCTTCGAGCACGAGTCCTTCTTCGAGATCTGCCGGGAGATCTGCGACCGCCGCGGCCTCCCCTACGAGGGCAGCCTGATCAAGCGCTTCCACGACATCCACCTGGAGGACGGGGTGGAGCAGGGCCACAAGGACGGCCTGGCCGCGTTCGTGGACCTCGACCAGCGCGGCAGCGAGCCGGCGGACGGTGCGGCGATCGACGGCGAGCAGGTCCGCCAGGGCGCTCTGGACGCCATCGAGGTCATGGAGACCTGGTGGCAGGCGCTGCTCGGCAAGGCCCTGGCCGAAACCACCAGCGCCGCCGCCTGAACCCGCGATCGCCGAACACCAGCAGGAGAGGACCGCAGTGACCGAGAAGGTCGTCCTGGACCACGGAGCCGGCGGCGGCATGAGCCAGGAGCTCATCACCGGAACCATCGCGCGGATTCTCGGCGACACCTACATCGGTGAGATGGAGGACAGCGCGGTGCTGGAGCTCACGGGCACCCGCATCGCCATGACGACCGACTCCTTCGTGGTCGACCCCGTCTTCTTCGACGGCGGCGACATCGGGAAGATCGCCGTCGCCGGCACCGTCAACGACCTCGCGGTGAGCGGCGCGCGCCCGCTCTACCTGACGCTGGCGATCGTGCTGGAGGAGGGCTTCGAACTCGAGGCCCTGCGGCGGATCCTGCACTCCGTGCGGGACACCGCCCGAGCCGCGGGCGTGCGGATCGTGGCGGGCGACACCAAGGTGGTCCGGCGCGGCGAGGCCGACGGGATCTTCCTCAACACCGCCGGTGTCGGCCTGGTCGAACGCCCGCACACGCTGTCCAGCCGGACCCTGCGGGTCGGCGACCAGGTCATCGTCACCGGCTTCCTCGGCGACCACAGCATCCACCTCCTCTCGCTGCGCGAAGGGCTCGGCTTCGAGCAGCGGGTGCGCAGCGACTGCGCCGTGCTCAACCACGTCGTAGCGGATGTCCTGGACGCGTGCGGCGCGGGTGTGCGCTGCCTGCGCGACATCACCCGCGGCGGACTGGGCACGGTCGTCAACGAGTTCGCCCAGGCCTCGGCCACCGCCGTCGAACTCCTCGAGTCGGCCCTGCCGATCCGGCCGGAGACGGCGATGGCGGCCGACATGCTGGGGGTGGACGTGATGTACCTCGCCAACGAGGGCAACCTCTGCCTGGTCGTCGCGCCCGAGCAGGCGACGGCCGCCCTGGACGCGCTGCACGCCCACCCCGAGACCGCGCGGGCCGCGGTGGTCGGACAGGTCGTGGCGGGCGCACCGGGCACCGTGCGGCTGCTCGGCGCGGACGGCCGGCGCAGCACCGTCGACCTGCTCTACGGAGCCCAGTTGCCAAGGCTCTGCTGATGAGCGCCGAGGCGGTCCGCCGCACGCTCGAGGTCACCGGCTTCGTGCAGGGCGTGGGTTTTCGGCCCTACGTGTACCGCCTGGCCACCCAGCACCTGCTCGGCGGCTGGGTGCGCAACGACAGCCAGGGCGTGACGATCTGCGTCGAAGGCCCGCGCGCGGCGGCCGACCTGTTCGGTGCCGACCTGCTCGAGCGGCTGCCGGAGCTGGCCCGGGTCGACGCCTGCACGGTGGTCGCCGAGGAACCGGTGCGGGACTGGTCGGCCTCCTTCACCATCCGCCGCAGCGAGTCGAGCGGCGCCGGCGGAGCGCTGGTCACCCCCGACAGCCACACCTGCGCCGACTGCGCGCGGGAGCTGTTCGACCCGGGCGACCGGCGCCACGGCTACCCGCTGCTCAACTGCACCAACTGCGGCCCGCGGTACAGCATCATCCGGTCCGTCCCCTACGACCGCCCGCGGACCACCATGGCGGACTTCGCGATGTGCCCGCAGTGCCTGGCCGAGTACCACTCGCCTGCCGACCGGCGCTTCCACGCCCAGCCGAACGCCTGCTGGACCTGCGGCCCGCAGGTGCGGCTGCTGCTCCCGGACGGCTCCGAGGTCGACACACCCGACCCGGTGGCCGCGGCCGCCGCCCTGCTGGGTGCGGGCCGGATCCTGGCGGTCAAGGCCCTGGGCGGCTACCAGTTGATGGCCGATCCGACCAGCCTCCGCGCGGTGGCCGAGCTGCGGGCCCGCAAGGAGCGCGGCGGCAAGCCCTTCGCGCTGCTCGGGCGGGACAGCGCGACGGTCGCCGTGCACACCGTGCTGGACGAGCGGGAACGGCGCCTGCTGGAATCTCCGGGGCGGCCGATCGTGCTGCTGCGGGCCCGGCCGGACAGCGGACTGGCGCCGGACATCGCCCCGGGCTCCAGCACGCTCGGCTTCATGCTGCCGGCCACGCCGCTGCAGCACCTGCTGCTCGCCGCCGCCGGGCCGGTGCTCATCGCGACCAGCGCCAACGCCCCGGACGAGCCCATGGTCCGCACCGAGCAGGAGGCGCTGGGCTCGCTGCGGGGCCTGGACGCGCTCCTGGTGCACGACCGGGAGATCCACACCCGGGTGGACGACTCGATCGCCCGGATCGTGCACAGCACCCTCGACCCGAAGGTCAGCTTCGTGCGCCGCGCCCGCGGCTACGTCCCCGACCCGCTGCCGACGCCCTTCCCCGTGCCACCCGTCCTCGCCCTCGGCGCGGAGCTCAAGAACACCGTCTGCCTGGGCGAGGGCGGCAACCTCTACGTCAGCCAGCACATCGGCGACCTCAAGAGCGTGGCGAACCAGGAGTTCTTCGCCGAGACCATCACCCGGCTGCGCACCCTGTTCGGCGTGACGCCGCGGTACGTCGCCCACGACCTGCACCCCGACTTCCACAGCACCCGCTACGCCGCCGCCTGCCAGGACGTGACCTTGGTCGCCGTCCAGCACCACCACGCCCACATGGCCGCCTGCATGGCGGACAACGGGCTGGACCGGCCGGTGATCGGGGTAGTGTTCGACGGCACCGGCTACGGCCCCGACGGCACGATCTGGGGAGGCGAGTTCCTGATCGGCGACTACCGCGGCTTCGAGCGCAAGGCCCACCTGGCCCGCTTCCGGCTGCCCGGCGGCGACCGGGCCGTGCGGGAGCCCGACCGGATCGCCATCGCCCTGCTGGGCCAGCACTTCGGGCCGGACGCGGCACGGTTGCCGCTGGACCTGCTGCGCCGGCGGGACCCCTTCGAGGTCGGCGTCCTGCTGAGGATGGCCGAGCGGGGCGTCAGCGCGCCCGAGACCTCCAGCATGGGACGGCTCTTCGATGCCGTCTCCGCGCTGCTCGGCGTCTGCGAGCGGGTCGGCTACGAGGGCCAGGCGGCCATCGAACTCGAGCAGTTGATCGCCTGGGACCAGACGCCGGTCACGCCCTGGCCGGTGCGGCTGCGGCCGGCGGGTGACTGCCTGGTGATCGATCACCGGCCCTGGCTGGAAGCCCTGGTGGCGGAGCTCGGCGACCCGGACCGGTCCCCGGCGCAGCTCAGCCGGGCCTTCCACGAGAGCGTGGTGCACGCGGTGCTGGAGACCTGCCTGCGGCTGTCGCACGAGAGCGGGCTGCGCGACGTGGTGCTCAGCGGTGGCGTGTTCCTCAACCAGCACCTGCTGATCAGGTCCGAACAGGAACTCACCCGGGCCGGCCTGCGGGTCCACACCCACAGCCGCATCCCAACCAACGACGGCGGTCTCAGCGCGGGTCAGGCCATGGTGGCCGCCGCCCGCGCGGCCGGACGGGAGCGGCCATGAGCGAGCGGCGGACCAGGGCGGACGTCGAGGCCGTGGTGGGGCAGATCCGGCGGTATGTGCCGCCCATGGCACCGTACTTCGAGATCGACGCCCCGCTGGGCGAGTACGCGGCCGGCCTGCACGCGACCGGGGCCGACCCCGCGCACGCCGAGCGGCACGAGCTGCTGGCCCGCGCCGTCCGCACGGTCCTGCGCCAGGCGCTCGGTCCGGCGGCGCGGGTCCGCATCGAGGCGGCGGACGTGACGGCGATGAACATCGTCGACCACCACCAACTCCTCAACCACCCACTGCTGCTGGGCACCAACATCATCGCCAACGCGGATCGGCTGCTGGGCGGCGACGACCGCCGGCCGATCATCACCTTCTCCTGCAGCAACGTGGCACCCGGCAACTCCTATATGCGCGGCGGCTTCCGGTTCCGCGAGGAGACGGTCCCCTACTTCACGGCCAAGCAGCACCGGGACGCGATCTACTACACCGGCAGCAGGCGCTTCGACTTCGTGGAGCGGCTGCGCGCCATCAAGCGCTGGGACCGCTACAGTCCGTGCGACCAGCAGTTCCTGACGGAATATCAGCTGTTCCTGAACGGTCTGGACTACTCCCACACCGGCCGCCACCGGGACCAGCTCACCGTGGCGCTGCGCAGCACCTGGCCGCTGCTCTTCGCCGAACCACTGCGCGCGACCCTGCCGGAGCTGCTCTACGCGACCGCCGAGGACGTGACGCGTGAATGCCTGCTGGAACTCCTGCCCCGCGCCAACTTCCTGTCCGCCGCCCTCTTCGATGCGGACTTCCGGCGCGAGGTGCTGGCCGCCTTCCGGGGCGTCGTGATCGCCTGGGACGAGGCGGCCGGGAAGGGCACCCACTTCTTCTGGCGCAAGTACCCGGGCCGGCCCGAGCTGCTGCGGATGTTCGTCGACGGCTCCTCCCTGGTCCCGGCCGACCCGCGCTTCTCGGACCTCAGCGTCCCCCTGGAACCCGGCGCCATCGCCGACCACCTGGAGCGTGAGGAGATCATCCCCTCGGTGGCGCTCTGCATGAGCGTGCTGCTGCACCTCGGCGTGCGGCCGCTGGTGGGGCCCGGTTCCCTGGTCTACATCGGCCAGTTGCAGCGCGGGTGGACCGAACTGCTGCGGCGCCACGGGGATCCGGTGGAGGCGGAGCTGATCGGCCGGATCGACACCGGCGGGCTGATCGCCGGCACCCCGATGTTCTTCGACCGCGTGCGCGGCACCGTACGCACGCTGCACGCCGCCGACGTCTTCAGTCTGGGCGGCATGCCGCCGGAGTACCTGCGGACCGTGCTGCGCGTGCCGTTCAGGGACCTGCTCTCGGTCGGCTCGAGCGGCGTGTACGAGCTGTTCGCCAACTCCTACATCCCGCCCGGGGAACAGCTGACCGAACGGATCGGCTTCGACGAGGCGGCCGCCGCCATCCACCAGTGGCTCTGAGCACTCCCGCCCACCGGTTTCGTCCCTCGACCGGGTGAAACCCCTCCCGCGCCCCGGGGACCAGCGGTAGCGTCAGCGCCATGAGTCAGCAGACCTGCCCGCGCTGCGGCGGCAGCGGTGTCACGGAGAAGCTCCGGTACACCGTCGAGACCGGCCCCGACGGCCGGCAGCAGCCCAAGGCGGAGAGCTACCTCTCACCCTGCGACCACTGCGGCGGGAAAGGCCATGTGAACTGAGATGCGAGCTGTCTTCCAGTGCACCGAGTGCGGAATCCACTACCTGCCGCCCGAGGGCCTCGTCTACGGGGACGGCAGCCCGGCCAGCCCGCTCTGGTGCACCGAGCACCAGAGCGTGATGCGCGAGCGCGGCATCAGCGAGCCGCCCTCAGCCGCCGCCCTCGCGCTGCTCGCCGCCCGCCGGCGTGCCGCGCCCCCCGCCCTCGAGGAGGAGCCGGCCCGGCCCGACGTCCGCCCGTCCCGCCCGGCGCGCACCCGGCGCGGTGCGAAGGCGCCCGGCGGCGGTCGGTCGAAGCTGCGCTGAGCCCGACGGGTCGGCCGCGTTCCGTCCCTCACCTGTCGCGGGGGCCCGGCGCGCCGCCCGGCTGGACGCGCTCGAAGCGCCAGGTGGTCGCCGCATCACAGGGATGGAGCGTGCCGTTGCTGCCGGGGAGGATGGTGGCGCACAACCCCGTCTCGACGTTGCGCAGCTTGCTGGGCACTCCGGCGTCGGTCGGCACGAACCACCGCTGCGGGGCCACGCACGGGTACACGAGCAGCTTGTTCGGCAGGTCGCGGTCGAGGCACCTGATGTCGCGCTCGGAGGTGGTGAGGTCCAGCAGGATGGCCTGCCCCGGACGCTCGTTCTCGACCCGCCACCGGGTGCGGGAACCGAGCACGGCGGGCACCCCGCCCACCGACGCGCTCCGGGCGCCGGGAGTCAGGCAACTGCCGGTGGCGAGGTCGCGGATGACGTACACGCCGTCGTCCACCGCGTAGGAGGGCGCGGCCGACGCGGCGGCGCCGGCGAGCGAGCAGACCAGCGAGAGCAGCAGGGTACTGACACGTTTCACGGCGGAACGCTCCAGGAATAGTGGCGGCGGGAGCCGGGCGGACCCGGATCCGACGGCGGGACGGTCCAGCCGCTAGCCAGTGCCGCGTCAGGCAAGGTCACCCGCCCACCCGCCGCGACCTCCACCGCCCCGCCGCTGCTCCCCCGGGCATCACCTGTGTGGTGGCGGGGGGAGCACACCGCCGGCCGTGGCCACCGCTCGGTCGGTCGCGTCGGCGCGTGCGGTCGCCGCTCACTCGTCGAGTTGCTGCAGTGCCGCGGCATCAGGGTGCCTGCTCAGTGCGAGGGCATCCACGATCGCCAGGTAGTGGAAGCGAGTTGGCAGCGTCAGGGCTGGGCGCAGCTCACGGAGCCAGTTCGGTAGCAGACCGGCAAGGGAGGAGACGGTTCCGTCAGCCTGGACGGCGATCTGCCGCACCCAGCGCAGGCCGGGGTCGAGCTGCTGCTGGACGGGCTGCGTCCTGAGCAGCCCGACGAGGCTTTCAGTCGCGAACTCGAAGCCAGCCGCCGAGAACGTCCAGGCGTCGATCAGGTCGATCAGCGGGTCAAGCCCCAACCAGCAGCCTGCGGCCTGTCGCAGAGTGCGGTCGGGGTCGGTGTCCGCCATGGACAGCACAGGACCCGGGAGGACCTCCACCACCAGTCGTGTGCGCTCGCGCCGGGCACGGTCGGCAAGATCAGCCGTCGGCTGGGTGAGGACCAGCTCCATGATGGGGGGCCAGACGGTCGCAAGCGGTCGTACAAGCTGGCTCTGGTAGGTCGCGGCAGTCTTCAGCGCGCGCAGGAGGTGGTCGAGCGCCCCCGGGGATGCGGCCAACCGGTCGACGAGGTCGACCAGGACACCCGGTTCCCCCTCAGCGGCACGCAACAGTGCGGCGGCCACGGACGCGTGGTCCTCCGCGGCTCGATGGAAGCCGCCGTCCGCCCAGGCACACGCCGTGCGGGCATAGGCGTGGAGTGTCGCCATCCGCAGGGATCTAGCCACCGCCGTCCGGCAATGCCGAGTGCGGGCCGCCTCAAGGACCGCCGGCAGCACAGTACCCAAGGTGGCGAGGGCCCCCTCAGCTCCGGTCAACCGGTCCAGTGCTTCCACTGCTGCGGCTGCTGCTGAAGGTGCCGGACACACCGTTTCCACCGTGAGGGTCCCGCCGGCTTCGCCCAGCACAAGCTCGATACCGGCTGCCACCGCCTCCCAGGCGCTGACATGGTGGCAGGGCCGGGATTCAGGCCGACAGGGGATCGACCAGAGCGGACGCAGACCTTCGACCACGTACTCGCGTATGTCAAGAACCGGGTGGGCCGCACAGCACCGAACAGCCGAGCGGACCCGCTCGACCTGTCGGACGCCAAGCGCCGACATCGGCGCATCCACGGTCGCGGGTAGCAGCGCGCATGGCAGCGCAAGGGCTGCCTGCCGAGCACCGTCCCACGGGAAAGTCGGGTCGGCAGCGCTCGTCGGTGGCCGGTGATCCAGCACTGTCCCAGTCAGAAGTTCGACAGCCCAGTGCAGGTCATCGGCTGACAGCGTCACGCCGGACGTCGCCGCGTGGACGGCAGCAGCCGCGACCGCATGGGCGCCATCCGAGGCGACCCAGTCCTGCTCGTCCACGCTCGCGGTGAGCGTCCGCGCCAACTCGAGATCGAGAGCCAGTTGGGCAGGGTCCACCGTGTCCAGCACAGGCTCAGGCGCGGGCGTCTGGCCCGGCACATCAGCGCAAGCACGGTACTGGTGACGGAGCCGGTACGACTCCGAGCGACGAGCCAGCTGGGCTCGATGGCCTGCCAGCTCCTGCGCGATCTCCTCGGAGGGCTGAACCGCGAGCCAGCCGTCCGGCGTGGCCCTGTAACGCTCCACGTCCAGATAGTCCGCCCACATCTTGGCGTTCAGCGCCATCGCCTGACCACCCGGCGCCGCCCGCAACCTGTCAGCGACGGCCCGCAGCCGAGCCAATCCCGCCTTGTCACCGCGCTCAGCAGCGAGAGCCACGAGGGAACCAGCGATCTCAGCGGGATTGCGAAGCAGGGATTCACCGCCGGAGGGCCCGCTGCCGCGGTGCTGCACCTGGTCCATGCTCACCCGGTGAATCTCGAACTCCCAGACCTCGGGAGTGGCCAAGAAGTCGTCCAACTCGTCGGTGACCTGGTCGAGGTGCCGCACCAGGATGCCGTAGGCGAGGCCGGCTCCGGCTACGGTGCCGACGCTGTACAGCGCCTTCGCCGCCGCGGCACGCACAGTTGCCCCTTCCTCGATCGCCTGCTCCAGCCACCATTCGAGGGCCATCAACGCGCTCATGCAGGGCTGGGGACCCGTCAGGGCTCCGCGATACCAAGCCCAGGCGTCAGAGTTCCCCGGGTACGACCGGCAGCCCGTCGCCAGGAAGTCGCCCTGCAGCGCCAACCGCTCCGAGGCCTCGTCCTGGTCCCGGACAGCAGCAGCTTCCTGAGCACGGATCGCCCCGGTGAGCAGGACACTGATCAACGCCAGGCCGTGTCGGGGACTCAGTTGCATCAGCGCCAGAAAGGGGCCTCGCTGGCGAGCAGCTCGTGACCCCATGATGAAGCCAACGAACTCGTGCTCCCGCACAAGGTCACGGAGCCAGCCGCTGCGGTAGCCTGATCCAGGTGCCAACAGGTAGTAGGAGGCCGCCAGTTCCGCGAGCAGCTGGGGATCAGTCGCGGCAAGGCAGTAGGTCGCGTCGGGCCGCTCGACCGCGGGCTTGAGCGCGTGCGCGCGATCCCTGGCCAGCTGCCGCAGGACTCTGTCGGCGGCTTCGTCCCGGTCGGCGCCGAGCAGGGCAAGAGCCTCGACGAACGTCGGCGCCGGGAACCTGGCAACCTCTCGGAGCAGCGCCTCACGAACCAGCACCCGGGTTGCCCGGAAGTCCACCACCTCCGCTCCCAGGACCTCCCGCTCACCGACGGCTCGGAGCCAGGTCAGGATGACCCGGTCCGCGTCCGTCTCCTGCTCCCCCAGCAGAAGGTCGGTGTGCCTGACCAGCCAGGCGGCGACCGGGGCGACAACGAGAGGGTCCGCCACACCGCCTTCGGTGAACCGCAGCAACGCGCAGCGGAGCAACTTGAAGTTCCCCCGTTGATCTGGACAGCTTGATACTGGGACGGTTGAGTCCCGGAGGAAGCAGTCCAGGTAGTGAGTGGCAAGAGCAACATGAGCAAGCGGTACACGGCGGAGTTCAAGCGGGACGCGATCGCGCTCGTCCGGTCCTCGCCCCATCGGAACGTCACCGATATCGCCCGGGAGCTGGGCGTGAGTCCGGAGGGGCTTCGCGGCTGGGTGAAACAGGCGAAGGTCGACCGCGGCGAGGGGGCGCCAGGCGCGCTGACGACGGCGGAGAAGGACGAGCTCCAGCGGCTGCGCAGGGAGAACCGGGAACAGCAGCAGACGATCGAGATCTTGAAAAAAGCCGCGGCCTTCTTCGCGAAGGAGACGATGAAGTAGGCACGTTGTGCCGCTTCATCGACGCGGAGAGGGCTGCCGAGGACAGACCTGACGGCTTCAGTGTCGCGCTGTTGTGCCGGGTTCTGAAGCTCCCGCGCACCAGCTACTACGCCTGGCTCGCCAGTCGGCCGGCCGCCGCCGAGCGGCAGCGGGCAGAAGACGAACTGGCCCAGGAGATAAGGGAGATCCACGCCTCCTCGCGCGGAGCCTACGGCGTCCCGCGCGTGCACGCCGCACTGCGGCGGACGGGCCGTGCGATCAACCGGAAGAAGGTCGAGCGGATCATGCGCGAGCGCGACATCCGGGGTATCACCCGCCGCAGGCGCCGCCACCTGACGAAACAGGACACCAAGGCCGCCCCGGCCCCCGACCTGATCGGCCGCGACTTCACCGCGAAGCGGCCCGGTACGAAGCTCGTCGGCGACATCACATATCTGCCCACGATCGAGGGCTGGTGGTATCTGGCCACGGTCATCGACCTGGCGACCCGCGAGGTGATCGGGTACGCGATGGCCGACCACCACCGCGCCGAACTGGTCACCGACGCCCTGAAAATGGCCGCCGGCCGGGGCGGCCTGAAGCCGGGCTGCATCATGCACACCGACCGCGGCAGCGAGTATACGAGTAGCGAATTCCGCCAGGAGATAAGGAAGTTGAACCTGAGACAGAGTATGGGGCGAACCGGCATATGTTACGATAACGCCGCAGCCGAGAGCTTCTTCGGCTTGCTGAAAGCGGAGATCGGCACCACCGTCTGGGACAGCCGGGAAGCGGCCCGAGCCGACGTCTTCCGCTTCATCGAAGTCGAATACAACCGCACCAGGCTCCGCAGGCACCCCGAGTTCGGGTACCTCACCCCACTCGAAACCCGAGCCAGGCTGCAGCACGACTTCACCCCCCGCAGCGTAAGCACCCGCTGTCCAAGATCAGGGGGGAACTTCAACTGCCGAAGCAGGTCCGGTTCGTGCAGTAGCCGCTCAGTCAACGCGGCCAGGGCATCGGCGCACCATCCGGCGGACAGCACCGCTTCCCAGCACACCTCCTCCCAGCGCGAGCCGTGCCGTGCCGCCAGCCGTGTCATCTCACCGTGCACCTGTGCCCAGCCCAGCGCGAACGTCCCGGTCGAGCCGCCACCCGGCCACAGCCTGGCCTGACAGTAGATCCGGGCAGCGCGCAGGGCCCACCGGGGGCCATGCTCCTCGAGCAGCGGAAGCCCATCAGTCAGCACCAGTCGTCTGACCGTCGCGAAGTCGCGCACCACGTCATGGGCGAAGGCATGCTCCTCGCAGGAGGTCGGTGATGCCGCGCCCAACGGAGCGAGGATCCCGTCCGAGCGGAGCACTGCCAGGGCTGAGCCGGGGAGGAGCGGGACACGGCGACCGCTCAGCCGTCCTTCGGCCAACGAGATGAGTGCTGACTCCCGGTCCTCGGGCACGATGCCGCGCACGGTCCGACTGTTGTTGAGCACCAGACCGAGCCAGACGTGGCTGTATACGTCCGCTTCACTGGACAGGACAGCCGGCAGGTCGGTGCCCCGCGCGGCGGATCGCAGGAGCAGATCGACAACGCTGAGCCGACGCAACAGCCACCGAGCCCGGGGGTCGCGCGCGAGCCGGGACAGCTCAGGTGCCAGGGCGAGCAGATCGGAGATCTCATGGTCGTCCAGCGGCGGCACCGTGCAGTCACCGATATCCCGGCCGCCGAGCTGCTCCACCACGTCCCGCACGCTGTCTACAGCATCATCACGGCTGATCAGCACCGGTGTGAGCGTGGCCGCCCACGCAGCTGTCACGGCCTCCGCACAGAGTGCGTCGAGGCCCTCCTGGACAGCCTCCGCAGCGTCGAGGATCAGCAGCCCAGGAGGCATCGCAGGTGTCCCGGGCGGCGCCGCTTCGGCCAGCAATTCCCCCAGCCCGCCGGCATGGACGGACAGTGTGGGCAGTGCCGCCACCAGCACCCGGACCGATCGGGCGCGCAGCTGATCTGCGGCCTGCAGGGTCAGCGCCGTCTTACCGACTCCCGGCTCACCGCGGACCAGGAGCACCTGCCCGGGGCTCACCGCACCGAGAGCGTCGGTCAGCCGACGCAACGGCTCTGTACGCTCCAAGGCGGCCGTCCGATCCGGTGCAATGCGGAGCATTCGGCGGTTACCGCGTCGCACACTGCTCTCCCACTGGTCGAAGAGCTGGTGTGCGGGTAGCCGAGAGACGCCGTTGTTGACGGTCAGCGATCCGTCCTGCACGGCGTACACCGCGCCGCCATGGTCGGCAAGATTGGTCTGTCCGGGCTGCGCTCCCCACTCCCCGTTCACCGAGCACCACTGCCTTGCTCGCCGGCAGACCCGTAGTGGTAGACGTTCAACCATCCCCCCTGGACCGCCTGGACCGTGCCACCGTGCGTCGCGGTGTTGAGCTGAAGGGCACCGCGCTCCGGCGCCGGTGCGCTGGTAGCCGTGTTGAGGCGACCTCGATCGGCTTCGGCGGCTTCCGACGGCAGGGCGGCGATGACGGCGACAGCCGCAGCCGCGGCATGGACCGCCGCGCGGGGCTGCGAACCTGCGGCGTCGGCTGCCGCCTTCTGACCGTCAGCACGGTCGCTGATTCCCCGGATACTCAGCGCGGCCACCCCGCCCAGCGCGGCTGTCGCGGCTAGACCCGCGCTCTCCATGTCGATCGCCACTGCGTCGCTGAACCCCTCCGCCAGTCGGCGGCGTAGCGGCGAGTCCATCGCGTTCAGCACGCTCTCACCCGCCGCGATGGGCTTGAAGTGGACCCGAACATCGTCCTCGATCCACTGGACCCCACCGGCGTTCCGGGCCAGGGCCGGGCCACTCAGGGCATGCTGGGCGACCTGGAGCAGGCCATGCTGGGCCTCCCAGCTGGCCGGACGGATGGACACACCATCAGGTGAGTGCTTCGCCCCTTCATAGGCGTAGACCCGGGTGGCCACCACGACGTCACCCGGCCGGACATCGGCCTTCAGGCTGCCCGCGACCCCGACGAAGATGATCGCCTGGGGCTTGAACCGAGCCCTCGCCCGCTCGGCGAGCCCTGCGGTCTGCAGATTGCCCGGCCCCACCACGGCGAGGACGACCGGGGTCGGAACCCCCGGCAGTTCACCCACCTCGAACTGGGTACCGTTGTCCAACACTGAGCGCAGTCCAGTGAGGCGCGTGCGGACAGCGTCGTGCTCCAGCCCGAGCGCCGTCAGGATCACCACTGGGCGAACCCTGCCGAATTCATTTTCGTGCACAGGAAACTCCTTGCCAGATCGAATCACTCGGAAAATATGTTCGCCAGAAAAGCGATTCCCTCGCCGCTCATAGCTATCCAGAAGACCATGCAAACCCCCCCATCGGATGAACCAGGGCACTCCCCAACTCGGGCGCCAAGGGCCACAATGAGCGTTATCGCCAGACGGATTGTGCACCAAGGAGTTCCAATGGCAATGGTCGACGATGTACCGTCCAGCAGCTTGCTCTTGGCCGAATATGACAAGATGAAGGACGAACAGAAAGCACGGATCGGAACTCGGGACAAAATTCTCTACGCCACTTTTGTGGCACTTTTCTCCGTCGTGGTCACAACCGTCCAGGGTCGGCACACCTCGCTACTCCTGATCCTCCCTGGCGCCACCTCGGTCCTGGGATGGACATATCTGATGAACGATCAGAAAATCAGCGCGATCGGCCGGTACATCCGGACCGATCTCGGTCCCCGACTCAGCGCCCTGGCGGGCGCCGAGCACAACCTGTTCGGCTGGGAGGTGGCTCATCGCCGGGACCGCCATCGCACCCAGCGAAAGATCATTCAGTGTGCGGTGGACCTCAGCGTATTCACGGCCATCCCTCTCGCTGCCGTCATCGCTTACTGGTGCAACGCCACCAGCAGCACCATGCCCCTGCTGATCTCCTTCGTCGAAACAGTCGCCATTCTGGTCCTGTCCGCCCAGATCGTCCGCTACGCGGAAACTGGGCCTTGAGTCCTGGTCAGCCGATCTTCACCCGATGGGCGTCCTGGCACAGCTGTTCCAGGACGCCCTGATGGGCCCGCCAGCCGTCAGGGAACTTGGGTCGCATGTTGAGGTGCACCGGGGTGGTGGACGGGTAGCGGTCCAACAACTCGCGCATCCCGCCGCGCCCGACTACCAGGCAGGCCTGCCGATGCCGGGAGAGCAGGACGCACAGCCGACCGGTCTCCAAGTGGAACGCCCCAGCATCAGCTCGACCGGAAAGCGGGTGCCAGACCAGGGTCACGTCAAACTCGCGGCCCTGCAGCCGATTGGCCGTGGCAACGGTCACGGCCGCGTACTCGGCGGGTAGCAGTGCCCGGACCATCTCGGCCTGATTCGTGCGAGCCGTACCGATACAGATCCGCTCCGGTGTCAGCCGCCGCCCGTCAGAATCCGGCGCGCTGAACGAATGCGCCCCTCGCTGGATCAGCCGGACTACCAATTCAACCAGACTCCCTGCCAGTTCGCGGTCCGTCGGCAGAGTATGCCGGTGGGGCAGTTCGAGGAATCCCCAGCCGGTCGCCGCAGCCTTGTCCAGCACCTGGTCGACCGGCGAACGACCCAGCCCGCGGGTGTCGAGGACAAGCCTGCGGTCGCCGGGGGCCGTGCCCGAGTCGAATGGATCGAAGGGATAGAACGCCCGTCCGACCAACGGGACCGCCGATGCCGGCAACCGCCAGGAGATCGGGAGTTGGTGAACCGGGATCCCAGGATTGTGAGCCAGGATGACATCCACCGCGTTCAGCAAGGGATTCCAGCTGAGCCCAGCCCATCGGTCGGTTTCCACCGTGGCAAACGGGTCGAGTTGGCCAGGATCCCCGACGAACAGGCCCCGCTGGAAGATCCTGGCAGTCTGCAACATGAGGTCCGAGCGCATTTGATAGGCCTCGTCGACGATCGCCCAGGACCGCGTGAAGTCCTTCACTCGCGCCCACTTGGCAGCGGGGGCGATCACCACCGGCAGGCCCGCCAGGTCGGCCACACGACTGGACCCGCTCACCCCGCAGTGACGGGTCACCCGCGGCGGCGGGCGGTAGTCCTGCTTGTGCAACCGGCCAATGCCCAGACGTGGTTGGGCATTGGCGAGCCGGTCGGTCAGGTCGTCCACCTGCTCGTTGGTCTGCGCCACGATGACGAGCTTCTCGCCCTGCGCCACGAGGTGCGCCGCCGCGCGCACCACCAGCGTCGACTTTCCAGCGCCCGGTGGCGAGTTGACCACCACACCGCGCTCTGCGGTAGACGCCAGCTCGGCCAGCACTGCGGCCACCGTTCGCTGCGCAACAGCAGCGGCATCAATCATGACGGTCACCCCCGGACAGCACAGTCATTCCCAGTTCTCGCCGGCGTCGGCATCGGTTGGTCGGAACGGCGCCGCCGGGCCGCCGTGGGTCCAGGGCACCTGACTCTCGTCCGGGAAGTCCGCGGGCGGGATGTACGGTTCATGCCGGATATAGGTCAGCCACTCCCCGCACTGAGGCACAGATCCCGGTACTGGAGTGCGCCCCCGCCCCAGGCCACCACTGAGTTCGAGGTCCACGTCGAACATGCCATCAGGATTCGCCCGCACGGCGAGCAGCACGGCCTGCTGCCCCTGTCTGCCAGGGCTGACATAGTGGGCGTCGAGGCGGGCGGCCTGGCAGTGCGCAAGCCGAAGGGTGACCAGGGGGCGCAGCTTGGGCCGCGCCCGAGGCCCGGCCCCGGGGACGGTGCGGTCGGCCTCGACGGCCGCCACCGTGCCGGAGAAGGCATCACCGGACAGCTCGTGCTCGGCCAGGACCAGCGGGTCGTCGAGGGCACGGTCGAACTCGAAGCGCGCCTTCGCGTCCTCCAGGCGGGCCAGTCGGCGGGCCGCGCCGGCCGCCCGCTCGCGGCGCGGCTGGGGCATGCCACCGGCCAACAAGTACCGGTCCCGGTGGGTGAACGCGTCCCGATCCCGATCCCATCGGCGAGCCACCCGGGCGCCCGGAACCACCGATCCCAGCAGGTCGATGCCCTGCCACACCAACTGCCAGGTCGGCTCAAGTTGGGCGCGTAACGCACGGTCGATGCGCAGGCCGGCCGCGTCGCGCACACGCTCCTGCCGAGCCCGACTGTACACAGTGATCAGCTCGGCCAACCGGCGGTCGAAGTCGGGGTTGGTGGCCGGTCCGGCCGGCGGACAGCGCCAAGGGTCCTCCGCCAATTCCGCAGCCCTGGCGCCATCGAGACCAGCTGGGGGCGCGATCCAGGCCAACAACGAGCCGAGGTGCAGGTCCTCCGCCTCACTCTGGCCGCTGGCCCACTGGCCCGTCAGCTCACCGCACAAGTCGAGCAGCAGGCTACTTCCCGGCAACTCCGCCATGTCAGCGAGCCAGCTCAGCCAGCTGCCGAGGACCGGTACTACCGGATTGACCGCGTGCGGTCCGCTGGTACGACGCAGCCGAGTGGAGCGGCCGAGCAGCGAGAGGAACCCGACACCACCACGGTTTGGCACAATGAGCTGAGGGGCCTCACGGTACCGGTCGACCACACCTCTGCGCCGGACCACCCGCTCCGTTCCGCCGGCGCGGCACCAGTCGAGATAGCCGGTGAGCAACTCGCCCAGCTCCGCCGCGAACCTGAACCTCAGCTGACGGGAGAGGGGCTGGCGCACTGTCAGCAGCACCGGTCTCTCCCGTTCCGTACCCACCAGAGCAGCCAGCGGTGCGCAGGCCTCGCCGGCCAGTTGGACGGGAACCAGGACCAGCGGCCGAGTAGCCAGGTGGCAGTGCCGGACAGTGGCGATCGGCTCGGCCCGGCCGCGCTCAGCGGCGTGCAGGGTGGCAAGCGCCGCCAGCGTCAGCGTGCTCATGCCGCACCGCCCTCGGCCGAACGGGCCCGACCCAGCGCCTGCTCGCGCAGCTGCTCGGCTCGGCGCAGCATCTCGACCACGTCACGCTGCGTCTCGTCGGGTTCCTCGGCGCCGCTGATCAACCGCAGCGCTGCCCCGGTAGAGGCGATGCCAGGCACCGCATCGCGCACCGTGCTGCCGAACCGGGCCGGCTCGCCAGCCACCGTGGCCTCGGCCCGGCAATGTGGGGCCAGCTCACAGTGAGCCAGACAGTCAGGGCCAAACAGGGGGGCCAACACGTCAAGGGTGGCCCGTAGTTCGTGATCAGCTCGGAACGGCTTCCCAAGCGCATCGGTGGACAGGTCCAGGGTGGCGGCCGGGCCGAGAGCGTCGAAGAGAGCCGCCGCCAGCCGGTCCGCCCCTTCCAGGCGGGCGAGTTGGAACGCCACGTGCTCGAGTTGCTGCCG
This sequence comes from Kitasatospora sp. NBC_01266, assembly GCF_036242395.1. Taxonomy (NCBI): domain Bacteria; kingdom Bacillati; phylum Actinomycetota; class Actinomycetes; order Kitasatosporales; family Streptomycetaceae; genus Kitasatospora; species Kitasatospora sp. NBC_01266. The sequence goes on along the minus strand of NZ_CP108458.1, from coordinate 8,241,728 downwards.
CAGATCGACCAGGCTACAGAAAGGGAGGTTGCTGAAGTCCTTGGGGCAGACGAGCAGGTACTCGTCCGCAATATCTGCCGGATCGCCCCCAAGCGCGCGGACCAGCGCACGTAGCGCGAGCACATAGGTGGCGGCCTGCTTGGTGACCTCGGCCACCTTCTCGGCATCCGCCCGGCCGTCGATGGCAGAGAAGGATTTGATCTCGATCAGATAGAACCGGCCGTTGATCCGGTGTGTGAGCGCATCCGGCTCCAGGTGGACCGTTCGACCGGCCACCGTGAACGGCAGCACTGGACGGTCCAGGATCAGCCGTTCGTCCTTACCTGCGACGAGCCTGCGCAACAGGTGACGCGTCCTGGTGGCCCGGCTGGGGAGATCAGCCGTCTCACCAGCCCCATTGAGGTCAGCGACGGCCGCCTCGGCAATCGGCACGGCGAGTGCGGCGCGTAACAGCGTGATCAGTGCGGCGTAGCCGTCCCGCTTCACCTGCTCCTCAAAGGCCCTGCCTCGGACGATGGCGAATGGCGAGCGGCCGTCGCGCACCGGATAGCCCAGCCGGACGAGTAGTCGGGTCTTGTTCACGCCAGCAGCATCGAGCACCGCTCGCCGCCGGCAGCCCGGGTTGATGGTCAGTGCGGTGATCTTCCGCGCGGTGAACGCCTCGGGTGCGGCGGAGCCGCAGAGAAGCGCAAGCCAGTCTGAGGAATCGAGCGTGGGCATGACCTCTTCTTAGCTGAGCGTTCGGCTACTCTCTACCCGAATCGACCCAATCCACCTTGGCGGGTGACTAGGTGACCGTCCCCTCCGCAGTACGCCGATCAGTCCCGAGCCGACGCGCCTCGGCGAGTACCGGCGCGCCGAAGAGCTGCTCCGAAGCGCCGAGTTGAGCCCGGGCACGATCAGCCGCCAGACGTCTTTGCGTGGCATCGACCTCGCGGTGGACAGCCGCCTCCATCCGGGCCGCATGTGCCACCTGCTCAGGGTCCGGTCGGCCGGACCCCTGAAAGCCGTCCGGGACATTGGCTGCAAACCGCCCCAGCAACCGCCAGGCGACATCAGATGGTTGACGCCCACTCTGCTGAATGCGCTGCACATGGACGGCTATCCGCTCGGCGTGCGTCAGGAAGTCGATGCGTGGACCCAGCGGACCCAGCATGCGCTGCTCCAACGTCCAAGTGGACACAGCCAGCAGGGCGCGAGCCGAGGTCAGACCCTCGTGGTTGAGCGCGGCGCAGATGTAGTACGGCCGCGCGTAGGCCTGTGCGGCGAAGGAGCGCTCCTCGTCACGCCGCAATGAGGCCAGCTTGGTAGTGACGATGGCGTCGTTAAAGAAGGCCTCATGCACGGCGGAGATCAATTTGGGTGCGGCGCAGGCTCCCAGGACGGTGAGCGCCTGATGGACCTGCTCCCGGACGGGAATCGTCGCTCCCGCAAGCGGCCCAGGCGCTGACGCATAGTCGGGGGCCACCCCCGATGACACCGGGGGACCCTCTGCGCCGTCCCGTTCGAGCGCTTCCTCCCACGCCTGCTCAACCGCGCGCAGTTCAACCCTGGCCCGGCGTACTGCCAGCTTGTCACCGGCCTGCGACGCCTGGCGCACCTCGCGCCGCAACTCGGCGATCCGCTGTTCGAGAAGCTCCAGTGTCTCGGCCATGCACACCAGCTTACCCGCTCAACCAAGGAACTCCAAGGGGCACCAACAACAACCGAAGCTACCCCATGGTATCCCAGACTTTCTCCAAAGCTCTACCAAAGTACGACCGAGAGGCGCTAGCATCATCTCAACGCCATCGGCCGGTCCGGCCGGGCGCTTCGGCAAAAGACGTCCAACCGTCCTTCTGTGCAACGACGTTGGTAAGCCAGCGACGCCGGTTACCAGGACGGCCACCGGTCGGGACCGCCGTCACCAGGCCCACCCGAAGCTGGTCGCTCCCCAACCCGCGTCAGCAACAGCTACCCAGGACTCGGCAGCAATCAGCCACTCAGGCAACTTCTCTGACGGGAGATCAGTCATGTGCACTCTCGCACTCGTCGACCACCAGGACCCGGCCCCGGACCTGACGTTGTTCGTAGTTGACATCGAGGAGCTCAGCGAGGCCGGGGAGACCGCGCTACCGGGCCTGCGCGACAAGCTGGACCGCGTGCTGGGCAGCGTCTTCATCCAGAGCGGACTGGGTGGCATCTGGACCGACCGGACACTGGTCGAGGACACCGGCGCCCGCTGCGTCATCCTGATGCCCACCACCCGGAGCTGCGCGCTGATGGACCCGTTGATCCACAACCTGGATGAGGCCCTGCACCGCGAGAATCACGCTCCCCCCGCTGACCGACTGCAACTACGAATCCGGGCGAGCATCCACCGCGGGCCGCTGCCAGAGTCCCGCCTGCCCAGCGCGATCAATCACGCCTGCCGCTACGTCGACAGTGACGCCGTCCGGGCCGGGCTCGACGTGGCGATCGAGCAAGGCTCGCACACCGCCCTGATCATCTCGGACGAGGTCTACCGGCAGGTCGTCGTAGGCGAGTGCGTCACCCGGCTCTCAACGCGTGACTTCCTCGAAGTGCCGGCGACGGTGGGCAACAGGACCTTCAGTCGGAGCGCCTGGCTGCACGTGCCGCGAGTCGGCCCACGCTCGCTCGCAGACCGGTTGCCGGCGTTCGGACGCCCCGGTGCGGCACACACCGAGCCGTCGCGGCACGTGCCGGCAGGGCCTTTCATGTGCGTGACCGGCCAGGTCGGAACGGCAACGAACAAGGCCAAGCAGGTGCAGAGCGCGCAGTACAACTTCGGTCCCCTCAACCCGTCGACGTGGCAGCCGCACACCGGACAGGAGCACCAGTGACCCTCAACGAGTTCCCGACCCAGCGCTCTTCGGCGCCCCCGCCGGACTCCGACTCGCAGCCAGTCGAGCTGCACCGCTCCACCAAAGCCTACGAACTCGCCGAATCTACGCCCTGGGCAAATGAGTTGCGCTGGATCCCGCTCCTCCAGCACCGCCGTCCGGTCGATGTCCTGCTGCCACCCCAAACTCGCCTACTGACAGTGGAGAACGCCGGCGCGGTGGTCAACCACGCTGACAGCCTCACCGTCAACCAGCTCAAGCCTGACGTGCTCAGCGGCCGACCGCTCGACCGCGACGCGTTGCGCGACTCTCGGTACTACGTGCCGGTCAGCCCCCGACAGGTTGCGTCGGGGCCGATGACCGCTGCCCTGCTGGACGAGAAGACCGGTGTCATCGTGGTCGTGGCGCCCCGCCATATCGGCTCCACGATCTTCGCCCAACAACTGCTCGCCCAGCACACGCCCACCGACGTCACTTTGCTCCAACTGGCTGCGGACTGGCGGGTACCCTCGGTGGGCAAGCTCCCGATCCTCGGCCGAACCGCGTGTCAACTCGACCTGAAGGACCCTCAGTCGGATCTACTCTCCGCAGAGTTCATGGCCGGTCTCGGCGAACACGCCGGACGGCTGAACGCAGTGGGGTCCCGACTGATCCTCACAGTCGCCAAGGAACTGTGGGCACAGCACCGTGCCTGGTCAGCACCCGAGAACGTGCGGGTGGTCGAACTCTCCCAGCCACCGGACGCACAGCAGTTGGTCGAGCAGCAGGTGCAGTCGGCTGACCTGGGCTGGCTCCTTCCCTATGTGCGGACAGAGGTGGCCCGCAACCATCTGAGGGGCCGCGATGCCGTCGACGCCATGCGGGCCGCTGGAACCGTGCTGACCCAATGGCGGCAGTACCGCTTGGCCGAGCCGAAAGCCGCAGAAGCGGCCCGCGGCACCGAGTCACCTGCTCAGCTCGACTCGGTGCTGCGTCAGCGGATCGAGCAGGCGCTCGGCGACTGGCGCGAGGAACTCAACGTATGCTTCGCCGACCTCGCACCGCACGGCCCGACCGGCGACCCGAAGAAGCGCGCCCTGACGCTCGCCGACCGCTGCCTGCTGATCTCACTCGCCGTCCACCAGCAGGGCTCGCCCTCCGAGATCGCATCAGCTGCCAGGGAGTTGGAGAGGTCTGTCGTCGCTGAGACGGGTGGCAAGGGTGCGGCACCCGGCGGGCTCAGCTCGGTGCTCGCCGGTCGCGGCATCCGCAGCCGGCTGACCGATCTCGGCGCTGAGGTCGACTCCCGCGACCGGGTGGACCTGGCCCGCCCCGGCTTCGGCGAGGCGCTGATCACGTTCGTGTGGGACAACTACGAGATCCGCGACGTGCTGCGCCAGTGGCTGGTGCAGTTGCCCAACCGATCTGCCGTGCTGCCCGTCACCGGTGCGCGGGTGTTGTCCGACCTGGCTCTGCGGCACGAGGACACAGGCGAGCTGGAGAAGCTGCGGCACCTGTGCGTGAGGGTAGACCGCTCTGACGTCCTCATCTCCGTGGCAGGCTCCGCCGTCCGCAATGAGCACGTGGGCAGCCGGGTCTGGGGCCTGCTGTACGACTGGGCCCGGCAGTCGGTGGACATCCAGCTGGTCGTGGTCGAGGTCTGCCGGTCCCTGCTGATGGACGACTCCGCGCCCGAGCCACTGCGGCGCCGGGCGATGACCCGGCTACGCCGGGTGGGCGGGAAGCCCGCCGGACCGGAGGTCCGCGTGGCCGTGCTCCAGGCATTCGAGCAGTTGGCCGACACCCCTGACGGCCGAACACGGCTGGGCACCGTCGTGCAGGTCTGGCGGCGGGCCGGAGCTCCGTCGAACGCCGGGAAGTTGGCGCTCCTCGTACTCATGCGGGCCGGTTCCGCAACTGTGCCGTGGCCTGTCTCCGGCAACCCGGAACTGCTCGACTTCGACCTGGACGACGCGCTCGGGGAACTGTTCGCCGATCCCGAGTACCAAGCCGACTGCGGGGCTCTGGCCGCCGGCTGGTTGGTCTCCTGCGCCCACGACGATGACACGTATCTCCAGGTTCAGCCGCAGGTGGTCGCCCTGCTTCGCCGACAACAGTCGTTCGAGGCCGGTGCGGCGTTCATGCAGGGTCTCGGGAACGTACGCCGCTCCAACGGCAGCCGCGTCGCGGACGAGATCTACCGCGAGCTCGTCGACCCTCGGCTGCATGACCTGTTCCCGCCGGATGGCTGGACCCGGACCCCATGCGACTGATGAACAGACGGCGGCTGCGGGAGACGATCTTCCCGCAGCCGCGCCAGCTGCCCAGCGCCACGGCCGGCGTGCACTTCGAAGCCTCGATCACCGCACGCTGGCGCCCCACCCGCGCCCGGCACGGTGACAGGGAAGCCCACCTGCGGGACCAGATCATGTACCGAGCAGGACAGTTGACCGGTCAGTGGCCCGCCGAACAGTTGCACAGCGCCCAGGACCAGGTGAACGCACAGCTCGGAGTCCCTCGACAGTTGGCCACCCACTACTACACCGACGTCTCGGTGTACGTCGTGCTCGGGCTCTCCGAACAGGCGCAACGGTTCGTCGCCCAGCATCGGGCCGACGTGGACCGGTTCGAACATCTGCGCTTCCTGCACTCCCAGATCTACAGCAACCCGGCGCTGGTCGTCGTCGAGCGCATTGAGCGCCACGCGGAGCGTCTGGACGACACCGAGCTTCAGCACCTGGAACGGCTGGCACGAAGCCTGAAGGCCGGCCAAGAGTGGTGGTATCCGATGCTCTCCGCTTGGGAAGCGGTGGTGGCCGGCATCAACGACGACAACCGGCGCCAGCTGGCCATGAGCGTCCTACTCGACGCAATCAGCAAGTTGACCACGTAAGCACCAGAGAGGCACTATGCGATCCAACCGTGAACGCTCCGTCCTGGACTTCGTCGATGCCGCCGTGAGCGGACCGAATCCCTCGATCGGGCCGCTCGTCATCGACGTCACGTCCATTCCCTCCTTCACTCCGACGGCTGAACTGCCACTGACCTCACTCCGCCCGCTGCTCCTCCAGCCACGCACATCTGACATGGTTCGCGAAGCGGTCTGGGCCGAACTCGCGTTCCTGGCTCGCAGCCGCGGCGACGCGTGGCAGGTCGGAGCGCTCTGGATGATGGCCCCTGGCCTGCGTGGGCTGACATGGCGCATCGTCAACGCCCGCCCGGCGCCCTACCCCGACATCGAATCAGCAGCTGTCGAGGGGTTTCTGTGCGAACTGCGTTCGGCCGACCTCGACTCCGGCAGGATCTACCGTCGGCTCTGGTGGGCTGCCTACCGCGGGGGCCTCGCCGCCCGCGAAGCCCATACCGGAGGCACCGCGCCAGCAGACATGCTGGATCCCTCATGCCGACGCAGGCGCAGCCGGTCTCATGGCCACCCAGACCAAGTATTGGAGCGGGCGGTCCGGGCCGGTGTCCTCAGTAGGAAGGAGGCGGAGTTGATCGGCCTTACCCGGCTAGAGAATGGCGAGCTCGCCCAAGCAGCCCACCGGCTGGGCATGGGATACCTCGCCTGCCGGGCCTTTCGCGCCGCCGCCGAGGATCGTCTCGCATGTTTTCTCGGTGTTGCCGGACACCAGCGCGATGCCGAGCAGCAGGCCACGGCCGAGAGGTCGTGCCGAGGACTTGGTGCCGCGCCGACCGGGACGGCCAGGGCGAACCGCCACCGGACTGTCCATAGCCGCGCCGTGCTCTGCGGCTCCGGGGACCGCCCGGATCACCGCCGGTACGAGGCCAACGGTTAACGCCTGGCCAACTCGGCGGGTGCCCGGGAGTAACTCGGCCCCGCCGAGGCACACCACGCCCGAGAGGCGCCCATTACCACCGATCGCCGGACCGCCGGATGATCGTCGAGGGCGCTCCTGCGGTGGCTCGGGCAGCACGGCTCCGGGTCGCACGGCGCGGGCCGTGCGACCCGGGTCGTGCGATGCAGGACCGCTCACCACCGCGCCAGCTCGGGGAAGAACCCGGGGATCTCGGTGGCCCGACCCTGCTCCAGCGCCGTGCGGTAGATGTGCGCGCCCACGGCCAGGTCCAGCACGCCCAGTCCGAACGGGGAGAAGATGGTGGTGCGGTCCTGATGGAGCGTCACGTCGCCGCGCAGCACGTCTGCCAGGGTGCCGGTGATGAAGTCGCGGGTGCCGTACTCGATCTCGGTGAGGTGCGGGGAGGTCTGCGCGGTCAGGCAGTGGTCCACGTCGTCCAGGATGTTGTGGCACTTGATCATCACGGTCGGGTGGATGTCGCGCAGCGACAGGTTGAGGATCAGCTGGTCGGGGCGGAGCGTCTGCTCGTCGCTGAGCCACGGGGCGGGGGCGGTGGTGGCCAGGATCACCAGGTCGGCCATGGCGAGGGCGGAGTCGATGTCGTCGACCCGCTGCGCCGAGGTCCAGCCGTGGGTCTGGCGCAGGTAGGAGGCGAAGGTCTCGGCGTAGCTGTCGACGTGGTCGTGGACCAGTGCCTCGCCGACCGCGAGGCCGCGCGCGGCCAGGAAGTTGGAGACGGTGCGCCCGATCACCCCGGCGCCGACGAAGAGCACGGTGCGCGGGCGGTCGCCGGGCTGCAGGGTCTCCACCGCGAGCGCGGCGGAGGCGGCGGTGCGGGCGGCGCTGATCTGCGAGGCCTCCAGGCAGGCGAAGGGGTAGCCGGTCTCGGCGTCGTTGAGGATCAGCACGGCCGAGGCGCGCTGCAGGTTGCGCTCGACGTTGGGCGGGTAGCTGGCGATCCACTTGAGTCCGGAGACCGGCTGCTCGCCGCCGAGGTGGGCGGGCAGCGCGATGATCCGGCAGCTGGGCTTGTCCGGGAACCGCAGGAAGTAGCTGTTGGGGTTCACCGTCCGGCCCAGGCTGTGCTCCAGGTAGGTGTCACGGACCAGCTCCAGGATCCGCGCCGGGTCGGCGGCGATCACTTCCTGGGTGATGGTGCCGTCGACCACGTGGAAGGACGTCATCGTACGTTCCCTTCAGAGCATCGGAGACATCAGAGAGCTTCGGATAGTCGGGATTGCGCTGATTGACGGTGCGTCAGAAAGCGAGGACACCGTACCGTTCGGCCACCCAGGCGTCGCTGTAGACCGTGCGCAGGTAGCGTTCGCCCAGGTCGGGCGAGATCGCCGCGATCCGGCTGCCGGCCGGGAAGCCGGCCGCGTAGTGGCGGATGGCCGCGAGCACCGAGCCGGTGGAGCCGCCGGTCAGCAGGCCGTGGTCGCGGGCCAGCCGCCGGCACTCGCGGATCGCGTCCGGCTCGGCCACCAGCACCACCTCGTCGGCGAGTTCGGGCCGGCACAGCTCCGGCGGGCGGCTGGCGCCCAGGCCCGGCAGGAACCGCTGGCCCGGCCGGGTACCGAAGATCACCGAACCGACCGCGTCGACCGCGATGATCCTGGTCTCGGGCGAGTACTCGCGCAGGTACTGGGCGCAGCCGACGAAGGTACCGGTCGAGCCGGCGCCGACGAAGAGGTAGTCGATCTGCTGCAGCTCCTTGAGCATGCTGCGCCCGGTCTGCTCGTAGTGCGCCCGGGGATTGGCCTGGTTGGCGTACTGGTTGAGCCAGACCATCCGCGGATCGGCCGCGGTGCGCTGCTGGATGTAGGCGATCCGGGAGGCCAGGAAGCCGCCGTTGGCGTCGATGTGGTCCACCACCACGACCTCGGTGCCCAGCGCCCGCATGTGGTCGGCGCTGGTGCCGGAGGTGTTCGGGTCGACCACGCAGGTGAAGGGGTAGCCCTTGGTGGCGCAGATCGAGCTGAGCGCGATCCCGAGGTTGCCGGAGGAGGACTCGATGATCGGGGTGCCGGGGGCCAGCAGGCCGCGGTGCTCGGCGTCCTCGATCAGGCTCAGCGCGGTCTTGAGCTTCACCGAGCCGGCCGGGTTCAGCCCCTCCAGCTTGAGGAAGACGTCCGATCCGGCTGCCAGCTCGGGCAGTTGGAGGAAGATGTCGTCGGTGACCATGTCGTAGCTGTACTGGTAGATCATGATGAGGCCTCCCACAGGTCCTCGTGGCCGAGCTCCGCGGTGGCGTACTTGCCCAGCGAGCTGATCAGCAGCTTCATCTCCAACTCCATGGCCCGCAGCAGGCGTTCGAGGCCGTGCTCGGGGTCCTCGTCGACCGCGACCAGGGCCGCCCGGCCCAGGCCCACGGCCGAGGCGCCGAGCGCGAGCAGCTTGACCGCGCGCGGCCCGTGCCAGACCCGGCCGCTGGCCAGCAGGGTGCCCCGGGTGGCGTCGATCCGGCGCAGGCACTCGGCGAGCGGCAGGCCGACGTGGTCCATGAAGGCGGTGGGCGCCCAGCCGGTGCCGCCCTCGGCGCCGTCCACGGTGACCGCGTCCGCGCCGGCCTGCCAGGCGACGGCGGCGGCCTGCGCGACGTCGCGGCCGGGGAAGAGCTTGACCCAGCAGCGGGCCCGCGGGTAGTTGTTGCGCATCAGGTGGATCTGCTGCCGGAAGATCTCCTCGGTGAAGGTGCCGGGCGAGGAGCAGCGCAGCACCGGTCCGTCGGCGACCAGGCGCTCGATGGCGTACTGGTCGTCCAGGCCGGCCACCGCCTCCTCGCTGATCATGGTGAGGCCGCCGAGTCCGGGCTTGGCGCCCTGGCCGACCTTCAGCTCGAAGACCAGCCGCCCGGTGGCGAGCAGCTCGCCGACCGCCGGGTCGCTGTAGACCTGGTTCCACACCTCGGAGTTGGCGTCCTCGGTGCTCTGCTGGACGCAGACGCCGCCCAGGCCCGGCGGCAGTTCCTCCAGGTAGGCGTGGATCCGCTCCAGCAGGCCCTTGCGGTGCTCGTCGCCGCTGGTCCGGAAGCCGTTCATCGGGGCGACGTTCTCGCCGATGATCATCGGGATGCCGAACCGGCCCGCCTGCCGGCTGATGCCCAGGCTGGCGTTGGCCACCCGGGTCGAGCCGAGCGCGGAAATGTACACCGGCAGGCTGGAGTTGAGCCCGCCGAAGGAGGTGTCCAGCTGGACGTCGGAGTAGAGCGGCTCACGACCCAGGTCGATCAGCTTGGCGAGCCGGCCCGGCATGAAGAGCGGCGGGACCAGGCGCAGCGCGTCGATCGCGTCGCCGGAACCGGTGGCCTGGCGGTGCGGGTTGGCGCCGTAGACCGCGTTGCCGTACTCGTCCAGCGGCGGGAAGACGGCGGCCGCGCCGTCCCGGGCCCGGCGCCGGATCTCGCCCTCGGGAAAGCCGGGTGCGTCGAGGTGGGAGGTCACGGCGAGACCACCCCTGCGAGCTTCGGGAAGGCGGTGGCCTGCCAGACCGAGTCCAGCCCGGCCACCCAGCGGGTCAGCCGCTCGACGCCGATGCCGAAGCCGGCGCTGTTCGGGATGCCGTTGCGGACCACGTCCAGGTACCAGGCGTACTTGGCCGGGTTCTCACCGGTCTCCCGCATCCGGGTGACGATCTTCGCGTACTCGAACTCCCGCTCGCTGCCGCTGCACAGCTCGCCGCAGCCCTCGGGGGCGATCAGGTCGAAGTTGAGCAGGGTGCCCGGCTCCGTGGTGCTCTCCTTGTCGTAGAAGCCGCGCGAGCCCTTGGGGTAGCCGACGACGAAGAACGGCGCGGTGGCGTCCCGGGAGATCAACTCCTCGGCCTGCCACTCGATCTCGGTGCCGGCGGCCTGCGGGTAGCCCTTGGCGCGCAGCCGCTCGACCACCTCGCCGTGCGGGATCCGGGCGAACGGCTGGGCCACGAAGGACCGCAGCGCGGTGGTGTCGCGCTCCAGCACCGCGAGCTCCTCGGCGCACTCGGCCAGCACCGTGGTCACGGCGTACTGGATCACGCCCTCGACCAGGTCCATCGCCTCGTCCCGGGTCGCCCTGGCCACCTCGACGTCGATCTGCCGGAACTCGGCCAGGTGGCGGCGGGTGGAGCTGGTCTCGATCGGCTCCAGGCGGACGTTGGGCGCCACCAGGAAGATCCGGTCGAAAGTGAGCAGCGAGGCCTGCTTGTAGAGGATCGCACTGGTCATCAACTTGTAGCGGTGGCCGTAGAAATCGATGTCGGCCTGCTTGGCACCACGCGAACCGGGGTCGGTCACCGGCCCGATGATGGGGTGCGCCATCTCCACCGAGCCGCCGGCCCGCAGGTACTCGCGGGCGCCGGCCAGCAGGGCCTGCTGGATCCGCAGCGTCGCGCGGGTGCGCGGGTCGGCCAGGTGCAGGCGCGGCAACGGGAGGATGTCGGCGTCAGGGACGGGGAGGGCGGCGTCGAGCGGTCGGTCGATCTGCGTGGTCATCGTGGGATTCCTCTGGTTCTTGGGTAGCGGGGGGCAGGGCCGGGCAGTGGGTTTCAGGCGATCCGGCGGAAGGTGGCGGCGAGGGGCTCGGCGTTGTCGTAGCGGGAGCGCACATAGCTCAGGGCGTGCAGCAGGCGGCTCGAGGTGAGCTGGGCCGAGCGGTGGGTGGGCGTCAGGTGGCCGATCGGCAGCGAACCGGTGCGGCTCCACTCCAGGCGACCCTCCTCGGTGATCACGCTGCGCGCGCGGCCCGCGTTGTCCGGGTGCAGGCAGTACGGGACGTCCAGGTACCCCTGGGCGAAGGCCCGCACCAGCGCCTTGCCGATGTCCTCGTTCAGGTCGAGCACGGCGTCGATCAGCGCCCGTGCCTCCTCCTTGATCCCGGTCGAGGCGGGCGGGACCAGCAGCCGCCGGGTGCTCGCGCCGGCCTGGGCGGCCATCTCCAGCGCGGTCACGTTCTCCGCGATCGTCGGGATCCGCTGCGCCTCGGCGGCGGTCTTGACGATCAGCCGGGTGGAACCGGTGCGCACCGCCAGCCGCGCCGCGTCCGCCACCAGGCCCAGCGCGCCGGACTCGGTGCTGGGGTACAGGCCCATGTAGGCGTAGATGACGACGTGCCAGCTGATGTCGCCCAGCAGTTCCTCGGCGATCTCGTGCAGCGCGAGCACGGCCTCGTCGTCCTGGGCCGCGTTGGTCCCCTGGGCGTAGCTCAGCGAGATGCTGCGCAGGCCGTGCCGGCGGAAGAAGAGGCCCTCCAGCACGGTGATGGCGATCAGCAGCGAGGGCGGGCAGAGCTGGCCCAGCATGCAGCCGCCGAAGCTCTCCAGGTGCGGCTCGACGCCGCGTTCGCGCAGCGTGGCGAGCTTCTCGCAGGCCTCCTGCCAGGCCTGCACCGACTGGCCGATGGGCGTGCGGCTGTAGGGCAGGCAGTAGGAGATCGGGCCGCCCTCGGTGGCGTCCAGCCCGGCCTCGATCAGCGCGTCGATGATCCGGCCCGGCAGCGAGGAGCCGTGGCGGACCTGCACCGGGAAGTGCCGGTCCCGGATGCCGGCCAGCATCGCCTCGGTGGTCGCGGTCGGGAAGTTGACGATCGGGTAGCCGTTCAGCGGGCGGCGCTCGCGCAGGGCGCGGTCGGCGGTGGCGAAGTCGCCGACCCGGGTGAAGCTGTCCAGGGTCAGGGTGCCGACCGTGGTGGCGTTGGCCGCCTTGGTGGCGCCCAGGCCCGCCCGCATCCGGGCCGGGTCGCTGAAGCCCATCCGGGGCTGGACGACCAGGGCGCCGCGGCGCCGAGCCGCGTCCAGCACCGCGTGGAAGGTGGCGCCGGAACCGCCGTCGCGCTCGGCACGGCCGGTGCCGACGGCCTCCAGGCCACGGTAGGGCTCAGCGGGTCGCATCGGCGTACGCCTTCTGCTCGAGGCCGCTGAGGGACGGCGCGATCGGGCGGGCGGCCGGCGCGGGCAGCTGCTCCAGCAGCGCCAGCAGCCGCGGCACCGCCGTCTCGCCGACCAGCACCGCGTCGAAGCCCGCCTCCAGCAGCGGCAGGAAGTCGTCTTCGGACTGCGAGCCGGCGGTGTCGAGCTTGCCGCCGATCACCAGCGGCACGTGCCGCAACTCGGGGTGGGCCCGCACCGCGCGGGCCAGGTCCCGCCCTTCCTCCAGGCCGTGCCCGTTCACCGAGCTGATCACGATCAGGTCGGGCCGGCTCTGCGCCGACTCGCCGACCAGGGTCGCCACCGGGACGCAGGCACCGAGGTTGGTGACCTCGCAGCCGTGCTCCTCGAGCAGAAGCTGCAGGAAGAGCAGGTTCCAGGTGTGCGAATCGGAGGGGATGGTACTGAGGACGACGTTGTACGCGTCAAGGTGGTGCGCGCCGAGACCGGGTGCGCCGGCGTCGTGCGCCTCGCCACCGGGTGCGAACGCGTCGCCGGAGGACTGCTGCCGCAGTGCCACAGTCGGCCTGCCTCTCTTCACCGTGTGGAAGTCTGACGGACCCATCGTGGCCAGCGCGGGACCCCCGGTGGCACTGGGTACTTGTGACCGGCCGGTGCGGCGGCACTTCCGACCACTGGGTGGTCGTCGGGGCCGGGCCTAGCGTCGTCACTGCGGACATCTCCGCGACGAGCGTGCTACGGACGACGTGTTGGGAGTGGAACGGTGACTGACCACCAGATGGATTACTGGCAGCGGACCTTGGCGGGCCTGGAGCCGCTGGAGCTGCCCACCGACCGTCGCCGGTCCGCGGCGGCGTCCGGTGCGGGCCTCGACGGCATCACCTTCGAGCTTCCGGCCGGACTCCCCACCGAACTCTCTTCCCCGCTCGCGCTGTTGACGGCGTTCCAGGTGCTGCTGGCCAAGTACGGCCGGCAGGAGGACATCGCCGTCCGGGTCGCGGGGCACGCGGTCAGGGACAGGGACGCCGAGGGGGGTGGGGACGAGCCCGGCGAGGTGGTGATCGTCCGCACCGATCTGTCCGGTGACCCGACTTTCACGGAACTGCTCGAGCGGGTTGCGGACCGTGCCGCTGATGCTCTTCAACACCCTTTGCTGCCAGTTGCGTTGAGCGCGGACTTCGACCTTGACCGGCTGCCGGCCTTCGGACTGCCCGGGGAGGGAGGCGACTTGGGCCTGAGCTTCACCGGCGCACAGGGGCTGCTGGAGTACCGCACCGACCTCTTCGAGCCGGCCACCATCGCCCGGCTGGTCGGCCACTTCCGGACCCTGCTGACCTCCGTCGCCGCCGCCCCGCAGACCTACCTCTCCGAACTGGAGCTGCTCACCGAGGGCGAGCGCCGGCAGCTCCTGGAGTGGAACGGCACCGCCACCCCCTTCCCGGACGAGCTGACGGTCCATCAGTTGATCGAGCGGCGGGCGGCCTCCCACCCGGAGGTCCCGGCGGTGGACCAGCTGACCTACCGTCAGCTGAACGAGCGGGCGAACCGGCTGGCCCACCACCTGCGCGCGCTCGGCGTGCGCCCCGACTCCAGGGTGGCGGTCTGCCTGGAGCGCGGCCCCGACCTGGTCAGCGCACTGCTCGGCGTCCTCAAGTCCGGTGCCGCGTACGTGCCGATGGACCCGGAGTACCCGGCGGACCGGCTCGCCTACCTGGTCGAGGACTCGGGCAGCCCGCTGGTCGTCACCCACTCCCGCCACGCCGACCGCCTCCCCGCCGGGGTGCCGCGGCTGCTGGTCGACCAGGACTGGCCGACCGGTGACAGCACCGACCCGGCGCCGGCCGCCACGGCGCGGGACCTCGCGTACGTGATCTACACCTCCGGGTCCACGGGCAAGCCCAAGGGCGTCCAGGTCGAACACCGCAGCCTGGTCAACCTCATCCACTGGACGAACAGCACGTTCAGCACCGAGCCCGGGGCCCCGGTCGCCCTGCTCGCCGGCGTCGCCTTCGACGCGGCCGCCTGGGAGCTGTGGCCCGCCCTCGCCGCCGGCGCCAGCTGCCGCACCCCCACCGAGGACGTCCGCCTCACCCCCGCACTCCTCCAGCAGTGGCTCACCGACCAGCGGATCCGCGGCACCTTCCTCTCCACCCCCATGCTCGAGGCCCTCGCCACCCTCCCCTGGGACCACAGCGCGACGAGCCTGGAGTACGTCCTCACCGGCGGTGACCAGCTCCGGCTGCCCGCCGACGCCCGGCTCCCGTTCCGGATCCACAACAACTACGGCCCCACCGAGGCCACCGTCCTGGTCACCTCCACCGAGATCACCCCCGGCGACCCGCTGCCCCCCATCGGCCGACCGGTCGCCAACACCGCCCTGCACGTGGTCGACCGGCACGATCGCCTGGTCCCCATCGGCGTCCCCGGCGAACTCCTCATCACCGGCACCACCCTGGCCCGCGGCTACCTCAACCAGCCCGACCTGACCGCCGAGAAGTTCGCCCACACCCCCTACGGCCGCGCCTACCGCACCGGCGACCTCGTCAAATGGCGCACCGACGGCCAGCTGGAGTTCCTCGGCCGGATCGACAACCAGGTCAAGATCCGCGGCTACCGCATCGAACTCGGCGAGATCGAAGCCACCCTGCTGAACCACCCCGACGTCACCACCGCCACCGTCCTCGTCCACCAAGACACCCCCGGCGACAAGAAGCTGATCGCCTACCTCACCCCCACCGGCATCGACCCCGACGACCTGCGCACCCACGCCGCCCGCCACCTCCCCGACTACATGATCCCCGCCACCTTCCTCACCCTCGACGAACTCCCCCTCACCCCCAACGGCAAGATCGACCGCCGCGCCCTGCCCACCCCCGACGTCACCGCCGAGTACACCGCACCCAGCACCGCCACCGAGCGGGCCATCACCGCCATCTGGGCCGAGGTGCTGGGCATCGACCCGGTGGGCGTGCACGACAACTTCTTCCAGCTCGGCGGCCACTCGCTGCTCGCCACCCAGGTCACCAGCCGGCTGCGTGCGGAGCTCGGTGTCGACATCCCGTTCCGCACCCTCTTCGCCGCCCCGACGCCCGCCCAACTCGCCCTGGCCATCGCGGAACTGACAACCGACTCCGCTCCCGCGATCACACCGGTCCCGCGCGACGGCAGCGCGCTGCCGCTCTCCTTCGCCCAGCAGCGCCTCTGGTTCCTCGACCAACTGCGGCCCGGCAGCACCGACTACCTGATCCCCCTCGCGCTGCGCGTCACCGGCCCGCTCGACCACACCGCCCTGCGGAGCGCCCTCACCGCCCTCACCACCCGCCACGAGATCCTGCGCACCCGCATCCACACCGACGGCAACGGCGAACCCACCCAGCACATCGACCCACCCACCATGACCACCATCACCACCCACGACCTGCGCCACCACACCGACCCCGCTACCCGCGAGGCCGAGGCGGAGCGCATCGTGCTGGCCGAAGGCCGGCGCCCGATCGACCTCGCCACCGGCCCCCTGCTGCGCGTCACCCTCGTCCAACTCGCCGACCAGGAGTGCGTTCTCGCCCTCACGGTCCACCACATCGCCTTCGACGGCTGGTCGGTCTCCGTCCTCTCCCGCGAGCTCACCGAGCTGTACCGCGCGGCGACCGGCAAGGCGGCCGCTGTGCTTGCCGAACTCCCGGTGCAGTACGCGGACTTCGCCGGCTGGCAGCGACAGTGGCTGACCGGCGACCGGCTGGATCGCCAGCTCGGCTACTGGCGCGAGCAGTTGACCGGCATCGAGCCGCTGGAACTGCCCACCGACCACCGCCGCCCCGCCGAGCGCCGGGCCGCCGGTGCCACCGCGAACTTCACCATCCCCGCCGAGGTGATCGACCAGCTCCGGGCGACCGCCGCCGACAGCGGGGCGAGCCTCTTCATGACGCTGCTCGCCACCTTCCAACTGCTGCTCTCCAAGTACAGCCGCCAGCAGGACATCGCCGTCGGATCACCGATCGCGGGCCGCAACCGGGCCGAGTTGGAGGACATGATCGGGTTCTTCGTCAACACCCTGGTCATGCGCACCGACCTGGCCGGCGACCCGACGTTCACCGAACTCCTCGACCGGGTCAAGGAGACGGCGCTGGGCGCCTACGACCACCAGGACCTCCCCTTCGAGCGGCTGGTCGAGGAGCTCGCCCCCGACCGCGACGCGTCCCGAAACCCGTTCTTCCAGACCATGTTCGTCCTGCAGAACGTGCCCGACCTCGATGCCTGGAGCCTGTCCGAGGTCGCCGTCGAACCGATCACGCTCGAGGCGCAGGAGGCCATGTTCGACCTGACCCTCACGGTCTACGACGGGTCGGCCACCGACGGGTCGCACGGCCTGCGGGCCTGCGTCGAGTACCGCACCGACCTCTTCGAGCCGGCCACCATCGCCCGCCTGATCGGCCACTTCCAGACCCTGCTGGCCGCCGTCACCGCCACCCCGCAGGCGCGTCTGTCCGAACTGGAGCTGCTCACCGAGGCCGAACGCCGGCAGCTCCAGGAGTGGAACGACACCGCCGCGAAGTTCCCCGAGACGGTGACGGTCCACCAGCTGGTCGAGGCACGGGTGGCTTCGCAGCCGGAGGCCCTCGCGATCGGCGAGCTGACCTACCGTCAGCTGAACGAGAGGGCGAACCGGCTGGCCCACCACCTGCGCGCGCTCGGCGTGCGCCCCGACTCCAGGGTGGCGGTCTGCCTGGAGCGCGGCCCCGACCTGGCCGCCGCACAGCTCGGTATCCTCAAGTCCGGTGCCGCGTACGTACCGATGGACCCGGAGTACCCGGCGGACCGGCTCGCCCACCTCACCGAGGACAGCGGCAGCCCGCTGGTCATCACCCACACCAGGCACGCCGACCGCCTGCCCACCGGGGTACCGCGGCTACTGGTCGACCAGGACTGGCCGGCCGGCCCCACCGACAACCCGACGCCGGCGGCGACCCCGGCCGACCTCGCCTACGTGATCTACACCTCCGGCTCGACCGGCAAGCCCAAGGGCGTCCAGGTCGAACACCGCAGCGTGGTCAACCTGATCCAGTGGACGAACAGCACGTTCGGCGCCCGCCCCGGCGACCGGGTCGCCCTGCTCGCCGGCGTCGCCTTCGACGCGGCCGCCTGGGAGCTGTGGCCCGCCCTCGCCGCCGGCGCCAACTGCCGTACCCCCACCGAGGAGATCCGCCTCACCCCCGCACTCCTCCAGCGGTGGCTCGCCGACGAGCGCATCCGCGGCACCCTCCTCACCACCCCCGTGCTCGAAGCCGTGGCCGCCCTCCCCTGGGACTCCATCCCCACCAGCCTGGAGTACGTCCTCACCGGCGGTGACCAGCTCCGCCTGCCTGCCGACGCCCGGCTCCCGTTCCGGGTCCACAACAACTACGGCCCCACCGAGGCCACCGTCCTGGTCACCTCCACCGAGATCACCCCTGGCGACCCGCTGCCCCCCATCGGCCGACCGGTCGCCAACACCGCCCTGCACGTGGTCGACCGGCACGATCGCCTGGTCCCCATCGGCGTCCCCGGCGAACTCCTCATCACCGGCACCACCCTGGCCCGCGGCTACCTCAACCAGCCCGACCTGACCGCCGAGAAGTTCGCCCACACCCCCTACGGCCGCGCCTACCGCACCGGCGACCTCGTCAAATGGCGCACCGACGGCCAGCTGGAGTTCCTCGGCCGGATCGACAACCAGGTCAAGATCCGCGGCTACCGCATCGAACTCGGCGAGATCGAAGCCACCCTGCTGAACCACCCCGACGTCACCACCGCCACCGTCCTCGTCCACCAAGACACCCCCGGCGACAAGAAGCTGATCGCCTACCTCACCCCCACCGGCATCGACCCCGACGACCTGCGCACCCACGCCGCCCGCCACCTCCCCGACTACATGATCCCCGCCACCTTCGTCACCCTCGACGAACTCCCCCTCACCCCCAACGGCAAGATCGACCGCCGCGCCCTGCCCACCCCGGAGCTCCAGCACTCCGACACGGCCTACACGGCGCCCAGCACCCCCACCGAGCAGGCCGTCACCGCCATCTGGAGCGAGATCCTCGGGATCGAGACCATCGGCGTGCACGACAACTTCTTCCAACTCGGCGGCCACTCGCTGCTCGCCACCCAGGTCACCAGCCGGATCCGCACCACGCTCGGCGTCGACCTCCCCGTCCGCACCGTCTTCACCGCGCCCACCCCCGCCCAACTCGCCGCCGCCGTGGCCACGCTGGACACCACCGAGGCCACCGGCATCACCCTCGCCCCGCGCGACGGCAACCCGCTGCCGCTCTCCTTCGCCCAGCAGCGCCTCTGGTTCCTCGACCAACTGGAGCCCGGCAGCAGCGACTACCTGATCCCCTTCGCGCTGCGCGTCACCGGCCCGCTCGACCACACCGCCCTGCGGAGCGCCCTCACCACCCTCACCGCCCGCCACGAGATCCTGCGCACCCGCTTCCACACCGACGTCAACGGCGAACCCACCCAGCAGATCGACCCACCCACCCCGACCGCCATCACCACCCACGACCTGCGCCACCACACCGACCCCGCCACCCGCGAGGCCGAAGCCCGGCAGCTCCTGCTCATCGCGGGCCGCCGCCCCTTCGACCTCGCCACCGGCCCGCTGCTGCGGGTCGACCTCGCTCTGCTGGCGGACGACGACCAGTTCCTCCAGCTGACCTTCCATCACATCGTGGCCGACGGCTGGTCGGAGAGCATCCTGGCCCGCGAGCTGCGCGAGCTCTACGCTGCCGCGCTCCGCCAAGGCGACGCCGCCTTGGCCGAACTCCCGGTGCAGTACGCGGACTTCGCCCGCTGGCAGCGCGACTGGCTGACCGGCGAGGCGCTCGACCGGCAACTGGACTACTGGCGCGGCCAGCTCGCCGCGATCGAGCCGCTGGAGCTGCCCACGGACCACCGCCGGCCCACCCAGCGCGGCGCCGGCGACGACGACACGGTCGCCTTCAGCATCCCCGCCGACCTCGCGGACCGGGTCCGGACCATCGCCGCGCAGCACGAGGCGAGCCTGTTCATGACGTTGCTGGCCACCTTCCAGCTGCTGCTGTCCAAGTACAGCCGCCAGCAGGACATCGCGGTGGGCACCCCGATCGCCGGGCGCAACCGGGCCGAGTTGGAGGACATGATCGGGTTCTTCGTCAACACCCTGGTCATGCGCACCGACCTGGCCGGCGACCCGACGTTCACCGAACTCCTCGACCGGGTCAAGGAGACGGCGCTGGGCGCCTACGACCACCAGGACCTCCCCTTCGAGCGGCTGGTCGAGGAGCTCGCCCCCGACCGGGACCCGTCCCGCAACCCGCTCTTCCAGACCATGTTCATCCTGCGGAACGCCTCCGAGGCCGGCTCCTGGCAGCTGCCCGGGACCACCGTGACGCCGATCCCGGTCACCGGCCGGCAGGCCAAGTTCGACCTGACCCTCTCCCTCGTCGAGGAGGCCGACGGCGCCCTGCGCGGCTCGGTGGAGTACCGCACCGACCTCTTCGAGCCGGCCACCATCGCCCGGCTGACCGGCCACTTCCAGAACCTGCTGGCCGCCGTCACCGCCACCCCGCAGGCTCCGCTCTCCACCCTGGAGCTGCTGGCCGGCGCCGAACGGCAGCAGGTGCTGGTGGAGTGGAACGACACCGCCGCCGACTTCCCGGACACCACCACCATCCACCGGTTCTTCGAGGAGTGGGCCGAGCGCACCCCGGAGGTCGTCGCGGCCCGCAGCGAGGACGAGGAGCTGACCTACCGTCAGGTCAACGAGCGGGCCAACCAACTGGCCCACCACCTGCGCTCGCTCGGCACCGTGCGGCCGAACACCGTGGTGGCCATCTGCCTCGAACGCAGCACCGACCTGGTCTGCGCGATCCTCGGGGTGCTGAAGTCCGGCGCCGGCTACCTGCCGCTCGACGCGGACTTCCCGGCCGACCGGCTCAGCTACATGGTCGAGGACTCGCACGCGCCGCTGGTCATCACGGACAGCCGCCATGAGCGGCAGTTCCCGGACACCGTCCCGCACTTCCTGACCGACCGCGACTGGGAGAAGCTGGCCGACGAGCCGACCGGCAACCCGCCGGCCTGCTCCGGACCGGACGATCTGGTGTACACCATCTACACCAGCGGGTCGACCGGCAGGCCCAAGGGCGTCCAGGTCCAGCACCGCAGCCTGGTCAACCTGGTGCACTGGACGAAGCGGGACTACGAGCCGCGGGCCGGCGAGCGGATGGCCTACCTCGGCGGGGTCGCCTTCGACGCCGGGTCCTGGGAGTTCTGGCTGGCCCTCACCTCCGGCGTCAGCCTCTGCATCACCACCGAGGCGGTCCGGCTGTCGCCCGCCCTGCTCCAGCAGTGGATCTGCGAGCAGGGGATCCGGGGCGCCTTCCTCTCCACCCCGATGCTGGAGTCGCTGGCCGCGCTGCCCTGGGACGGTGTCGAGACCAGCCTGGACTACATCCTCACCGGCGGCGACGCGCTGCGTCTGCCACCGGGCAAGCGGCTGCCGTTCCGGGTGGTCAACGGCTACGGCCCGACCGAGACCACCGTCATCGTGACCGCCGTCGAGGTGACCCCCGGCGACCCGCTGCCGCCGATCGGACGCCCGCTCTCCAACGTCGTGGTCTACGTGGTGGACCGGTACAACCGCCCGGTGCCGGTGGGGGTGCCCGGCGAACTGCTGATCGGCGGCGTCGCGGTGGCCCTCGGCTACTACGGCCAACCGGCGCTGACCGCCGAGAAGTTCATCGACTTCGAGGTGGACGGCGGCACCCGCAGGGTCTACCGCAGCGGTGACCTGGTGAAGTGGCGGGCGGACGGGCAGCTGGAGTTCCTCGGCCGGATCGACAACCAGGTCAAGCTGCGCGGCTTCCGGATCGAACTCGGCGAGATCGAGGCGACCCTGCTCAGCCACCCGGCCGTCACCGCCGTCACCGTGATGGTCCGCGAGGACACCCCAGGGGACAAGCGCTTGGTCGCCTACCTGACCGTCGCCACCCCCGAGCAGGCACCGACCGCCGCCGACCTGCGCGCCCACCTGGAACCGCAGTTGCCCGGCTACATGATCCCCGCCGCCTTCGTCGTCCTCGAGGAACTCCCGCTCACCCCCAACGGCAAGACCGACCGCAAGGCGCTGCCGGCCCCCGACAGCCAGCGCCCCGAGGTCGCTCCGTTCGCCGCTCCCCGAAACCCCGTCGAGAAGGCCATCACCGCCGCCTGGAGCGAGATCCTGGGCATCGACGCGGTCGGCATCCACGACGACTTCTTCCACCTCGGCGGCCACTCACTGCTCGCCACCCGGGTCACCAGCCGGATCCGCCAGACCCTGGGCGTCGAACTGCCCGTGCGGACCCTGTTCACCGCCCCGACCCCGGCCCAACTGGCCACCGCGATACGGGAGATCATGATGGCATCGATCTCCGATCGGTTCGGCGCCGCGCGCTGACGACCGGTCAGCCGCAGCGAGCCGGGCCGCACCGGGAACCACCGGTGCGGCCCGGCTCATCGCATCGGCGCTCGGGGTCGTGGCGACGGTCATCGCGGGCGTCCTGCGGGAACCGTAGCGGCGAGCCGGCCGAGCTCGGCGGCCGGAAACGGCGTCCGCTTGCTCTCGTTCAGCAACCGACGGTGGAACTCGTCCAGGAAGACGGCCGCGCGGGCGCTCCGGTCGAGGATCGCCGCGAGCTCGCGCGGGACGCCGTCGGGCCGCCGGCCGGCGATCCACTCGCGCAGGAACAGCCGCTGCTCGGTGCCGCCGCGCACGCCCTCGGGCAGGTGGTGGTGGAGCAGATGGCTCGTGGTGTAGTAGCCGTCGTAGCCGAGGTGGTCCGTGAGGAACTCCGCCTCGGTTGGGCGGAGTTCGAAGCCGGTACTCAGGGCGAGACCGAAGTCGGCGAAGTACAGCAGGCGGCCGTCGGTCAGCAGGTTGGCGAAGTGGGCGTCGAAGTGGACCAGCCCGCGCGAGCTCATGAAAGCGCTCGCGCGCTCCAGTTCGGCCGCCAGCCAGGGATAGGGCGAGCCCTGCGCGCTCCCGGTCGCGGCATCCTGGTGGCTCGCCAACCACGCGGCGAGCGTCTGCGGCACGTGTTCGAGGAAGAGCACCAGGCTGGACGAAGACCGCCCGATGGCCTCCAACCGCTCGCGCACGGCCGACGAGCCCTGCCAGTGCGCGACGGCCTGGTCGATGCCGCCGAACCCGTCGGCGACTCCCGCAGCGGCGGAGTCGGGCAGCACCCGCCAGTGGTACGTCAGCGGGAAGCCCTCATGCGCTCCCTGGAGGACCCAGTTGGTCGTCATGGTGTGCACCGCCAGCTCGCGCCAGGCCCCGAAACCGGCCGAACCGATCCCGTAGTGGTAGAACATCGGCAGCCCGAAGAGGTTCGCCGTCGACCGGAGGTTCTCCGGCCGCAGCTCCAGGTCCGTCAAGGGCACCCGCTTGACGAAGACCGGCACCCCGTCGAGCTCCAGTTCCGCCGTCCGGCCGCCGATCCCGGAGCCGTGCGGGGCGGCCGCCGCCACGACCTCGCCAAGCCTGCGGTCGCTCATCAGGGACAGGCGGGTGGACACCGTCCCGTAGGCGGCGAGCCGCGCGGTGTGCTGGGAGTCTGAACGGCGCATCGACGGCTCCTCGTTGCCCCGTACCCACCTACGGTGGCGGCGCCATGACCTGCCGTCATGATCTGACGATCTCGCAGGAGCCAGGCCCCCCAGGGTCGTCCAGCCGGGCATCCCGATGATCGTTTGACACTGATGTGCTGCTACGTTCTCACCGCATCAAGAGTTCTGCCCAAGCAAAGGAACACGCACATGCTCAACGGTCTTCCTGAAATCCCGGTCGTGCGCGTCGCCGTTCTGGCAGCGATCAGCGCCGGACTGATAGTCGTGCCGGCGGTGGCGACCGCTTCGGCCGGTCCGACGACGACCGAAGCCCGAGGCTGCCCGATCGCCGCCGCGGCGACGCCCGAGCACCTCCATGGCGTGGAGCTCTTCCGGCCGGCCGGGTGCTTCTGACCTTCCGGCGAGGGGTGGTGTGACGAACGGATCCACCTGACGGCCCCGGCCCGGCGGTCCCGGTCCCAAGGAGACAGCTCATGCACACCACCCTGACCGAGCAGCGCCTGATCGGCCTGGCCCGGACACTGACCCGCCTGCGGGCGGACAGCCCGTTCTACCGGCAGCTGATACCCGCCGGGGACATCGGGCCCGCCAACGCCCCCGCCCTGCTGCGACAGCTGCCCTGGCTCGACCCGGCCGGTTGGGCCGCGGTCCGCGAGCAGCTGCGCACCTCGACGTTCGACGGGATCGCCACCGGGTTCACGAACGGCACCTCCGGTGTCCCCAAGGCTTTCTACTCGACCGAGGCCGAGCGCGCGGCCCTGAGGGCCGGCCGGGTCGCCGACGGTCGGCGACGGCTGCAGCTGGTCGGCTTCAACCACGGGGCCGTGGTGGGACTGGACCTCGCCGGGGAAGGGGACTTCGTCCCGCTGCTGTCGATGCGCTACTTCGACCTGGCAGCCGACCTCATCGCGAACGGTTCGGCCGACGGGAGCCGCGTTCGTGTCCTGGCGGGCACAGCGCGGCAGATCAAGGACCTGACGCTGCACATGCAGCAGCGTTTCGGCGACCTCGCCGGGTTCGGCCTCGAAACGCTGGAGGTCGGACGTGAATTCCTTTCCCCGGGTTGGGAGTCCCGGCTGCGGGAGTGGTGGGGCGCGGAGATCGACACGGTCTACGGCTTCTCCGAACTGCGGATGTGCAACGCGCTCAAGTGCCGGGTCTGCGCGCACCACCACTTCCCGCCTTCCTGCGTCGCGGAGGTCGTCGATCCGGCCGATCCCGACCGCTACGTTCCGCTGGGCGGACGCGGCAGCCTGCTGGTGACGGCGCTCCACCCCTACGTCGAGTTCGAGCCCCGCATCCGGTACCGGCCCGGCGACCTCGTCGAACTCGCCGCGCAGCCCTGCCCGAAGTGGGGGGAGCCGGGGTTCCGCCCGTTGGGGCGGGAGGAGCACTGCCTGGCGGTCGGCGAGCGCGGGGTGTTCGTCACCACCGCCGACTGTGTGGCCGTCCTCGCCGACCTGCCGCAGGTCGCGGTCAGTCCCCGCCATCTGTACCCCGATGCCGACCAACGGCACTACGAGGCCGGCAGCCCTCGTTTCAAGCTCGTGGACGACGCCGCGGGGCCCGCCGTCCACGTGGAACTCCGTTTCGACCCCCGGGTCTGGCCGCAGGAGGCGCGAGCCGTCGCCGACCTGGCCCGGGCGTCCCTGCCGGCAGAGCTTCAGGTGGTCCTGCACGGTCCTGGAACGCTCGACGACGTGACCCTCGTCTAGACCCAATGCCGCGTAGACAGGGCGTGGGGCCTGTGGGTCAAGTCGCCTGAAACGGAGACGGAGCTCCTGCGGGCGGTGCGTTGGCGCAGGCCCGCGGGCGGGTGGGAGCCGAGCCGCTGCGATGGCTGTTCGACCTGCTGCGCGGTCCGGCCGCGGGCATCGGGCCCCCGGTGCGTGGTGACACGGGCTGCTGGTCTGCGCGATCGCCGGAACCGGCGCGCACCTGCTGGTCCGGGTGAAGAACAGCCGCCGGCTGCCCGTCCTGGGCCGCTGCTCGGACGGCTCCTACCTTCCGGGGATCGGCGCCGTCGCGGTCCGCGTCATCGACCAGGAGAGCTACGCCCTGCTGGTCACCTACCAGGTTCCGAGGCCGGCCATGGCCGACGCCACCGGCACCCGACCGGGCACCGACCCCGACAGGGCCAGCTTCACCATCGCCCTGCACACCGCCCACGACCTGGCCGTCCAGGCCGCGGGCGTCATCGCCGACACCGTCATCGACCTCGTCGGCACCATCGGCCGGCGTGTCCTGGCCGACCTCATGCCCGACCGACGCATCCGCACCCAGCCCCGCGTCGTCAGACCCGCGATCTCCAAGTACAACGCCAAAGGCACGGTCGACCGGAGCAGCTACAGAGCCACCATCAGCATCGACATCCTGACCGCGCCAGGCCCTTGACCCGCAGGCCCCACGCCCTAGCTACACGGCATCGGGGCTAGATCATGTCCTCCGCCCGGATGCTCCCCTCCGCGATCGCCATCGCGCCCAGCTGGAAGCGGCTGTGGGCCCCGAAGCGGTCGGTGAGGCGGTCGGAGAGACGGCGCACGGTGCGCAGCGAGACGTCCATCTGCCGGGCGGCGGAGGCGTCGGTGAGGCCCTGGGCCCACAGGCGCAGGATGTGCTGTTCCTGGAGCGAGAGGTGTCCGCCGGTGCGCGGGCGGGCCTCGGTGAGCGGGATGGCCTCCCGCCAGTGGGTGGCGAAGAGCGCGGCGAAGGCGTTGACCATCGATTCGGCGGTGCAGACCAGGCCGCCCATCACCGAGCGGAAGGTGCTCACCGGCACCACCACGTGCTGCCGGTCGACCATGATCATCCAGACCGGCAGCGAGGGCAGCGTGCGCACCCCGCCGAGCGTGTCCATCTTCCAACGGAGGTAGGGCATAGCCGAGTTGTCGTTGCGGGCGCTCTCCAGCAGGACGGCGCGGGAGCGCACACCGCGATGCAGCACGGCCTCGTCCAGGGCCCGGACGGCTTCCAGTACGGAGTCGGTCAACCGCTCGGTCGGGCCCAGCGTGAGCACCTCCTCCTGGCACTCCCCGGCCAGTTCGGCCACCCGCCGCCACAGCGCCGCCTCGCCGGACACCCATTCCACTCCGGGCACCTGGCCCTGGGAACGACGCCCATGGGTGGCCAGGAGTTGCGCGACCGCCAGTCGGCTGTCCTCGAACTGCTGCTGGCGGTGGGCCAGTTCGGCCTGCTGGCGGGCCAGCATGGCAGGCAGGCCGACCTCTGGTTCAACCGGTAGCCAGCCGGTGGCACCGTCGCCGGGCGTGATCAGGCAGAGCCCGGCGAGCTGGCCGAGCGCCTGCTCGACGACATCCGGGCTCTCCTTCAACTGCTCGGCCAGCTTGTGCACATCGGCGCGCGGCTCGGCCACCATGGCCAGGTAGACCTGCTGCGCCAATGAATCGATCCCCAGTGAGGTCCGCAATTCGTACGCTCCTCGATCGTGACCTGTGCGCCGTCGCCAGCTGATGGGCGACCGGCCTCCATGCACTTGAGTTAAGCCGGGCAGTGGATCGGTGCGGATGCGTGGCGGCCACCCATGTTCGTCGGCTCGTCCACGACCGAAGGCGGGTGGCCGCCGACGGGTTCCACCGGATCACCGGCCGGGCGCGCCGGCCCGCGCGGCCCGCCTGGCGCCCCGCCCGGCACCCCGCCCTCGCGACCTGCCCAAGTGCGGCTCGGGAGCTGCTGGAGCCCGCAAAGATGGGGCGGTTCCACCCATGCCCGTACGAGCCGGGCACGGCAAGTTGGCTGTATGTACACCACGTCTTTCGCCGACATGCCCTGGGAGCGGATCGACCTCTCGGCGGCCGAGTTGGACCTGCCCATCGCGGTCGGCGGCTCCACCGCGCCGCACCGCCTGCTGGAGGCGTACCGCCATGGCGCCTTCCCCTTTCCCCGCCATCGGCTGCACTCCCTGTACCCCCCGCTGAACGCCGACGACGAGCAGCGGGAGCTGTACGCCCGTCATGTCGCCGACGGCCGGATCGCCGCCTTCCCCGCGGCGGAGGGGCCCGACGCCTTCGCCCTGACCTGGTGGAGCCCGGCCCGGCGCCCGGTGCTGGACGTCGGGTCCGGGCGGCTGACCAGCGGCCTGCGGCGCTGGCCGACCGGCGGGGCGCGCTGGATCACCAGTTGCGACCACGCCTTCGCCGACGTGGTCGACGGATGCCGGACCCTGGCGGACGCGGGATGGGTCACCGACCCGTTCCAGAGCTCGCTGCTCAGCCTGCACCAGGCCGGCTGGGCGCACAGCATCGAGGTCTGGCAGGGCGAGGAGCTGATCGCGGGCCTCTTCGGCATCGGGATCGGCCAGGTCTTCAGCGTGGACGCGGCGTTCGGCCGGTATCCGCAGGCGACCGCGGTGGCCTTCGCCGACCTGAGCCGGCGGCTGCGCGGCCGGGCGGCGTTCATCGACATCCAGGTGCCGCACCGGTACGCGGAAACCCTGGACACCCGCTCGATCAGCCGGGCCGAGTACCTGGACACACTGCTGACCGTGGACCTGCCGGTGGAGCCCCGCACCGGAGTGCTGTCGATCGAGGCCTGGCCGGCCGTGGCCGACGACTGACCACTGACCACTGGCCACTGGCCACTGGCCACTGGCCACTGGCCACCGTGCACCCCACCCGCCCCGGCCGCCCCCGACCGCACCGCACCCGGCTGCCCGCCGCTCACCCACTCACCCATCGCCCATGGGTGACAACCCCTAAGAATGGGTGAGTCACACCCATGTGGCCGTTCACCTGCGCTGACAGGCTTCTTCTCGAAGCCGGAAACGACAGAGAGCAGGCGATGACCATGAACAAGACCCAGCTGAAGTCCGCGATTTCCGCCGCCGTCCTGAGCGCCCTGGTCCTCCTCGGCGCACTGGGTGCGACCGCCGCCAACACCGGGACCGCCTACGCGGACGGCACCACCACCTGCGTCGTGACCACCACCAACAGCTGCCCCGCCGACGGCGGCACCGCCAACGGCTGACCCTCCCGGGACACCGGCTCGACGGCAACGGCCCGACCCGATCGACGGGTTCGACCCGGCCACCAGCTGGACCCGAAGGACCCGAAGGACCCGATGGACCCGGTCGGCGGCTCGGCCCCGATCGGCAGTGCGACCCGAAGCAGCGGGCCCGGCCGGATCGGCAGCGCGGCCCGGATCAACAGCCCGGCCCGGATGGCCAGATCAGTACAGATCAGTACAGATCAGTACAGATCAGTACGGATCAAGGGCGCGGCCCGGACAGCCAGGACAGCCCGGACCAGCGGTCCTACCGGACTCAGCAGTTCGGTATTCAAACAGGATTTCGCTGAAATATCCTCAGGACGTGCATACCGCAACAGGTTTGGGGTAGGTTTCGCGGGTGCAGGTGTCGTCACCGATAGTGATCGGGCGGGCGGAGGAGCTCAGGCTCCTCGACAGCGCGCTCAGCGGAGCCCGAGCTGGATGCGGCGGGGCGGTCTTCATGATCGCCGATGCCGGCCTCGGCAAGTCGCGGCTGGTCCAGGAGTGCATCACGCTGGCCACCGGCAGCGGGATGGCGGTGCTGCGCGGCCGGGCCACCCAGGCCGGTGCGACGGTTCCCTACCGCCCTCTCACCGAGGCGCTGTTCTCCATCGTGCGCTCGGGCGCGGTTCCGGACGATCCCGAGCTCTCCCCCTACCGGCCCGCGTTGGGCCGCCTGATCCCCGAGTGGCGGGACGCGCTCCCCTACCAGAGCGACGACTCGCCGGTGGTGCTCGCAGAATCGGTTCTGCGCCTGCTCAGCGTGGTCGGCCGTGGTCGCGGCGCGCTGATCTGCCTGAGCGATCTGCAGGACTGCGACGCCGAGACGATGAGCATCGTCGAGTACCTGGTGGACAACCTGGCCGACCTGCCGGTGGTACTGCTGGCCACGGTCCGCTCCACCCCCTCGCCCGCGCTGACCCTGGCGCAGTCGAGCGCCCGCCACCGGGTGGCGCGACTGCTGGAACTGACGCCGCTGACGGATGACCAGGTGGCCGAGCTGACCGCCGCCTGCCTGGGCGTCGAGGTGCCGGGGCTCCCACCGGGTGTGCTGCCCTGGCTCACCCAGAGCGCCGACGGCAACCCGTTCATCGTGGAGGAGCTGCTGCGCGGCGGCATCGACTCGGGCGCGCTCGCCCGCACCGGCGATGGCTGGCGGATGGTCGAGGGCGTGCCGCGCGACATGCCGTCCACAGTCGCCTCCAGCGTGAACGACCGCGCCCGGCGGCTGGGCCCCGAGTGGCACAACGCGCTGCAGGCCGCCGCGATCATCGGACGCCGGTTCCCGCTGGACGCGCTGCGCCAGGTCTGCGGTCTGGGCGAGGACGAACTGCACGCGCTGGTCCGGGCCGGGAGCGAGGCCCAGTTGCTCGCCCCCTCGCTCAGCGCGCCCGACTGGTGCACCTTCCGGCACGCGTGGACCGCCGACGCCCTGGCCAGCGGGGTGCTGCCGGCCCAGCGCCGGATGCTGGCCGCCGCCGCCGCGAACGCGGTGGAGTCGCTCGACCCCGACCTGCCGGGCGAGTTGTGCCAGCTGGCCGCCCGGCTGCGGCTGGCCACCGGCGACCGGGCCGCCGCCGGGGTGCTCTACGCGCGGGCCGGGCGGCGGGCGCTCGGTGAGGGCGCGGCGGCCTCGGCGGAGAAGCTGCTCGACCGGGCCCTGGAGCTGCTGCCGGCCGACTCGCATCCGGACCGGCGGGCCGAGGTACTGGAGTCCCTGCTGTACGCGCTGACCGAGGCGGGTGACGTCGAACGGGCGCTGCGCCGGGGCGCGGACCTGTACGGCTCGGTGCTGCTCTCGCCGGAGCAGCGGGCCGAGTTGCTGACCCGGCTGGCCTGGGTCTGCGTGGTGGGCGGGCACTGGGAGAAGGCCGCGGAGCAGGTGGCGCTGGCCCGCCGGCTGCTGACCGACTCGGCCGCGGCGGGCCAACTCGCGCCGCTGGACGTGGTCGAGGCGCACCTGCTCACCCTGGCCGGCAGCCAGGGCGACGACCGGGCGGCGCGGGCCGAGGAGTTGGCGCTGCGCGCGGTGCGCACCGCCGAGGAGGTGCCGCTGCCGACCAGCGCCTGCCAGGGCCGCCAGGTGCTGGCGCTGCTGGCCCGCCGGCACAGCTTCGACGAGGCGGACGTGCACCTGCGGCACATGTTCGCCACGGCGGACGCCCACGGGCTGCCGATCTGGCGGCTGCGCGCCCAGATCCGGCTGGCCACCAACGAGTTGATGCGCACCGGGGAGGCCGAGCAGATCCAGCTGGCCCGCCAGGCGGCGCTCACCCTCGGCGCGGTCACCGCCGCCGCGCAGGCGGACGCCACGATCGCGATGCAGCAGGTGCTCTACTGCGAGTTCGAGCAGGCCGAGGCGCTGGCCGATCGGCTGCTGGAGTCGACCGCCCGGATGCACCAGGAGGGCGAGTCGCAGTTCTGCCTGGTGATCAAGATCGCGGCGCAGGCGCACCAGGGCCGGCGCGAGGGGATGCGGGCGATCCTGGCCGAGTTCCGCAGGCGCGGCGGGGAGCAGTCCTTCCACGCGCCGGTGGTCTTCGGGCACCGGGCGATCTGCGCGCTGCTGGGCGAGGACCGGCCGGGCGCGGAGGCGGAGATGGCCCGGGTGCGCGAGTGGGAGCGCACGCACCCGACGATCTACTACCAGTCGGGCCGCTACGGTCTGGGCGTGCTGCTGGAGGTGCTGGCCGACCGGGCCGGCGAGGAGCTGCTGGCCGAGACCCGGGCCGCCCATGCCGCACAGCTGAGATGGAACCTCCAGTTCGTGCTGGCAGCTGAAGCGGTGCTGCTGGGGCGCACCGGGCAGGCGGTCGCGGCCGGGGCGAAGCTGGCCGAGGCGCAGGCCGCCGCCGCCCCCTTCCCGATGGCCCGTCACCTGGTGCTGCGGCTGGTCGCCGAGGCGGCACTGGCCGACCGCTGGGGCACCCCGGTGGACTGGCTGCGGGCGGCCGAGGAGTACTTCCACGGCAGCGACGTGGCCGCCCTGGCCGGCGCCTGCCGCGCGCTGCTGCGCAAGGCGGGGGTGCGGGTGATGCAGCGCCGCAGCGGCAACGACGCCGTGCCGTCGCAGCTGGCGGGCAAGGGCGTCACCGCCCGCGAGTACGAGGTGCTGATGCTGCTCGGCGAGCGGCGGGCCAACCCGGAGATCGCCAAGCTGCTCTTCATCTCGCCGCGCACGGTGGAGAAGCATGTGGCCAGCCTGATGGTCAAGTTGGACCGTGCGGACCGCAAGGAGCTGTCCGCGCTGGTGACCGCGCTCGAACTGTCCTGACCGTTCCCACGCACCCAGCCGCCCGCTCAGCGCGCCACCGAGCGGACCAGCAGCAGCGCCACGTCGTCGGTGCGGTGGTCGGCCTGCCCCGACTGGTCGATCAGCGTGTCGGCCAACCGGTCCAGCGGTTCGCCGCCGTGCCGGGCCAGCGTGTCGGTGAGCCGGGCCAGGGCCTGGTCCAGGTCACCGCCGGGCGTCTCCACCAGGCCGTCGGTGTAGAGCAGCAGGGTGGTGCCGACCGGCAGCCGGATCAGGGTCTGCGGGTACTCGGCGGCCGGGTCGACGTTCAGCACCAGGCCGCTGCGCGGCGACAGCAGCCGGGCCCGGCCGTCGGGGCTGCGCAGCACGGGCACGGGGTGCCCGGCATCCGCCAGCCAGGCCTGCCGCCGCGGCAGGTCCACCCGCAGGTAGGCGCAGCTGGCGAGCAGCGGGGTGCCCAGACCGCTGATCAGCCGGTTGGTGCGGGCCATGACGGTGCTGGGGTCGGCGTCGGCGGTGGCGAAGGCGCGCACGGCGGTGCGGATCTGGCCCATCAGCGCGGCGGCGTTGACGTTGTGGCCCTGGACGTCGCCGATCACCACCGCCACCGCGTCGCGGTCGACCCGGATCAGGTCGTAGAAGTCGCCGCCGACGTCCATCCCCTCGGTGGCCGGCAGGTAGCGGGCGGCGGTCCGCAGCCCGGGGACCTTGGGCAGCACGCTCGGCAGCAGGCTGTCCTGCAGGCCGCGGGCCAGCCCCGACTTGGTGTCGTAGAGCCGGGCCCGGTCCAGCGCCTGGGCGATCAGACCGCCGAGCGCGGTGAGCACGGCGCGCTCCTCCGGGGCGAAGCGGTGCGGCTCGGCGAAGGCCAGCACGCAGGTGCCGATCAGCCGCCCCGAGGTGACCAGCGGCAGGTAGGCCCAGGCCGCCATGCCGTCCTGGGTCTCGGGACGGCCCGCATAGAGCCGCTCCAGCTCGGCGCGGTTCTCGAAGAAGGCCGGCGCCGGGACGGTGGCGGCCCGCACCCCGGGGGTGGACTCGGTCAGCGGGGTGCCGTCGAACTGGTCGACCATACCGGCCGGGTAGCCGCGGTGGCCGACGATCCGCAGCTTGCCGCTCTCGGCCAGCAGCACCGCGACGGCCTGGCCGCCGAAGCCCGGCACGATCTGGTCGGAGATCATGCTCACCACGTCCTGCACGCTGGCCGACTCGGTCAGCGCGGTGGCCAGGTGCAGGATGTGGTACAGCGCGCCCGGCCGGGTGTTCGGAATCGGGTCGACCAGCACCGGAGTGCTCGGCAGCTCACGCTCGGTGACCGCGGCGGCCTCGACCCGCACGGTGACGCCGAACGGGTCGGGGTAGATCCGGAAGGAGAGCCACCGGTCCGGTGGCCGCAGCGCGACGAAGGAGGAGGG
Organism: Kitasatospora sp. NBC_01266; assembly: GCF_036242395.1. Lineage (NCBI taxonomy): Bacteria > Bacillati > Actinomycetota > Actinomycetes > Kitasatosporales > Streptomycetaceae > Kitasatospora > Kitasatospora sp. NBC_01266. Next base: position 8,208,922 of record NZ_CP108458.1, on the reverse strand, counting down.
CTCGCCGCTGATCATGGCGGCCCGGTAGTGGTACTCGTAGATCGGATCGCGCAGCCACCGCAGCAGCGCCCAGGGTCTGGCCCCCAGCAGTTGCTCGGCGGGCCGCCCGAGCAGTCGCGCCGCCTGCGGGGTGACCAGGACCAGCCGCCCGTCCAGGTCCAGCGAGCAGACGCCGTCCGGCAGTCGCGCCACCGTCGCGGCCAGCGGGTCGGCGGCGCCGCCGGGCAGCGTGACCGGGACCGGGCGCGGGCCGGGCCGGATCGGTGGCGCCGCCTGGGCCAGCAGGTCGGTCAGCCGCCCGGCGATCGTGGCGATCCCGCGCCGCTCGGGCGGTGACAGCTCGGCGGGGTGCGAGGCGGGCCACAGGAAGAACACCACCCCGTAGCGGCGCCCCGCCACCGCGAGCGGCGCGGCGGCCAGGCAGAACGCGTACGGCATGCCGACCGCCACCCGCGGATACCGCCGCGCCATCTCCTCCCCGCCGCTCACCCAGACCGGCTTCCCGGTGCGCAGCGCGTCCGCCACCGGGATCGCCGCCGCCAGCGCCACGTGCTGCCAGCCCCGGGTGAACTGGCGGATCGCCCCGAAGGTCAGTGCCATTTCCAGCACCTCCCGGTCCGCCGGCAGCAGGTAGATCCCACCCGTGTAAGCGCCGACCAGCTCGGGCGCCGAGCACAGCGGCTCGGCCAGCGCATCGAGGCGGGCGTCGGTCGGCAACTCGTCGGCCCCTGCTCCGAGCCGCGAGGGCGCGGGCCCTGACACGCTCACCGCAACCACCTCACTCGCGCCGCCGGGGTGCGCCCGCGCGGCTCCTCCCATCTTGGCCCGTTCGGGTAGCAGATGTCCCGGTACGGCGGTGACGAATCAGGCGGGCTTGCCGACCGGCGGGGTGAGCGCGGCGCGCAGGTCGGCGGGCTCGCGGTAGACGACGCCCGTCATGCCCAGCTCGAGGGCGGCGGCCACGTTCTCGGCCCGGTCGTCCACGAAGAGGCAGCGCTCCGCAGCGGCACCGGCCCGTTCGGCGGCGATCCGGTAGATCCGGGGGTCGGGCTTGGCGACGCCGACCTCGGAGCTGTTCACCACGTGGGTGGCGAGGTCGGCCAGGCCCATCAGGGCGAGGTCCTGGTCCAGCCAGCGGGTCGCGTTGGTGACCAGCACCAGCGGGCAGTGCTCGCGGACCTCGCGGAGCAGCTCGACCACGGCCGGCTCGGCGTGGAACGACTTGCCGGCGAAGGTCTCGGCCAGCAGCCGGGCCTCGGCGGCCGGCAGCCGGGCGCCGAGGTCACGGGCGATCGCCTCGATCCACTGCTCCTTGTCGTACCCGCCGAGCAGCAGCGGGCGTTCGTGCTCGGGCGCGAAGGCGGCTGCCATGGTGCTGCCCGCGGGCAGCCCGGCGGCCTGCTCCAGGCGGGCCAGCTCGGTGTGGTCGAAGAACCGGATGACGTTGTCCAGGTCGCACAGGACGGCGTCGAAGGGGAACGGGCTCTGCATGATCATTCGGTAGTCATACCAGATGCCAACAGGTCCGCCAGGGGCGAGAATTCCGGCCCCTGGCGTGTCATCGACCCCCCGCGACGGGCGGTCGGCGTGAAGGTGGTGATCCCGCAGCCACGTCCCGCAGCCGTTTTCGCAGCCGCCTCTGGAGGCGCAGTGCCCAGCATCCCGGTCCGGCGCCTGGCCGCGCCGCTCGCCGCCGTCCTCGTCGCGCTGGTGCTCACGGGCTCCGCGCCGGCCGCCGCGCCCGCACCGCTGGGCGCCGACCTGGACCAGTTGCTCACCGACCCCGGGCTCGCCGGTGCCGAAACCTCCGTCCTGGTCACCGACGCCGCCACCGGCGAGGTGCTCTACCAGCACGACCCCGGCGCCCTGATGATGCCCGCCTCGACCCTGAAGACCGTCACGTCGGCGGCCGCGCTCGACCTGCTCGGCCCGGACCACCGCTTCACCACCCAGGTGCTGGCGACCGGCCCGCGCGGCGCGGGGCGGCTGGACGGCGACCTGGTGCTGCGCGGCGGCGGTGACCCCAGCCTGCTGCCCACCGACCTGGACGCGCTGGCCGACCGGGTCGCCGCCGCCGGGGTCACCGAGGTCTCCGGGTCCGTGCTGGCCGACGCCTCGCGCTACGACGACGTCCCGCTCGGCGCGGCCTGGGCGTGGGACGACCAGGCCGCCTACTACAGCCCGCAGATCTCCGCCCTCACGCTGACCACCGACAGCGACGACGACGTGGGCAGCGTGCGCCTCACCCTCACCCCCGACGCCTCGCCGGGGCGCCCGGCGGCGGTGCGGATCACCCCGCCGGAGGCGCCGGTGCGGATCGCCGGCCAGGCCACCACCGGCGCGGCGGGCAGCGCGGACACCGTCGCGGTGGACCGGCGTCCCGGCGGCAACGACCTGGTGCTCTCCGGCAACCTGCCCACCGACGCCGGCCCCACCGAGGAGTGGGTGGCGGTGGACGACCCGGCCCGCGAGGCCGCGACCGTCTTCTCGGCGGCGCTGGCCCGGCACGGCGTCACGGTGCGCGGCGGGGTGCGCGCGGGCCGGGCCCCGGCGGACGCCGCCGTGCTCGCGGCACACGACTCGGCGCCGCTCGGCGCGCTGCTGGTGCCCTTCCTCAAGCTCAGCAACAACGGCATCGCCGAGCACCTGGTGAAGGAGATCGGCGTGGTGAAGGCCGGCTCCGGCAGCTGGGCGGCCGGCCTCGACCAGGTGCGCGGCTTCCTGCGGCGCAACGCCCTGGAGACCACGGCGGCCCGCCAGGTGGACGGCTCGGGGCTGTCACGGCAGAACCTGATGACCGGTCAGCGGCTGGTGGCGCTGCTCCGCTTCGCCCGCACCCAGCCCTGGTTCAGCACCTGGTACGACGCGCTGCCGGTGGCCGGGGACCCGCGCCGGCTGGTCGGCGGCACGCTCACCAACCGGCTGCGCGGCACGGCCGCCGAGGGGCGGGTGCACGCCAAGACGGGGTCGATGACCGGCGTGGACGCGCTGGCCGGCTACCTGGACCGGGCGGACGGGCGGACCCTCGCGTTCAGCGTGCTGATCAACAACTTCACCGGCGACAGCCCGAACCCGGTGATCGACGCGCTGATGGTCCGGCTCGCCTCCCAGGCGGCCTCGGCCCCGCAGCGGGCCGTCCCCGCCGCCCCGCACGACTGGGAGGCCGCCTGCGCGGCGGCCGGCCGGTGCTGACCGGAGGGCGGCAGCCCCACGCCGCACGGCTGCCGGCCCGCGCACCGCTGGTCCGCACGCTGCTGGTCCGCGCGCTGCTGGCCTTCGGGCTGGTGGCGTTCGCGGCCACCGGCTGCGTGCGGGCGGACAGCGAGGACGACCGCCCCGTCCCGGCCGTCCCCGGCGGCGCCTACTCGGTCGCGCTCACCGAGCCCGACCACCTCACCCCGGGGCGCACCACCAGCAGCTACGCGCTGCAGGTCCTCCAGGGCGTCTTCGACACCCCCCTCGCGCTGGACCCGCGCGACGGCCACCCCGTCCCGCTCGCCGCCACCTCGCTGACCACCACCGACCAGCGGGTGTGGACGCTGAAGTTCCGCGCGGGCGCCCTCTTCCACAACGGCGAGCCGGTCACCGCCGCCGCCTTCGCCGCCGCCTGGGACGCCGCCGCCTACGGCCCGAGCGGCTGGGACGCCAACTCCTACTTCACCCAGATCGCCGGCTACGACCAACTCAACCCGCCGGAGGGACAGTTGCCCACTACCCGGCACCTCAGCGGGCTCGACGTGCTGGACGACACCACGCTGCGGGTCACCCTCAAGGCCCCGTTCAGCCAGTTCCCGATGCTGCTCAGCTTCCCCGCCTTCGCACCGCTGCCGCAGGCCGCCTTCACCGACCCGGACGGCTACGACCTGCACCCGGTGGGCAACGGCCCCTTCCAACTGGACGGCGCCTGGCGGCACAACCAGCGGATCGACCTCAAACGGGCCGCCTCCTACACCGGCCCGCGCCCGCCGATGGCCGATGCCGTGCACTTCAGGATCTTCACCAGCAAGGACACCGCCTTCACCGAACTGCAGGCCGGCCACGTCGACTTCGTCACCAGCGTGCCCGCTGCCCGGGCCTACGAGGCCAAGCGCACCTTCGGCCGGCACTACGCGGTGCGCCCCAGCGGCACCATGGACTACCTCGGGCTGCCGATCTGGGACCCGCGCTACGCAAAGCCGGAGCTGCGCCGGGCGATCTCGATGGCGATCGACCGCCCCGGCATCACCCGGGCCATCTACAACGAGGTCTTCACCCCGGCCGACTCGCTGGTCGGCGCCACCATCCCCGGCCACCGCGCGGGCGCCTGCGGCGAGACCTGCGAATACCGGCCGGCCGAGGCCAAGCGGCTGTTCCAGCAAGCCGGCGGCTTCACCGGCACGTTGGCGCTCTACTTCGCCAACTCCGATCCCAGCTACCTGCAGTGGATGACCGCCGTGGCCAACGAGCTGCGGCAGAACCTCGGCATCCGGGACATCGTGCTGCGCACCATGGCCGCCGCCGACCTCGGCCCGATCCTGAACCACCACCAGGCCACCGGTCCCTACCGGCAGAACTGGGTCGCCGACTACCCCAGCGAGCAGGACTACCTGGCCGGACTGCTCGGCCCCGGCACCCGCTCGGGCTGGTCCGACCCCGCCTTCAACGCCCTGCTCGCCCAGGGCGACGCCGCCCCGACACCGGAGCAGAGCACCGCGAGCTACCACCAGGCCGAGGACCTCGCGCTGCGGGAGCTGCCGCTGATCCCGCTGTGGAACTGGCAGGACCAGACCGCCTGGAGCGGCCGGGTGGGCAACGTCCAGCTCGATCCGTACGCCGCCGGACTGCACCTGGAAGAGATCACGGTCCGTCACTGACCTTCGGCAGAAAGAGAACTGATGGGTCGTTATCTGCTGCGCCGACTGCTGTACACCGTCCCCGTCCTGCTGGCCACCACCTTCCTGATCCACACCCTGGTCTTCGTACTGCCGGGCGACCCGATCCAGGGGCTGGCCGGCGACCGCCCCGTGCCCGCCTCGGTGCTCGCCGAGCTGCGCCACCGCTACCACCTGGACCAGCCGCTCTTCGTGCAGTACGCCGAGTACCTGCGCGGGCTGCTCCACGGCGACCTGGGCCGCACCTTCACCGGCGAGCCGGTCGCCGAGGCGCTGGCGGGGCGCTGGCAGGTGACGGCCCGCCTCGGCCTGACCGCCTGGGTCCTGGAGGCCTCGCTCGGCACCGCGCTCGGCGTCTGGGCCGGGCTGCGCCGGGGCCGCTGGGCGGACCGGCTGGTGCTCGGCGGCACCACCCTGGTGATCGCGGTACCCGTCTACATCCTCGGCTACCTGGCCCAACTGGTCTTCGGGGTGAGGCTCGGCTGGTTCCCGGTCTCCGGCACCGAGGCCGGCTGGCCGACCGCCTACCTGCTGCCCGGCCTGGTGCTGGCCTCCTTCGGCGCCGGCTATGTCGCCCGGCTCACCCGCACCTCGCTGCTGGAGCACCTGCGCGCCGACTACGTGCGCACGGCCAGTGCCAAGGGGCTGCCCCGGCACCGGGTCGTGGTGCGGCACGCGCTGCGCAACTCGCTGCTCCCGGTGGTCACCTTCCTCGGCGTCGAGCTGGGCTCGCTGCTGGCGGGGGCGGTGGTCACCGAGTACATCTTCAATCTGCCGGGGATCGGCCAGCAGGTCTTCCAGTCGATCCAACTGCGCGAGGGGCCAACGGTGGTGGGCGTCACCACGGTGCTGGTGCTGGTCTTCTGCCTGACCAACCTGGCGGTCGACGTGCTGTACGGGCTGCTCGACCCGCGGATCCGGCATGACTAGCCCGGCCGACCTGCCCGACGCGCCGAGCGCACCCGGGGCACCCGACCTGTCGAGCGCACCCGGTGCTCCCCCGGTGGCCGCGCCGCCGACCACGGACCTGCTGCTGCCACCGACCCGGCCGGCCCGGCGCGCCGCGCGCCGGCTGACCGCCCGGCCGGGCCTGCTGGCCTGCGGCGCCTTCCTGGCGCTGGTCGCGCTGATGGCCCTGTTCCCCGACCCGTTCATCGCGCTGCTCACCCACGACAACGGGCGCTGCGAGCTGATCGACGCCCGGGTCGGCCCGAGCTGGGCCCACCCGTTCGGCTTCGACACCCAGGGCTGCGACTACCTGGCCCAGCTCGTCCGGGGCAGCCGACCGCCGCTGCTGATCGGCCTGGCGGTGACCGCCGGGGCACTGGCCCTGTCGGTGCTGCTCGGGCTGCTGGCCGGGTTCTACGGCGGCTGGGTGGACGGGCTGCTCTCGCGGGCCACCGACGTCTTCTTCGGCCTGCCGTTCGTGCTCGGCGCCACGGTGATCCTGGTCGCCTTCCCCGACCACGGACTCGGCGCCATGACCCTGGTGCTGGTCGCGCTCGGCTGGACCACCATGACCCGGGTGATGCGCGCCCAGGTGCTCGGTGCGAAGGACGCCGAGTACGTCCGGGCCGCGCGCGCCACCGGCGCGGGCTCGCTGCGGCTGATGCTGCGTCACATCCTGCCGAACGCCGTGACACCGGTGGTGGTGGTCGCGATGCTGAACGTCGGGAACGTCATCTCGGGCGAGGCCACGCTGGACTTCCTGGGTGTCGGGCTGCAGTATCCGGCGCTCTCCTGGGGCCTCCAACTCAACGCCGCACAAGCCTACTTGCTCGACTTCCCGCACCTGCTGCTGTTCCCGGCACTGTTCCTGTCGGCGACCGTGCTGAGCTTCCTGCTGCTCGGCGACGCCGTCCGGGACGCCTACGATCCGACACTCCGCTGAACTCCACTGAACTCCGTTGAACTCCACTGAACTCCGTTGAACTCCGAGGACTTCGAGGACTCCGATGCGCGTACTGATCTCCGCCGACATGGAAGGCGCCACCGGGACCACCTGGCCCGGTGACGTCCTGCCCGGTACCCCCGGCTGGGAGCGGATGCGCCGCCTGCTCACCGGCGACGTCAACGCCTGCGTGGCCGGGCTGTTCAACGGCGGCGTCTCGGAGGTCCTGGTGAACGAGGCGCACGACACCCAGCGCAACGTGCTGCTGGAGGAGTTGGACTCCCGGGCCCGGCTGCTCACCGGCCGGCACAAACCGCTCGGCATGATGCAGGGCGTCCAGGAGGCGGACGCCGTGGTCTTCCTCGGCTACCACACCGGCGCGGGCGTGCACGGGGTACTCGCCCACACCTACCTGGGCGCCGGCCTGACCGGCCTGCGGATCGACGGCGAGCCGGCCGACGAGGGCCGGCTGAACGCGCTGACCGCCGCCGAGTACGGAGTACCGGTCATCCTGGTCACCGGCGACGACCTGACCTGCGCCGCCGCGAGCCGCTGGGCACCGGGCGCGCGCACGGCGGCGGTCAAGGAGTGCGTCAGCCGGTACGCGGCGATCTGCCTGCCGCCCGACCGCAGCACGACGCTGATCCGCGAGCACGCCGAGCAGGCGATGGGCGACCACCGGCGACACGGGCGGCCCGATCCGGTGAGCGGCCCGCACCGTTTCGAGATCGACTTCCACGCCACCCACCAGGCCGCCGCCGTCGCGCTGATCCCGACCGTCGAGCAGGCCGGCCCGTGCACCGTCGCCTTCAGCGCGCCGAACGCGACCCGGGCGGCGCAGACCTTCAAGATCTGCTGCGCGATCGCGAGCGGCGCGGCGGAGGCAGAGTACGGCTGAGGAGCGTTGCGGCTGAGGCGTGGTACGGGCCAAGGCGCGGTACGGCGCCGGCAGCCGCGCCATTGCGGTTCGGCCGTGCGGTCGGGGAGAGTGGTGACCATGGCGACGGACGCGCAGGCGATGCTCTCGGTGGCGCTGGCGGAAGCCCGGCTCGGCCTGGCCGAGGGCGGCATCCCGATCGGCGCGGCGCTCTTCGGCCCGGACGGCGAGTTGCTCGGGCGCGGCCGCAACCGCCGGGTCCAGGACGGCGATCCGTCCACGCACGCGGAGACGGCGGCCTTCCGCGCGGCCGGCCGGCTGCGCGGCTACGGGCGCACCACGATGGTCACCACGCTCTCGCCCTGCTGGTACTGCAGCGGCCTGGTGCGGCAGTTCGGCATCGGGCGGCTGGTGGTGGGCGAGGCCGAGACCTTCCACGGCGAGCACGACTGGCTGGCCGAGCACGGCGTCCTGGTGACCGTCCTGGACGATGCCGAATGCGCCGCGCTGATGCGGGAGTTCATCGCGGCCCGTCCCGAACTCTGGTACGAGGACATCGGAGAGTGAGCAGTGCCGGCTGAACTCCCCCACTACGACGTGGTGATCGTCGGCGGCGGCCACAACGGACTGGTCGCCGCCGCCTACCTGGCCCGGGCCGGGCGCAGCGTGCTGCTGCTGGAGCGGCTCGCGCACACCGGCGGCGCCGCCGTCTCCGAGCAGGCCTTCGCCGGCCTGCCCGCCCGGCTCTCCCGCTACTCCTACCTGGTCAGCCTGCTGCCGTGGAAGATCGTCGACGAGCTGGGCCTGCGCTTCACCGTGCGGCAGCGGCGGATCTCCTCCTACACCCCGACCGTGCGCGAGGGTCGGCCCACCGGACTCCTGGTGGACCAGGCGGACCCGGCCCGAACCGCCGCCTCGTTTCGCGAAATCACCGGATCGGAGCGCGAGTTCAAGGCCTGGCAGGAGTTCTACGGGATGACCCGGCAAGTGGCCGAGCGGGTCTTCCCCTCGCTCACCGAACCGCTGCCGAGCCGCGCGGAGCTGCGCCGCCGGGTGGCCGACCCGGCGGCCTGGACGGCGCTCTTCGAGCGACCGCTGGGCGAGAGCGTGGAACGGTACTTCGCCGACGACCTGGTCCGGGGCGTGGTCCTCACCGACGCGCTGATCGGCACCCGGACCTGGGCACACGACCCCTCGCTGCGGCAGAACCGCTGCTTCCTCTACCACGTGATCGGCGGCGGCACCGGCGACTGGGCGGTGCCGGTCGGCGGCATGGGCGCGCTCACCGACGCGCTGGCCGACGCGGCCCGGGCGGCCGGCGCCGAGCTGCGCACCGGCTGCGAGGTGACGGCGGTGGCCACCGACGGCCGGACCGCCGAGGTGGCCTACCGCGAGGGCGAGCGCGACCACCGGGTGGGCGCCCGGCGGGTGCTCTGCAACGCCGCACCGCACACCCTGGCCCGGCTGCTCGGCGAGGCCCCGACCGAGCCGGCTCCCGAGGGCACGCAGCTCAAGGTCAACATGCTGCTGCGGCGGCTGCCCCGGCTGCGGGACCGCTCGGTGGACCCGCGCGACGCCTTCGCCGGGACGCTGCACCTGGCCGAGTCCTACCGCGAGCTGGCCGCCGCCCACCGGCAGGCCGAGGCGGGGCGACTGCCCGACCCGGCGCCCAGCGAGCTGTACTGCCACTCGCTCACCGACCCCTCGATCCTCGGCCCCGAACTCGTCGCCCAGGGCTGCCAGACCCTCACCCTCTTCGGCCTGCACCAGCCGGCCCGGCTCTTCGCGGCGGGAACCACCGCGCAGGCGGCGCTGCGGGCCGTGCTGGCGCCGCTGGACGCGGTCCTCGACGAACCGCTCGCCGACTGCCTCGCGCTGGACGAGCACGGGCGGCCCTGCCTCGAGGTGAAGACCCCGCTGGACCTGGAGCGCGAACTGGGCCTGCCGGGCGGCAACATCTTCCACCGCGAGCTGGCCTTCCCGTACGCCGAGGCGACGGCCGGGGCTGACGTCGACAACGCTCACACCGACACCGACAGCGCCGCCGGCCGCTGGGGCGTGGCCACCGCACACCCGGCCGTACTGCTCTGCGGCGCGGGCGCGGTGCGCGGCGGCGGCGTCAGCGGCATCCCGGGGCACAACGCGGCGATGGCGGTATTGACGGAGTAGGCAGCGGCAGTGGGCTCAGAGCCCGCCGCTCCCGTGCCAGTGCCCGCGCCCCGACCAGCCCGGCTCGACCCGTTCCCAGGCGAGCTCCCAGGCGCGCTCGGCCCGGCGGTCCAGCGTGCGCCGCCGCACCCGGTAGCCGACCAGCGACACCACGCCCACTCCGCTCAGCGCGCCGATCCCGTACAGCGCGGCGGCGGTCGCCAGCTCGCTGTCCGGCTCCGGCGGTGCGGCCGGGCCGCCGCTGTCGTCGACCCAGAGCGGCACCTGGCTGCCCTGCGGGACACCGGCCGGCACCCCGATCACCCCGGTGTGCGCGGCGGCCCGCGGATAGGCCCAGGCGGCATCGGCCTGCGCCGACCAGAGGGACCGAGCCGCGCTGTCGGTGGCCGCGCTGAGCGTCGTGGCGGTCACCTCGTGCCGGTGCAGCGCGAGCTGCCGGGCCTGCGCCCGCATGCCGCCCAGCAGGATCAGCGCCACCAGCGTCCCGACCAGCACCGCCAGCGCCAGCCCCGCCGTCAGCGCGATCAGCAGCCGGCTGCGCGAGCGGTCCACCGGACGGCACAGGGGGTTGTCCTCCCGGCCGAGCGCGCGCCGCACCTGGCGCACCACGGGCGCGCCGGTGCCAGGGTGCCGATGCGGCGAGACGGATGCGCTGGACATGGCGCGCCTCCTCGGTGCCGGGGCACGAAAGCTGCTGCCCGCTGCGCGCACTCACGCAGTGTCCGCCGCGCCGACCGACGGGTCTCATGGACCGACGGGTCTCTCCCTGTCGCTCTCCCCTTCAGTCTCTCCCTCCCGGCCGCCGTCCTCCAGGGCGGCGGTCGAGCCCCAGGTCAGCGGGGTGCCCGCCGGGCCAGCAGGGCGTACGTCTCGTGCCGGGCGTGGACGGCGCCACCGAGGGCATCGCGCGCAAGGGCACCACGCACGCCTGAACCGGCCGGACGAGCCGTAGCCCGTCCCGACCGGTCGGCTCCCGATCGTGCGGTCAGATCTTGTCCGCCGCGATCATCAGGTAGTGGAAGCTGCCCTCCCGGTAGGCCGTCAGGAAGGCGTCCTCGATGCCGCTGGCCACCTCGGCCTGCGCCCGCAGCTCCCAGTAGGGAATGGTGGCGGCGGTCAGGTCGACCACGCTGATCGGGACCAGGTCGTTGGCCGACATCGCCGCGAAGTACTCGCTGCGCGGGTGGATGTCGCAGATGTAGTGCGCGTCGATCTGGCTGACCGCGCGGGACGGCTGCCGGCCGTGCACGTCGTTGTAGCAGCCGGTGATGGTGACGTACCGGCCGCCGGGCCGCAGCACCCGGGTGTGCTCGGCGAAGAGCTTGCGCAGGTCGACGTACATGGTGCTCTCGTTGTTCCAGATGGCCTGGAAGGTGGCATCGGGGAACTCGTTGTGCAGCATGTTGCGGAAGTGGAAGGCCACCTTGTCGGCGACCCCGCGCTCGGTCGCCTGGTTGTTGGCGAACCGCACCTGCTCCTCCGAGATCGAGATGCCGTCCACCTGGCAGCCGAACCGCTGGTTGGCCAGGAAGCTGGTGCCGCCCCGCCCGGAGCCGGCGTCCAGGATCCGGTCCCCGGAGCCGAGCGGGCCGAGCTGGTCGAGCAGGTACTCGGCCTGGGCCGCCTCCAGCCGGTGCAGCTCGGCGACGATCCGCTGCTCCCGGGCGGCCTCGTCGCCCTCCAGGACGGACCAGTCGACCTCGCCGATGCCGTAGTGGTGGTGGAAGGTGCCGCTGACCTCGCCGAGCCGCAGGTTGACCGGGGCCTTCTCGTTGTTCCAGTAGTCGGCCACGGACCGCTGGTACCGGGTGGCCAGCACCTCGGCGGAGCGCGCGTTCGGGATGCTGCTGTCGAGCTGGGTCATGATGTCCGTCCTTACGGATTGCTATGGCTGGTTGTAGCGGGGGCTGCTGGCGTGCCACTCCTTGTTGCCGCCGAGCCAGGCCCACAGCGCGCCCAGGTAGCGGGTCAGTACCGGGTCGCCGGTGGCGCTCAGCGCGGCGGCGGAGGCTTCGAAGGAGTGCACGAGCTCGTTGTGCAGTTCGGCGGCGCGCTGGGTGGCCTCGGCCGCCGAGCAGCCGTCCTCCGCCGCGATCACGGTGGGCAGGTTGTACTCGAGGCCCGCCGCACCGCCCTCCTTGCGCATCGAGTAGACGTCGTTGAGCAGCACCGAGGCGAGCGCGGCCTGCAGGGTCGCGCGCCGCACCGCGGGACTGCCGTAGACCGTGGCGGGCAGCTCGTAGCCGCCCATCGTGTCCACCAGCGTCATGCAGGGCAGAAAGCTGTTCATCTGACGGTTGGCCAGGTACTCCCAGACGGCCGGCAGCCGCCCGCCTATTCGCCACCCGGCCTCGGCGTCCATGCCGAGGAAGAGTCCGGCGATCTCCTGGCGCAGCCGGGTGATCTGGGCCCCGCCGGCGTACTCGGCCAGGCGCTCGACGGAGTCGCGCAGCGCGTACCAGACGGGCTGGGTGGTCATCGCGCGCCGGTAGGCCTCGGCGTGGCGGCCCGGCAGCTGGGCCGGGTCGGTCGCCGACTGGGCCAGCATCAGCTGCGGTCCAAGGAGTTCGGGGTGGTCGCTGGTGGCGGCCTCCTCGCAGAAGTAGTCATCGACGGCGAACTCGGCCGCCATGCAGCGCGCGGCGGCCAGCAGCCGGGCCGGGTCGTCGGTGTCGGGGTGGGTGAGCATGACCAGGCGTCCGTAGTCGGCCTGCCGGAACTTCTCCAACTGGCCGGCGTAGATGCCGACCTGCTCGGCCCAGCGGACCAGCCGGTCGTTGACCTCCTGGCCGAGCGCCGGGTCGTCGCGCAGGTGCGGCGGGCAGTACAGCTCGGGGAGCGCGGCACCTGAACCGGACCCGGCGGGAGCTGCGGCCCCGCTCGCGGTGCCGGTCCGGGTGCTGCCCGCGGCGCCGGTCAGCGGGACGCGCGGCCGCAGCAGCTCGCTCACGCGGACGGCCGAGGTGCCCAGGCCGCTCGGACCGCTCGGCAGCCGGCGGCCGGCGAGCGGGACCGCGGGCCGGGTCGGCGGCAGGGCTTCGAAGACGGCCACCGGTCAGGACCTCGGGGCGGCGATGTCGACGTTCTCCAGGATGCCGACCGCGTCCTGGACCAGGATCGCCACCGAGTAGTACGCGGTGACCAGGTACCGCATGATCGCCTTGTCGTCGATCCCCATGAAGCGGACGTTCAGGCTGGGGTCGAACTCGTCGGGGATGCCGGTCTGGTGCAGTCCGATCACGCCCTGGTCCCGCTCACCGGTGCGCATCGCGAGGATCGAGGAGGTGTGCCCGTCGGTGATCGGGATCTTGCCGCTGGGGAAGATCGGCACACCGCGCCAGGCCGGGACCTGGTGACCGTCGACCGTGGTGCTGTCCGGGTAGATGCCGCGCTTGGTGCACTCGCGGAAGAAGGCGGCGATGGCCTTGGGGTGGGCGAGGAAGAGGTCGGTGCCGCGCCGCATCGAGAGCAGGTCGTCCATGTCGTCCGGAGTGGGCGGCCCGGACCAGGTGTTGATCCGCTGGTCGTAGGCGGCGTTGTGGAGCAGGCCGAACTGACGGTTGTTCAGCAGCTCCCACTCCTGGCGCTCGCGGATCTCCTCGACGGTCAGGCGCAGTTGCTCCTCCAGCTGGTTCATCGGGTCGTTGTAGAGGTCGGCGACCCGGGTGTGCATCCGCAAAATGGTCTGGGTGAGCGAGAGTTCGTACTCGCGTGGCGCGAGGTCGTAGTCCACGAAGGAGCCGGGGATCTCCGCCTCGCCCTCGTGCCCGGCGGCGATGGCGACCTCCACCTCGCCCTTGGAGTTCACCTTCCGCTCGCTGTTGGCGACGAACTTGCCGACCTGCTCGCGCAGTTCGGCGGAGCGGCCGAACAGTTCGAGGAAGGCGTCCCAGCGCAGCACCAGCATCGTCCCGGCGGTGGCCGCCTTCACCGTGGCACTCCAGCGCGGCTCGCCGCCGCCCGCCGCGCCGACCCCCAGCTCCAGCAGGGCCTCGTCGCCCAGGTGGTCGCCGTCGGCCAGCACGCCGATGGTCTTCTCCTCGTCGCCGTACTTGCCGGGCGCGATCCGCTCGATCCGGCCGTGCGCGATGACGAAGACCTTCTCGATCGGCCGGCCGCGCTCGGCGATCACCTCGCCCGCGCGGAACTCGCGGACGGTGAACCGGCCGGCCAGCTCGGCCAGCAGCGCCTCGTCGCCGAAGTCGCGCAGCACCGGCAGCTCACGCAGCGTCTCGGGGATGATCCGCACGTCGTCGGCCCCGGCCTGGACGAAACCGACCCGGCCCCGGCCGACCGCCAGCGAGAGTCGGCGGTTGACCCGGTAGGTGCCACCGGACACCTGCACCCACGGCAGCCGCCGCAGCAGCCAGCGCGAGGTGATGCCGCGCATCTGCGGCGCGGACTTGGTGGTGGTGGTGAGCGTGCGCGCGGCGGCGGTGCTCAGGCTGAACTGGGTCTGGGCGGGAGCGGTGTCCGGTTCTATCGTCATTCGCGGGGCTCCAAGGAGAGAATGAGGGCATGCGCATGCCAAGAGCGGCGACGGATGACAAGGGACAAGTGCTCTCGGTCGACCGTGCCGGGCAGCAGAACGATAAGCCCACTGAAAACTCTGCTACGGAGCTAACCCGCCAACCTCGGATGGCCGGCCGAGCTGCCGGGCGCGCGACATCTTGCCTGGTCAGACGGTTCGCCGGGATCTGACCAGCGATAGCTGGAGGAGATCATTCCGCTAAGTGCCTGGGTGGAGCCAGTGCCGGACAGTGGCTTGATCAGGACCTGGAGCGATCAAGGAACAGCCCGAGCCCCCTACAATCCCTCGCCCCTGCCCGCACCCTCGGCGGCTCGGCCCGCGGTCGGCGGGTCAGCACGCATCGGCCCCGCCGGTGCGCCACCATGGCAGGCCAGGCACACTGGGCGGCATCTCGCTCCTGGGGACGGCCCGCCGGCGGCCGCGCGATCATGGAGGGGTCACGGTTTTGCCCGCACGGCAGGAGGGCAGGGAGAGGAACGGTGCACGCCGAGACCTCGGACCAGGACGCCGGCTCGGCGCACGGCGGCCCGGCCGTCGCGAGCGAGGTGTCCCTGCTGCGCGCCGCGCTCGACAGCGCGCCGGTGGGCCTGGCGATCCTGGATCCGGAGCTGCGCTGGGTTCAGGCCAACGTGGCCTTTCTCGCCCTGACCGGCTGCTCGGCCGCCGAGTTGCTCGGCCGGCCGGTGGCCGACACCTCGCTGCGGGACCTCACCCCGCCGCTGCGCGGGGCGATCGCCGGGGCGGACGCCGCCGAGCTGGTCCTGCGCCCCGGACTGACGCTGCGCTGCCGCCGTCTGGAGTCGGACCGCGCGACGGCGGGCGTGCTGGTCACGGTCGACGCCGACGAGCAGGTCCGGACCCGGCTGACGCTGCTGAAGACCGCCGCCGACCGGATCGGCAGCACGCTGGACGCGGACACCACCTGCGCCGAACTGGCCCGGTTCGCGGTGGACAGCAAGATCGCCGGGTTCGCGGCCGTCGACCTGCTGCCGGGCAGCCACTCCGGTGCCGTCACCGGCCGGATCCGGCTGCACCGGGCCGCGCTGGCGGCGACCCCCGCGCTGCTGCCACGACTGGCCGCCCTGGCCCAGCCCGGCGAGAGCATCCGGCACGAGGAGGACTCACCGGCCGCCCGCTGCCTGGCCGCCGGCCGACCGGTGACCGGCCGGGTGCCCGCCGAACTGGCCACCGGCGACGACACCGAGCAGTTACTGGCCGTCCCGCTCAGCGCGCGCGGGCGCACCGTCGGCGTCCTCTCGCTGGCCCGCCCGGGTGCCAGCGCCCCGGGCTTCGCCGGTGCGGGTCTGGTGCTGATCGAGGACCTGTGCGGGCACGCCGCGCTCAGCATCGACAACGCGCTGCGCTACACCAGCTCCCAGGGCGTGGCGCTGGACCTGCAACGGGCGCTGCTCGCCGAGCCCGCCACCCCGCACCCCAACCTGCAGCTGGCCACCCGCTACCTGCCCTCCGGCAGCAGCTCGGTGGTCGGCGGTGACTGGTACGAGGCCGTGCGGCTGCCGTTCGGGCGCACCCTGCTGGTGATCGGCGACGTGATGGGCCACGGTGTCGAGGCGGCCGTCGACATGAGCACCTACCGCTCGATGCTGCGCTACACCGCGAGCACGGACCTGCCGCCGCACCGGATCCTGCGTCAACTGGACGCGCTGATCTCGGAGAACGACACCGCCCGCCCCGCCACCTGCCTGCTCGCCCTGGCCGACCCCAACCGGCGCCGCTGGACCTTCGCCAGCGCCGGGCACCTGCCGCCCGCCCTGATCACCCCCGGGCAGCCCACCGAGCTGGTCCAACTGCCCACCGGCCCGCCGCTGGGCAGCGGGCTGGCCGACTACGAGCAGATCACCCGTCCGCTGCTGCCCGCACAGGTCCTGCTGCTCTACACCGACGGCCTGGTGGAGCGCCGCCACGAGGACATCGACGTCTCACTGGCCCGGCTCGCCGAACTCCCGCTGCGGGCCGGCGCCGACCTGGAGGACCTGCTGGACACCGTTCTGCACCGCCTCGCCGCCGGCCCGGCGCAGGACGACACCGCCCTGCTGGCGGCCCGGGCCCGGCCGGCCCAGGAGCCGGGCCGCGGCTGAACCGGGTCGGTGACCGGTCGTCAGCTCGCCACGGGTGCGTGGCGCGGCCCGCCGCTCCGCGCACAAGCAGGGCACGACGGCGGCCGGCAGCGCCCCAGGTGGGAGCGCTGCCGGCCGCCGTCGGTGCCGCGGTGGTTCGGCGGTCAGCTCACGGTGAGGTTGAGCGGACCGGCGAGCGCCGTGTAGCCGTCGTTGTAGAGGTACCAGACGCTGTAGCTGCCGGGGCCGCTCAGGCTGCTGGTGGCGAAGGTCAGGCTGCCGCTGCCGTTCGGCGCGTACTGCCAGGTGGTCGAGGACTGCGAACCGGGCGTCACCCCGGCCGGGTAGATGCCGATCCAGTTGGTCGAGCTGGTGGTCGCGGCCGGCGTCGAGTACTGGACGGTGACGCTCGACCCGTTGGCCACGCTCGGCGTGCCGGTGGTCAGCGTGCTGGTCGGCGCCGGGGTGCTGCTGGGCACGAAGGCGTCGTTCAGCGGGGTGGCGTAGGTGTCGTTGGCGGTGATGCCGGGCAGGCCGAGCGCCGCCTCGATGGTGCGGGCGGTGCTGTAGTGGTCGTAGCGGCTGCTGCTGCTGGTGCCGGCCGGGACGGTGCCCTGCGAGCCGTCGACGATCGCGGCCACCTGGTTGTCGGGCTGGCTCTCGTCCTCGTCCCAGGTGACGATCAGCAGCGACTTCTGGGTGGTCCAGGCCGGGGACTGCATGATCGGCGCCAGGGTCTGCTGCAGCCAGCCGTCCTGGGTCTTGAGGCTGGTGGCGCTGCCGTTGCCGGACGCCTCGCCGTCGTAGTAGTCGTCGGCGGCGAGCCAGGAGAAGGCCGGGGTGGTGGCCGCGCTCTTCAGGTCGGTGGTCAGCTGGCTGGTGTCGACCAGGTGGGCGGCGCAGCGGGTCGGGTTGCCGCTGATGTCGGTGTAGTTGAAGAACGGGGCGTCGTCCGGCTCGTACTTCGCGTCGTACTGGGTGCTGGTGTTGCAGGGGGTGCCCATGCCCTGCTCGTAGGCCTTCCAGCTCTTGCCGGCGGCCTCCAGCCGGTCACCCAGGTTGGTGTTCGGGTCGTTGATGTTCGGGTAGTAGGTGGCGCCGGTGGTGTAGGTGTCGCCGCCCGCGACGGCCAGGTAGTTCTCGTCACTCGGGTGGTAGACGGCGTGGTAGTTGCTCATCGACGCGCCCTGCGCCATCAGGCTGTGCATGAACGGGGTGTCCGCCGGGTCACCCATCACCTGGTTGTAGTCGGTGTTCTCCATCATGACCATGAAGACGTGGTCGTAGCCCGGCACCTTGGACACCGGCGGCGCCAGGGTGGGCGCGGTGACCGGGGTGTTCAGGGTCAGCGAGAGGTTGTCCAGGTAGCCGGACTCGCCCGAGCTCTGCAGGAACTGCACCTCCACCTGGATCGAGCGGGTTCCCGCCGGGACGGTGCCGGTGCTGCTGCGGGCCAGGAACTCGGTGCTCAGCGAGCGGTCCGTGGCGGAGACGGTGGGCAGCTCGGCCGTCGAGCCGAGCTGCGCGCCGGAGGCGTTCTGGAACTGCAGCGAGACCTGCGCGTAGCCCGCGTAGGTGGTCCAACCGCCGAGCCAGCCGGCGAGGTTGTAGCTGACGCCGCCACCGTCGATGGCGCTCGCCGCGGAGGAGACGTCGACGGTCTGCTCCATCGCGCCGTCGCCCTGGTTGCCGGGTGCGAAGAAGGCGTTGCCGGGCGTCGGGCTGGACGGGTGGCCGAAGCTGCCCGCCGAGTAGCAGATCACGTCCGGGCTGCCGGAGAGCACCGTCCACCCCGGCATGGTGGTGGCCGCGGTCCAGTCCTTGGTGCAGTAGCCCGCCTCGGCATCCCCGTTCACGATCAGGTTGCCGCTGGTGGTCGCCGCACTCGCGGGCTGCACCGTGATCAGCGCGCCCAGCAGGGCGAGAACCACGCCCAGGGCTCGCCAGAGTCGTCTCATGTCGCCGCTCAACCTTTCGTCGAACACCATCGTTGTCCGTGCCAGGTCATAACCAACCGGTCCCGGCTGTCCGCGGGGCGAACGGCGGGCCAACGGGTCCTGGCCGAAATGGCCGGGATCTGAGGTGAGTTGTATAGACAAGAATGGCCAACTCCGGATCCGGCGGCAATCCCCTCGGCACCCCGGGCGGCATCCGGCTCTCGCGTCCGGCCCAACGGACACGCCCACCCACGGGTGACGGGACGCTCGGGACGCCTTCGCCCACTGCTACAACGGGACGCCTGAGGGGGTGAGGCACTGATGGCCAACCCGGCCGCGTACCACTCGACCATCGGCCACCCGGCCATCTGCCAGTCGATCACCGGCCAGTCGGCGATCGGCCAACTGGCCAGCACGCAGCTGCGGCTGGACGCCCGGCCGATCGACTACGTCCTGCTCGCCGTCTACTTCGCCGTGGTGCTCGGCATCGGCGCGCTCGCCCGGCGGTCGGTCTCCTCCAGCCTCGACTTCTTCCTGTCCGGCCGTTCGCTGCCCGCCTGGGTGACCGGGCTGGCGTTCATCTCCGCCAACCTCGGGGCGGTCGAGATCTTCGGCATGACCGCCAACGGCGCGCAGTTCGGCGTCCCGACCTTCCACTACTACTGGATCGGCGCGATCCCGGCCATGGTCTTCCTCGGCCTGGTGATGATGCCGTTCTACTACGGCTCGAAGGTGCGCAGCGTCCCCGAGTTCCTGCTGCGCCGCTTCGGCAGGTTCGCGCACCTGGTCAACGGGCTCAGCTTCGCGGTCGCCCAGGTGCTGATCGCCGGGGTCAACCTCTACGCGCTGGCCACCGTGGTCAACCTGCTGCTGGGCTGGCCGCTCTGGGTGTCGATCATCGCCGCCGCCGTCATCGTGCTCGCCTACACCACGCTGGGCGGGCTCTCGGCGGCGGTCTACAACGAGGTGATGCAGTTCTTCGTGATCGTGTCGATGCTGGTGCCGCTCACCCTGGTCGGGCTGCACACGGTCGGCGGCTGGCACGGGCTGACCCGGCGGATCGAGGCCACCCACAACGACGCCGCCGCGCAGCTGCACGCCTGGCCCGGCAGCAACCTCACCGGGATCGAGAACGCCGCGCTCTCGGTGATCGGGATCGTCTTCGGCCTCGGCTTCGTGCTCTCCTTCGGCTACTGGACCACCAACTTCGCCGAGGTGCAGCGCGCGCTGGCCGCCCGCAACATGTCCGCCGCCCGGCGCACCCCGCTGATCGGCGCCTATCCGAAGGCGCTGATCGCCCTGGTGATCGTGATCCCCGGGATGCTGGCCGCCGTGCTCTCCCCGGAGCTGGCCGCCTACAAGGCCAGCGACGGCACCCTGGACAACGGCGTGACCTACAACAACGCGATCGAGCTGCTGATCCGCGACCTGCTGCCGAGCGGCATGCTGGGGGTGGCGATCACCGGTCTGCTGGCCGCCTTCATGGCCGGGATGGCCGCCAACGTCAGCTCGTTCAACACGGTCTTCACCTACGACCTGTGGCAGGCGTACGTGGTCAAGGACCGCCCGGACGCCTACTACCTGCGGGTCGGGCGCACGGTGACCGGGCTGGGCTGCGCGATCGCGATCGGCACGGCGTTCATCGCCAGTGACTACAACAACATCATGGACTACCTCCAGACCCTGTTCGCCTTCTTCAACGCCCCGCTCTTCGCCACCTTCATCCTGGGCATGTTCTGGAAGCGGACCACCCCGGCGGCCGGCGGCATCGGCCTGCTGGTCGGCACCGCAGCGGCCGTGACGGTGGATCAGCTCAACCGGCACCACGTGCTGCACATGTCCGGGCAGGGCCCCAGCTTCGTCGCGGCCAGCGCCGCCTTCGTGCTCGACATCGCAGTCAGCGTCGCCGTCTCACTGGTCACCGAGCCCAAACCGGACCGCGAACTCGTCGGCCTGGTCTGGGCGCTGACCCCGCGTACGACGCAGCAGGAACCGCTCGCCGCCGAGGACGCCGGCTGGTACCGCAACCCCGCGCTGCTCGGCGCCGGCTCACTGGTGCTGGCGGCGGTGCTCAACGTGCTCTTCTGGTGAGAGGGACTCCCCCATGCTCGACCTGCGCTGGATCCTCGCCATGCTCTTCGCCTTCTACGGCACGGTCCTCACCGTCCTGGGCGCCGCCTTCACCACCACCGAGGACCTGGACCGGGCCGGCGGGGTGAACGTCAACCTCTGGGTCGGCATCGCGATGCTGGTCGGGGCGGCGCTGTTCGGCGGCTGGGCCCGGCTGCGCCCGATCCGACCGCCGGAGCGCGGCGGGGCGGAGCAGCCGGACGGACCGTGACTGCTGCGGCGACTACGGCGGCGAGTTGACGACCACGCAGCATATCGCTGCCAATGGGACTGCGGGGCAGCTCTGCTGAGGTTCACTCAGCTGACCTTCGCACGGCCAGCGTTCGGCTACGATTGGCTACGAACAAGAGCACGACGACCGTGGGAATCAGCCCGGCGGCGTCAGTTGGACCGCCCGGCGGGGACGAGCGGACGAATGGGCTCCGGCCTCGAGAAGTTCCATGACGAACCGGTATTGACTCCTCCTGGAAAGGCGAAGATTTTCGGCGGGAGCGGTAAAGGTTCACCGCGAACGGCCACTTGGGCCGCCCCGGACCAGGCGCTCGGGGCTTCACAAATGCTTCACTCATCGCCGCTTGCCAGGCCCATCACAGCTGTGGGCAGAATCGAATCGTTTCTGGCCGTACAGCGACAGCTCCGGGGGCAGGAGAGCTGGACAGGAGAGCTCCACCGTGAAGTTCCGCGCCAAGCGCGCATCCGGCGAGGCCCACAAACCTGCGGTTCAGGGGAGCGAACGGCCGGCACCGCCGCCTCCGCCCACCGTGGTGCCGCCGCAGCGGCCCGCTCCGGTCGCCGGGGGCGCACCGGCGGCACACGCGACCGCATCGGCGCATCCGCCGGTGGCTGCCGGGACCGACCTGTCGGCGGCCCGGGCCGCGAACGACAGCGCGCTGATCCGGGCCAGCCTCTCCGTGGTCGAACCGCATGCCGCGAACCTGCCGGGCTTCTTCTACGCGACCCTGTTCGGCCGCTATCCGCAGGTCCGCGAACTCTTCCCGGTCGACATGGACGTCCAGCACGACCGCCTGCTGCGGGCGCTGCTGATGATCGTCGACCTGGTGGACGACCCCGCCAACCTGGTCAGGTTCTGCGAACACCTGGGCCGCGACCACCGCAAGTTCGGCACCGAGAGCGCACATTACGCAGCTGTCGGTGAGTGCTTGCTGGCCACCCTGGCGCACTACGCGGGCCCGGCCTGGAACGCCGAGACCGCCGCCGCCTGGACCCGCGCGTACACCACGGTCGCCGAGGTGATGGACCAGGCCGCCAAGGCCGACGCGCTGATCCGCCCGGCCACCTGGGCGGCCCAGATCGTCGGGCACCACCGATACGGCGGCGGCATCGCCGAGTTGACCGTGCGGACCGACCAGCCCTACCCGTTCGACGGCGGGCAGTACGCCAGCCTGACCACCCCGTGGTGGCCGAAGCTGTGGCGCTACTTCTCCCCCGCCAACGCCCCGCGACCCGACGGCACCATCACCTTCCACGTCCAGGAGGTGCCCGGCGGCCGGGTCAGCGGCGCCCTGGTGCACCGCGCCAGGGTCGGCGACGTGCTGCAACTGGGCGCGCCGCAGGGCGACATGGTGCTCGACCCGACCTCGGCCAGGGACATCGTCTGCGTCGCGGGCGGCACCGGGCTGGCCCCGATCCGCGCGCTGATCGAGCAGGCCGCGCTGAACGGCCTGCGGCGGCGGGTGGACGTGTTCCTCGGCGCCCGCACCGCCGAGGGGCTGTACGGACTGGACGACCTGCTGCGGATGTCCCAGCGCCACCGCTGGCTCACCGTGCGCGCCGCCGTGGCCGACCAGGAGGCGCGCGACGGCGCCGCCTTCCTGCCCAAGCTGCTGGCCGACTCCGGTCCCTGGCAGCAGCACGACGCCTACCTCAGCGGGCCCGCCCCGATGATCGTCACTGCCGGCCGGGTGCTGGCCCGGGGCGGGGTGCCGCTGCACCGGATCCACCACGACCCGTTCGTCTCGCTGGACGACCTCGCCTGAGGCAACTGTCCGGCGCCGGCTGCCCGCCGGCTGCCCGCCGTCCGGCGCCGGACAGTTGATGACAAGTCAGTTGATGGCCCGTCAACTGACAGCCGGTCCGCACGACCGGTCCGCCGCTCAGGACTTGAGCGCCACCGCCGCGTAGACCGAGGACTCCTCGTCGCTCACCCACGCACCCTCGCCGCCGTCCGGCCGCCAGCGCTGGGTCGGCACGATGCCGGGCACCGCCAGCTCCCAGTCACCGAAGAACCGGGCGAACTCCGCCTGGCTGCGGGCCTGCAGCGGGGTGCCGGCGGACCGGTATATCTGCACCAGCCGGGCGACCTCGGTGGGCGCGAAGTCCTCCGTCACGTGAGTCATCACCAGGGCGCTCCCGGAGACCAGCGCGCCCCTGAAGTGCTCCACGATCCCGTGGGTGCCGCGGTCGTCGGGCACGAAGTGCAGCAGGGCGTTGAGGCTGAGCGCTATCGGGCGAGTGAAGTCGAGGGTGTCGCGCAGCTCCGGCGAGGCGAGCAGCCCGGCCGGGTCGGTGACATCGGCCTGGACGTACGTGGTGCGGCCCTCGGGGGTGCCGAGCAGCAGCGCCTTGGCGTGCGCGAGGACGATCGGGTCGTTGTCCGCGTACACCACCCGGGCCGCGCGGTTGACGCTCTGGGCGATTTCGTGAAGGTTCGGTGAGGTGGGGATGCCGGTGCCGATGTCGAGGAACTGGTCGATGCCGGCCTCGGCCAACGCCCGGGTGGAGCGGTGCATGAAGGCGCGGTTGACCCGGGCCGTGGTCTCCACGAAGGGCATCACGGCCTTGACCTGGCCGGCCGCCTCGCGGTCGGCGGCGAAGTTGGTCACGCCGCCGAGGAAGTAGTCGTACATCCGGGCCGAGTGCGCCCGGTGCAGCTCCAGGTTGACGCCGTCGTAGTCGGTCATCGATTCCCCCTTCATGATCCGGATGGCCGCGCGGACGCCCAACGGCCGCCCCGCAGTGGTCCGTGCGGATCCTTGCGGATCCTTGCGGATCCTTGCGGATCCTTGGTGAGCGCGCCGCCACCCGTACAACTGGACGAGCACCATGATTACCCACTCGCGGCCATGCCACCCCGACAACCCGAGAGTAGTTTTGCCAGCCGCATATGACACCATGTCAGGTAGTGGGATCATCGGAACATCACAAACTGTTCTTGTCTTGCGCCAGAACGATCCCACTCTGGTTCGATGGTCGTCGAAGGTGAGCAGCGCACTCTTCCCGAGGCGGCCCGGCCGCGCCGCTGACCGAACGCCGAGAACCTTACGAAGGCAGGACCGATGACCATGGACAAGGACGGCCGTACACCCGGGCGTCCGGGAGGGCCTGCGGTGGACGACACCGGTGAGAACCCGGCCAATGCCCGGCTGCGGCTCTCCTACCAGGTGTTCTGCGAGCTCCACAGCCGGGCCTGGCTCGCCTTCGCGCGCACCAGGATCGGCAACCGTGCCGACGCCGAGATGGTGGTGGCGGCGATGACCGCCGAGCTGGCCCTGCAGTGGCAGCACGCGCTGCGCCATCCGGTGCCGGCCGCCTACGCCTGGCGGTTGCTCAAGTCCCAGCTGAACGAATGGGATTGGAACCAGGACGAGCTGACGGTCGAGGCCACCACCTTCGCCGTGGTGATCAACCGGTTCAAGGAGCTCGCCGGTGACAGCCTGCGCAGCGAGGCCGACCAAGTCGGCTTGTACAGCGCGATCCTGGCCCTGCCGGACCGCCAACGCGACGTGGTGATCCTGCGCTACGTACTCGACCTGGACGACCAGGAGATCGCCGCCTATCTCGACCGGCCGGTGGAGACCGTCCGCTCCAACCTGCGGCACGCCCGCGAGCGGCTGGCCCGGCGCCTGGGGATCAGCGAACTGCCGGATCGGCGGGCCGAGCGGTGACCCGGCGGCCCAGATCGGCGGCGCTGCCCGAGTGGCTGGGCTGCGAGCCCGATGCGACCGACCCGACGGCGCAGGGGGGCGCGCAGAGCGAGCCCGCGCTCTCGGTCCCTGCTCCCAGCCGCCCCTACGAGGAGCTGATCGCGACCGCCCGCCAGGCCCGGCTCACCGCCGCGCCGGCCAACCTGCCCTCCGAGCACGAGCAGGCGGCCTTCGAACTCGGTCTGGTCGTCGCGCTGGTCCTGGACGCCCCGGAGGCGGCACGCGGGTTGGACCTGCTGGTCAACAGCCGGCAGATCCACCCCGAAGGCGCCGAGGTGTTCGCCGCGCTGCTCTACGCCAGCGAGCGGGTCGACGGCGCCGAGTTCTGGTGGCGCTTCGCGGCCGGCTCCGGGAGTCGGACCTCCGCCTACTGCCTGCACCTGCACCACCTGCGACTGGGCGAGTCGAGCGACGCGGACTACTGGCTGGCCTGGTCCCGCGACCTCGCCGCCCGGGCCCGCCCGACGCCACCGCGCCCGCTGCGCGCCAGCCAACCACTGCTCCCCGACGCCGTACGCCGCGACATCCTGGCCCGCTGCCACCGCGGCCTGGCGCCCCGGCTCCCGGCGGCCCTGGAGGCGGTGATCAACCAACTCCCGGTCAGGGCCGACGATCCCGACTTCGGACACGTGCCCCGGCCGGACGCACTCGCGCTCGACGACCTGGAGCCGATGGACCGACCCTCCGTGTGAGGTGTCCTGGATGCCTTGACCTTGTCGCCGGCGGCAGGGTCCGAGGATCGCCGGCATGGAGAACGAATCGCAGGTCAGGGTGGTCATCGTCACCGGAGCCGGCGAGGCGTACCTGCGCGCCCTGGGCGTCACCCACGTGCGCTGCTGGGCCGACGACGAACCACCCTCGCTCTCCTTCGGCGAGCGGCACGGCTACCGGACGGGGCGGACCGGCCACTTCAACCACCTCGACCTGACCGGCCCCCTACCGGCCGTGCCACCGCTGCCGCCCGGCGTCGAACTGCGCACCGCCGGCGACTACCTGGCGGACCCGCGCCCGGTCTACCGGCTCTTCCACGAGGCCTCGCAGGACGAGCCGGGCCACCTGACGTGGGACGCGCTGGGCTACCAGGAGTGGTACGACACCAGCTGGACCCGGCCCGACCTGGACCACGGGCTGAGCACGGTGGCCGTGGTGGACGGCGAGCCCGCCGCCCTCACCTTCGCCCAGACCGACGGCGCCACCCGCTACTGGTCGGCCGGCACCGACACCCGCCCCGCCCACCGGCGCCGCGGCCTGGCCAAGCTCGTCAAGGCCGCGTCCCTGCACCGGGCCCGCTCCGCCGGTCTCACCGACGCCTACACCGCCAACGACAGCACGAACGCCCCGATGCTGGCGGTCAACAGCCGGCTCGGCTACCGGTGTTGCGCCGACGAGCGCGAGTTGCTCAAGGAACTCCGCTCGGGTTCACCGGCCGTCTCGGGCTGATCCGGGTCAGCGGCGTACTGCGCCCCCCGTGACCGGGGGCCGGTGTGCACCGGGCCTCCCCCGGCGCGCGATGATGCCACGGCCCCCACGTCCGTGATCACCGAACCGAAGGTCCCGTCATGACGTCCGAACTCGCCTGCGCCGATGGTGCGCTGGATCGCGTGTCCGACTTCGCCCAGCACTACTGCCAAGCCCTGCCCGCCGCCCAGTAGCTGAGCGAGGAGCAGGCGCACGCCGTCTTCGCCGACTTCCTGCTGCGCGACTTCCCCACCGTCGTGCGGCAGGCCCAGGTGGCCGCGGTGAGCGAGCAGGAGCTCGCCACCGCGCTGGCGCCGCTGGCCGGCGTGGTGTCCGCCTCCGCCCTGGTCCACCGGGCTCAGCAGCAACCACGCGGCTACGCCGGTGACTTCGAGATCATCGAGTACCTGCTCGCGCGGCACCCGGACGGCGAACCAGGCAGCTGGGGGCGGGCGTTCGACGACTTCCTGCTGCACTCCGACGCCGCGCAGCAGCACCACAACAAGATCGCCCACCAGGCCGCGCTGATAGCGGCATGCCTGGCCGGCGGCCAATCCCGGCCGCCCCGCAGGATCCTGCTGATCGCCTCCGGCGCGGCCGCCGATCTGCGCCGCGTCGATCCCGCGCTGCTGCGCCCGGGCGACCGGATCGTGCTCAACGACATCGACCCCGACGCGCTGACCCGTGCGCTGGCCGATCTCCCGGCGGACACCGCAGCCCACACCAGCACCGTCCCGGGCAACGCCCTGCGCAGGTCGGCCGAACTCGCCGCCGACGCGGGCCCGTTCGACCTGGTGCTGGCCGGCGGCCTGTTCGACTACCTCGACGAGCGCCCCGCCCAGGTCCTCATCCGCGCCGCCCTGAAGCGCCTGGTCCGGCCCGGTGGGACCTTCTACTTCTCGAACATCGCCACCGGCAACCCGCTCGCGGTCGCCATGAAGTACGGCGCCAACTGGCCGCTGATCGAACGCGAGGAGGAGGACATCACCGCCGTGGTCCACGCCGCGGCCCACGCCGAGGTGAAGACCCTCACCGTCCGCCGCGACGCCACCGGGCTGACCCTCCTGGCCGAGATCGAGCGCGTCGACCAGGACGAAGCCTGACGGGCGCCTGCCTTACTGCCAACAGATCGGTACGCGTACGGGATCGCTGCACCGGGGAACACCGCGACGCCCTGGACGACAGCCCGCATGGTCGGCGTCAGCGGTGGACCGGGTCGCGAGCATCCGGCCGGCAAAACATCGGCGCGTCGCACGATGCCCTCGGCGAGAGGGGCCAGGACGGTGGACGGCCAACGTCGGGCAAGAGGTGACGGAGCATCACAAGTCTTAGCTGGTATGAACTTCCACCCTCTGGCGGTCGACCACAGTTGATGCCATGCTGCCGAGCGCAGGTATCGACGACACCCTCATCGACGATCCGTGGAGGCATCCATGATGTTCAAGAAGGCCGCGACCGTCGTCGCGGCGGCACTGCTCGCGAGCGTCTCGCTCGCTGGTGTGGCATCGGCGCAGCCGATTGGGGGCCCGCCCAAGCAGGGCTCCTTCATCGCTTACGGCCCCACGCAGGCTGCCGCGGTTCAGGCCATGATGGCAGAAATGCAGCAGCAGGACTGCCTGGCCGGCATCACCAACGAGCAGACCGGCGAGCAGGCCAACGGCACCTGGTATGCCGAGGGGACCGCCTACTGTTACGCCTAGGAGCGTGCATCTGGTTGTGGTCAATCTGTGGATCCGCCCAGCGGCGATGCCTGGTCCGGCAGATCAGGCTGTCTGACACGACAGCAACTGACATATGCGGACCAGGAGTTCACCGGGCCGTACCTGCCGATCGGCGGGTACGGCCCGTCCCCGGAGCGGCTGCGGCAGCAGTTCGCGGGGGGCCGTACCTGCCGATCGGCGGGTACGGCCCGTCCCCGGAGCGGCTGCGGCAGCAGTTCGCGGGGGTGATCTGGCGGTTCAGGAGGGGCGGGCCGTGACGGGAGCTGCCGACGGAGTTCGGCACCTGGCCGAGGCGAGGTGGACCTGGCAGTCGGACGGGGACTACCGGCACGGCGATCAGGCCCAGCAGCGCGGCAACCGCAATCGCGTGCGTATTGCCGGCGGCCCCGAGCTTCCTGCGGACGGTTCGCAGGTGTCCATGGCAGCGTGCCGACTCAGAGCGCGGCCAGTTCCAGCACCGCCTCCTGGGCCGCCGTCAGCGAGGCCGCACCCAGCTCGCGGTAGGGCGCCAGCGCGGGCAGTGCCGCCGCCCGGGTCAGCTCGGCGTGCACGAAGTGCAGGTTCGACTCGGCCACTCCGAGGCTGCCGAAGTACGCCCGCAGGTAGGGCGTCTGGAAGTCGAAGGCCTCGCGCGGCGTCCCCGGCCCGTAGCCGCCGCCACGCGCGGTGACCACCACCACCCGGGTGCCGCGCAGCCGGCTCTCGCCGGAGTCGGGGTCGGTGAAGGCGCCGGGGAAGGTGATCCGGTCGATCCAGGCCTTCAGCCCGGCCGGGATCGCGAAGTTGTACATCGGCACGCCGAGCAGCACGGTGCCGGCGGCGAGCACCTCGTCGATCAGCGGCCGGGTCAGCGCCCACTCGCGCTCCTCGGCCGGGCCCTCGACCAGCGCGGCCACCTTCGCCGGCGCGACCCGACCGTGCTCGTCCACCCGCCTGCCGAGCCGCCCGTAGGCCGGGCCGAGCAGCGGCACCGGGTCGGCGGCCAGGTCCCGGTAGCGGTGGTCGGCCGCGCCGTGCCGCGCCCGCCAGGTCTGCGCGAAGAGCGCGGTCAGCCGCCGGCTGACCGACTCCTCGGCGGTACCGATGCTGGAATCCACGTGAAGAAGCAGGCCGGTCATGGGATCTCCCTGTCACCTAGGTTGACTTGCGTCCGTCAGTACAGCGACGAACCACTGCGAGAAAAGGTGACCGATGGACCAGCAGGAGATCCTGGCCGACCGCTTCGAGGCGGAGCGCGGACCGCTGCGCGCCGTGGCGTTCCGGATGCTCGGCTCGGCCGCCGAGGCGGAGGACGCGGTGCAGGAGGCCTGGCTGCGGCTCAGCCGCGCCGAGGCCGACCAGATCCAGAACCTCGCGGCCTGGCTGCGGACCGTCGTCTCACGGGTCTGCCTCGACCTGCTGCGCTCGCGCGCCGCCCGCCGCGAGGAACTGGTCGACCAGCCGACCGCCGACCGGGTCGCCGAGGCCACCGACGGCGGTGACCCGGAGCACGAGGCGCTGCTGCTCGACTCGGTCGGCCGCGCGCTGCTGGTGGTGCTGGACCGGCTGGGCCCGGCGGAGCGGGTGGCCTTCGTGCTGCACGACCTGTTCGCCGTGCCGTTCGACCAGATCGCACCGATCGTGGAGCGGACTCCGGTGGCCGCCAAGAAGCTCGCCAGCCGGGCCCGGCAGCGCGTCCAGGGCACCCCGGCCGCGCCGCCGACCGAACTGGCCCGCCAGCGACGGGTGGTCGAGGCGTTCCTGGCCGCCTCCCGGGGTGGTGACCTGGACACGCTGCTCGCGCTGCTGGCCCCCGACGTGGTGCGCCGGGCCGACCCCGCCGCACTGCCGGCGGGCGGGGCACAGCTGGTGCGCGGGGCGCTGGAGGTGGCGCGGGGGACGCTGGTCTTCGGCCGGCGCGCGCGGTTCGCGGCGGTGGCGCTGGTCGACGGCGCCGTCGGCCTGGTGGTCGCCCCGCACGGCCGGTTGCTGCTCACGCTAACCTTCACCACCGAGGACGACTTGATCACCGGCTACCAGGTGATCGCCGACCCCGCGCGCCTGCGCGGCCTCGAACTGGCCGTGCTGAGCGACTGAGCCGCACCCGGGCGCGGCGGCCGGCCGGGGCCGGCCGCCGCCAGTCGGCTGCGGGCACAGCTGCTGGTGCCCTGGCTGGCCCGGGCGCAGGGCACCACCGAGCCGGCGTCCTGACGAACCTGCCCGGCCCAGGGCCCCTTTCCGGCGGGCGGCGGGCCACGCGTACGATCCCCGACAGCCCGATGACCCGATGCCCCGACAGCCCGACCACCCGTCACCGTCTCGCGCCCGCCTTCCCGCCCGTGCCGCACCGTCCCTCCCGGAGGACCGCCCAGTGGACTACACCGAGTACCGCAGCCACGACGCCACAGGCCTGGCCGGGCTGGTCGCGGCCGGTGAGGTGAGCGCGACCGAGCTGCTCGAGCTGGCGATCGCCCGGGCCGAGGCCGTCAACGGCAGGCTGAACGCCATCGTGACGCCGATGCACGAGCCGGCCAGGAGCCGCGCCGGCCAGGAGCTGACCGGGCCGTTCGCGGGGGTGCCGTTCCTGCTCAAGGACCTGATGCAGGACTACGCCGGGCTGCCCACCGGCAGCGGCTGCCGGGCGCTGCGGGACCGCCCCGCCGAGCGGCACAGCGA
The DNA here is from genome assembly GCF_036242395.1 of Kitasatospora sp. NBC_01266. Lineage (NCBI taxonomy): Bacteria > Bacillati > Actinomycetota > Actinomycetes > Kitasatosporales > Streptomycetaceae > Kitasatospora > Kitasatospora sp. NBC_01266. Next base: position 8,178,660 of record NZ_CP108458.1, on the reverse strand, counting down.
GGTGGTGAGCCGCTGGCTGGCGGCCGGACTGGTGGTCTTCGGCAAGACCAACACCCCGGAGTTCGGTGCCAAGGGCATCACCGAGCCGGAGGCGAACGGCCCGACCCGCAACCCGTGGGACCTGGCCCGCACCCCCGGCGGCTCCTCCGGCGGCTCGGCGGCCGCCGTGGCCGCCGGCGTCGTGCCGATGGCGGGCGCGAACGACGGTGGCGGCTCGATCCGGATCCCGGCGGCCTGCTGCGGGCTCTTCGGCCTCAAGCCGGGGCGCGGCCTGGTCCCGGCCGGCCCGCTGGCCGCCGAGCATCTGATGGGCGCCGCGACCGACGGCGTGCTCTCGCGCAGCGTGCGCGACTCGGCGGCGATGCTCGACGTGCTCACCGGCACGCCGGACCCGGGTGGCCCCTACCTCACTGCCCGGCCCGCCGCGCCGTACGCCGAACTCGCCCGCCGGACGCCCGAACGCCTGCGGATCGGCTTCAGCACCCGCTCCCCGCTGGGCACCGAGGTTCACCCGCAGGCCGTGGCCGCCGTCGAGGACGCGGCCAGGCTGCTCGGCGCGCTCGGCCACGAGGTCGAGCCCGCCGAGACCGGCATCGACGAGTACCGCCTCGCGCTCGACTTCCTCTCCATGTGGTGCGTCCAGACCGCCCACACGGTGGCCGAGATCCGCCGCACCACCGGCGCTGGGCACGAGGGCTTCGAGCTGGACACCCATCTGCTGGCCGCCGCCGGGCGCGCCCTGCGGGCCCCCGACTACTACACCACCTACCAGCGCTGGAACACCTACAACCGCGAGCTGGCCGCCTTCCACACCCGCTACGACCTGCTGCTCACCCCGACGCTGGCCCGGCCCCCCGTGCGGATCGGCGAACTCGACACGCCCCGGCCGGTGCGCGCGGTGGCCAAGGTGCTGCTGCGGCTGGGGCTACTGGGCACCCTGGTCGGTACCAAGGCCTGGGAACGCGCCGTGATCGCCAACCTCTCGGCCACGCCGTACACCCAGCTGGCCAACCTCACCGGCCGGCCGGCGATGAGCGTGCCGACCTACCGGACGCCGGACGGCCTGCCGCTGGGTGTGCAGTTCGTCGGCCCGCTGGGCAGCGAGGGCACCCTGCTCGCGCTCGCCGCCCAGCTGGAGGCCGAACGCCCCTGGGCGCGGCTGGCACCGGAGCTGTGAGGCTCCGTCAGCGGCCGGGACCCGGGGCGCGTCTCACTCCTTCGGCGGGGTGAGCAGGACGAAGTCGGCGCCCGCCGGGTCGACGCAGATCGCCATCCGGCCGATCCCCGGGGCGTCGACCGGACCCATCTGGAGGGTGCCGCCGTTCGCGGTGGCCTTGGCGAGGGTGGCGTCGCAGTCGGCCACCGTGAAGACGGGGTGCCAGTAGGGCAGGCCACCGGTCAGCGCGAGGTCCTCCGGCGCCAGCTCCAGCAGGCCGCCGAACTGCCGCTCCGGCGGCAGGCCGGCCGGGGTCAGCAGCGAGTAGGTGCCCTCGCCGCCGGGCATCGCGACGTCGCTGCTCTGCCAGCCGAAGAGGCCGCCGTAGAACTGCTTGGCGGCGGCCGCGTCGGTGGTGTACAGCTCGGTCCAACAGAGGCTGCCGGGCGCGTCGGTGAGCTCCAGGCCCGCCATCTCGCTCGCCTGCCAGGCCGCGAACCGGCCGCCCTGCGGGTCGGTGAACTGCGCGAGCCGCCCCTCCTTGCCGACCTCCGCCGGGGCGACCCGCACGATGCCGCCCGCCTGGCGGACGGCCTCGGCGAGCGCGTCCAGTTCAGCGGTACTGAAGTAGACCGTCCAGGCCGAGCGGGCGCCCGGCTCGGTGAGCCGGCCGACGGCACCCACGGCCTTGCCGTCCACCCGGAAGAAGCTGAAGCCGTCCGCCTCCGGGCCGAAGGACTCGACCGCCCAGCCGAACACGGCGCTGTAGAACGCGCCGGCGGCGGCGACGTCGGGCGCGCCGAGATCGATCCAACACGGGGAGCCGGGCACGAAGTCGGTGGTGAGCACAGCACCTCTCCTCTCAACAGACACTGGCGTACGCATGGTTCCTGGCGCCGCCCAGCCTCGCACCCGGCACCGACCGGAAACCGCCGACTCGCCGACCTGGGAAGACAGCTGATGATCCGTCAGATCATCTGCCCGACCAGCCGCATCGACCCACGGCTCACCCGACCGCGTCGGCCCACAGCTCACCGCGCCGTGCCGCCACCACCGCCCCGATCCGGGACACCAGTTCGGCCACCGGCAGCACCTGCGGCCGGCGCCCGTCCCGCAGGCGCGGCGCGACCAGCTGCGCGGCGGCCTCGCGCCGACCGATCACCGCCTGGTAAGGCACCAGCCGGGCCGCCCGGATCCGGGCCCCGAGGCTGCCCTCCTCGGGGTACGCCAACTCGGCGCGCAGCCCTGCCGCCAGGCATCGGTCGACCAGCGCCGCGGCGGCCGGGACCTCGGCGTCGCCGACCGGCAGCGCGACCAGGTGCACCGGCGCCAGCCAGGCGGGGAAGGCACCCGCGTGCTGCTCGATCAGGTGCGCCACCGCCCGTTCGACGCTGCCGATCACCGCGCGGTGCACCATCACCGGTCGGTGCCTGGCGCCGTCGGAGCCGATGTAGCGCAGGTCGAACCGCGCGGGCTGGTGGAAGTCGACCTGGATGGTGGAGAGGGTCGCCTCCCGTCCGGCCGGGTCGGCGATCTGCACGTCGATCTTCGGGCCGTAGAAGGCGGCTTCGCCCTCCTCGCTCTCGTAGTCGATCCCGGCCTGCTCCAGCACGCCGACCAGCAACTCCGCGGCGCGCTGCCACATCGCCGGGTCGGCGACGTACTTGCTGCCCGCGCCGGGGAGCGAGAGGCGGTAGCGCGCCGCCTCGATGCCGAGCGCGCGGTAGGCCTCGCGGATCAACTCCAGCGCGGCCCCGGCCTCCTCGGCGACCTGGTCGAGGGTGCAGAAGATGTGCGCGTCGTTCAGCTGGATCGACCGCACCCGGGTCAGCCCGCCCAGCACCCCGGACCGCTCCGAGCGGTACATCCCGCCCAGCTCGGCCATCCGCAACGGCAGTTCGCGGTAACTGCGGGCCCGGGAGCGGAAGATCACCGCGTGGTGCGGACAGAGGCTGGGCCGCAGCACCAGCTCGTCGCCGCCCAGCACCATCGGCGGGAACATGTCCTCGCGATAGTGCGACCAGTGACCGGAGATCTCGTACAACTCCCGCTTCCCGAGCACCGGCGAGTAGACGTGCCGGTAGCCCGCCCGGCGCTCCAGCTCGCGCACGTACTCCTCGAGCGCGTGCCGGACGGCCGCCCCCGCCGGTGGCCAGTAGGGCAGGCCGGCGCCGATCAGCGGGTCGGTGTCGAACAGCTCCAGCTCGCGGCCGAGCTTTCGGTGGTCGGGGCGGTGGCCGGTCGGCTGGTCACCGGCCTGGTGCTGCGCCTGGTCACTGGCCTGGTGCTGCGCGTGGTCGTTCATGGTGGGCACTCCTCGCGGTGGTAGCGGAGCGAGTGCCGGTACGACGAAGCCCCGGGGCACTCGCCCCGGGGCTGGTCGGACAGAAGCAGCTGTCAGCGCGCCGGGACTTGGTCCGGCGTCGTCGTCTGTGCGGCGTGCTTCAGGAAGCTCATGTTCGACAGCGTAGCAGCGTGCGGGCCCGAACGGAGTTGTCAGTGCGGCGCGGTAGCCTCGCCCGGTCCAGGAGAGCACTCACCGCACCTGGTCGCATGACACCACGGAGAGAGGCGGTAGGACCGATGAGCGGCTGGCTCGCCCACGGGCTGCGCTGGGAGGGCGCCCGCGCGACGCTGCCCGCCACCTGCGGCACCCGCGAGCACCTGCGCGAACTGACCGCCGGCGCCCGGGTCAGCTGGCGCCTGCTCGGTCCGCGGCGGTGCGTGGGCGCCTGGCTCGGCAGCGCGGTCGGGCAGCGGCCGTGCCCGCACGGCGCCACCGTCGAGCCGGCCGGCCGCAGCGCCCAGTGCCCGGCCTGCCAGAGCGCGGACCACGGCCTGCGGCTGGCCCGCGACCAGGTGCTGGACGACGGCCGCAGCTACCGGCTCTACCTGGCCTGGTTCGGCAGCGGCCTGCTCAAGGTCGGCCTCACCGGTGCCCACCGGGGCACCAACCGGCTGGCCGAGCAGGCGGCGATCGCGTTCACCTTCCTCGGCGGCGGCTCGCTGCCGGCCGTGCGACGCGCCGAACTCACCGTCTCCGGCGCCGGGATCGCCCGCGAGCGCTTGCCGGTGCGAACCAAGGTCGAGCACTGGTGGCACCTGCCCGAGCAGCGCACCGCGCACCAGGAGCTGGCCGCCGGCCGCACCCGGGCCCTGGAGCTGCTGGCCGGCCAAGCCCTCGACCGCTACCTGGACCACCCGGTGGTCGACCAGCGCCCGCTCTTCGGGCTGACGGCGGGCGCCCCGCCGGTCTACCGCGAGATCACCGCCCTCACCGAGGGCGCGACGCTCAGCGGCGAGCTGCGCGCGCCGATCGGCCGGCATCTCCTCCTCGACACCCCCGGCCTCCCACCGCTCCTGCTGGACACCCGCCACCTGGTCGGCTGGACCCTCACCGCCGGCCAGGACGCCCCGTGCGCCGGGCTGCGACTGGCCGAGCGGCGCCGCCCGGCACCGACCGGCGCGCAGCAGACGCTCTTCTGAACCGGTGCCTCAACTGAGCCGCCGCCCCCGCCTCACTCCGCCCGCATCGCCCGGTTCAGGCCCAGGTTGCTCACCAGCAGCCCGCCGTCCACCGGCAGCGTGACACCGGTGATCCAGGCCGCGTCCGGCGAGGCGAGGAAGGCCACGGCCCCGGCGACGTCCTGCGGGGTGCCGACCCGCCCCAGCGGGTACTGGGTCGCCGCGCGCCGCAGCACCTCGGGGCGGTCGTCCCAGGTGCTGGTGGCGATCGTGCCCGGTTCCACCAGGTTGACCCGCACTCCCCTGGGCGCCAGGTCGACGGCGAGGGTGCGGGTGAACGAGGCCAGCGCGGCCTTGGCCGCGCTGTAGCCGTGCCCGCCGAAGTGGCGTTCGGCGTTCACCGAGCCGATGTTGACGATCGCGCCCCGCCCACCGGCCGCCACCAGGTGCGGCACCGCCGCCCGGACGCACCGGAAGGCGCCGTGCACGCAGCCCTCGAAGTCCGCGTACCAGGCCTCGTCCTCGTGCTCCTCGAAGCGGGCCGGCTCCTGGTGGTACGCATAGGTGTTGTTGACCAACACGGCCAGGCCGCCGAACACCCGCACGGCCTCGGCCACCGCCGCCCCGACCTGCTCGCGCTCGTCCACCTCGCAGGTGAACGCCGCTGCCGTGCCGCCCTCCTGACGGATCGACAGCGCCACCCGCTCGGCCCGCTCCGCCTCCCGGTCGACGACCAGCACGCCCGCGCCCTCCGCTGCCAGCCGCCGCGCGGTCGCTTCCCCGATCCCTTGTCCCGCGCCGGTCACCAGCGCCCCACAACCCTCGAATCGCGTCATGCGGCCACTCTAGGACCTGTCGTCAAACCCCCCTCCAGCCACCGTCGCCGCCCGGCTCAGCAGCACCCGCACCGCCGAACTCCCCGAGTGCGGGCGCAGCCTGGTGCGCATCGCGCTGACGGCGGTGCGCAGGCGGACGGAGCTGAGCAGGGGGTAGTCGTCCAGCACGGCGTGCCAGCGCACACAGGCGTGGTCGAGCTGCCCACGGTCGAGGAGGAGCCCGGCCAGGCGGGCGTTGGTGACGGCACGCGCGCGGCGCTCGGCGGGCGGGCGTTCGCGCACCGAGCGGGTCAGTGCGCGGATCGCGCCTTCGGTGTCGCCGAGCGCGGCGAGCATCTCGGCCTCCTGGTGGGCATAGGCGGACCAGTGGTAGGCGCCGAGGTCCGGCGCCGGGGGCTCTGCCCGTTCCAGGCACTGCTGGGCCCGGCCGAGGTGGGCGAAGGCGGCCGCCCGGTCACCGCAGTCGGCGGCGCCCAGCGCCTGCTGGCCGAGCACGAAGGCTCGCTGACGATACGTCAGAACGGACAGGTGAGCACCGGCGGCGTCCGCCAGTTCGCGCGCGTAGCGACGGCGGCCGAGGTAGTGGGCCTGCACGCTCAGGCCGCGCAGCGCGGTGGCGTGCAGCCAGGGGTCGGCCGCCTCGGCGGCCAGTTCCCCGGCCAGCCGATAGTAGGCCTGGGCCGCCCCCTGCCGTCGGCTGTCGAAGCAGCTGAACCCGGCCAGATAGGACAACCGGCTGGTGCAGAGCAGCAGTTCGCGCCGCACTGCGGGAGCGGCCGGGGCCCGTAGCCACTCGGGCAGCACCCTGGCCAGCAGGCCGGACAGCACCGGACGGCAGGAGGCGGCACCCAGCGACTCCTCGGCGGCGAGCAGGAACGCCGTCAACTCCCGGGCCACTCGCAGCTGGGCGCGACCGACCCGGGCCGCGCCCGGCGAGGCCGCCGCCCCGGGTACGGCGGACGGCAGCAGCGGCCGGGTTCCGGGCGGGGCGGGGTAGGCGGGCACCAGGCGGCGGGCGAGCGAGTAGACCGGACCCGTGCTGCCGGGTGACTCCGCGACGGCTTCCGCCAGTCGGGCCAGCTGCGCACCGAGCGGTTCGGCGGCCCCCTGCCCAGCACCCCTGGCAGGCGGCTCGGTTCGGCCCGGGGTGCGGACGGGCTGGCGGGCCAGCCGGGTGTCCGCCACCGTGACCGGCCGGCCGAGCGCGCGGGAGAGCACCTCGGCCACCAGCGCCGGGACGGGCGCGGCGGGGCAGGAGCCACTGAGCCAGTGTGCGACGGCGGTGCGGTCGTAGCGGAACCGGTGGCCGTCGGCCGCCCCGGCCCGGTTCACGGCGCGGGCCAACTCCGCACCGCTCCACCCGGCTTCGGTCAGCAGCGCGCGCAGGTACTGGTTGGGAGCCCGGGTGCCGGTCATCGCTGATCTCCTCAAGCCGGTCGGCGGGGGACGGTCGGCATGCTCCGCCCGATACCCCAGGGTGGTACCTGCAGGGAGCACGGCGCGAGCGGCGCGCGAGGGGAACGGACGGCGTGCACCGCTGAGAGTCACCACGTCGGCGATCCGGCGGTGCGCCGGGGCGAGGCGGCCTGACGGGCCGTCAGCACAGCTTGCGCAACACTCACCCGCGTTCAACACCCCCACCCGGGCTCCCGTCTCGCCGGCACCGCGAGGCTGCTGTTGGCTGGGCGACATCAGCCCGGCCAACCCCGCACCCGAAGGAGCGGTCGCCATGCCCAGACCCGGTGGCCACGCGGTCCGGCGGCCGATCGTCCACACCTTCCCCGGCCAGGGCGACTTCCCGCTCTCCCCGCTGGCCCGCGCGCTGGCGACGGTGCCGCAACTGCGGGCGGCGGTGGCCGAGGTGTTCGGCGCCGCTGATCCGGCCGGCGCGCAGTTCGGGGTCCGGCCACTCGGGCCCCGGCTGCTCGGGCCCGCCCCGCCGACCGGTGCCCAGCTGGCCGCCGAGGCACCGGGGACGGCCCAACTCGCCCTGTTCGGCGTCTGCCTGGCGGTCCACCGGACCCTGGGCGTGCGCGGCCTGCCCGCCGACCGGCTGCTCGCGGTCAGCTTCGGCGAGCTCCCCGCGCTGACCGCCGCCGGCGCGCTGAGCGTGCCGGACGGCGCCCGACTCTCCTGCCGACTGGGGCAGTTGCTGCACAGCGCGGACGGCGGACTGACCGTGCTGCACGCCTCGGCTCCCCGGGTGCGCGCGCTGCTGGCCCGGTGCGGCACCCGCGAGGTGGTCGTCGCCTGTGTCAACGACCCCGGCGAGACCGTGGTGTCCGGACCGTCGGCAGCCCTGCTCGGCGCCGAACGGGCGGCCCGGGCGGCGGGGATCGAGACCGCCCGACTGCGACTGCCGTTCCGCGCGCACCATCCGGAACTGCACCGGCAGGCCGCCGAGTTCGAGTCCTACGCCCGTTCGCTGCCGTTCGCACCGCTGCGGCTGCCCGTGCACTCGGCGGTGGCCGGCCGCGCCTACACCCCGGCGAGTGACCTGCCGCGCGCGCTGGCGAACTGCCTGACCCGCCCGGCCGATGTGCCAACGGTCCTGCGCCAGGCGGCCGGACCGGGGACGCTCGTCCTGGAGACCGGCACCGGGCAGGCGCTCAGCGGCAGCGTCCGACGCGTGCTGCCGACCGCCGAAGTCCGCGCACCGGTGGCCGAGTCGAACTTCGCCGGCTCCCCCGGCCCGATCGGCGACGGCGGCATCGCCGCGCGGACCGACCCCGTGCGCAGAAGACGGCCGTGACTGCCATGACAGCCCTGACACCCCAGACAGCCCAGACAGCCCTGAGCGGAAGACCGGATCCGATGGACCAGTTCGAACGCACCGGGAAGCCGGTCGAGAGCCTCGCCACGAAGCCCACCACGAATCTCACCGAGCAGCTCACCGAGCGCCTCACCGGGAACCCCGCCGAGAGCCTCACCGCGAAGCTCACCGCGAAGCTCACCGAGAACCTCGGTGAACGCCTCGCCGAGCTGCTGACAGGCCGCCGGCTCGCCGCCGAACCGCACCCGCTGGCCGACGACCTCAGCGCCCATCTGACGCTCCGTCAACTCGCGGCCACGCTCCCGCCGGCCGCCGAGGTGTTCGCCGACCCCGCCCTGCTGGCCGCACTCAGCGCGGCCACGGCGCTGGCCGACCCGCCGCTCTACCAGACCTTCCTCTCCCACTACATCCTGTGCGCCGGCTCGGTGGCGCTGCTGGGTTCGCCCGACGCCGACCCCGGCGGGGAGCTCGCGCACGCCCACGCCAAGGGGTCGTTCCTGGTGACCGAGCTGGGCGACGCGAGCAGCCACCTGGGCACCCGCACCACAGCCCGATTCGACCCGGTGGCACGCGAGTTCACGCTGCACACGCCCGACCTGCGGGCCGCCAAGTTCTCCTCCGTCGCCGCCCGGGGGCTGCCGCAGAAGGCCGCCGTCTGCGCCCGGCTGATCTGCGGCGATCGGGACTCGGGAGTCTTCTCGTTCCTGGTCGACCTCACCGACGAGCGGGGCCGCCGGGTGCCCGGGGTGTCGATCTCCACCCCGATCACGCTCGACGCGCTGCCGCTGCCCTACGCCGCCGTGCGGTTCCAGCACCTGCGACTGCCGTACCGCAGCTGGCTGCGGGACGGTGCCACGCTGGCCGCCGACGGGACCCTGCACGATCCGGTCGGCGGCCCCCAGGCCCGGCTGCGGCGGACACTGGGCGTCGGCCAGGCACTCTGGGCCACGCTGCCGTCCGCGATGGCCGCGCTGGCCGCCCGAAGCGCCGTCCTCAGCTGGCGGTTCAGCGCGACCCGGCGCTCGCACGGCTCGCTGGCGCCCGGCGCGCCGGTGCTGGCCTACCGGACCCAGCAGCACGCCGTGATCGGGGCGTTGGCCGAGGCCTTCGCGCTGCGCCGGGCGGCGCAGGCGGCGCTCGGCTGCTGGACGGCGGCTCCCCCGGCCGCCGACGGTGCCGGTGCCGGTACCCGGGCGGCGGCCGGACCCGGGGCGCCGCACGCCATGACCTTCTCGCCCTGGGCGGCCGTCGACCCGTCGCTGGCCCTGCACAAGGCGCTGGCCACCCGGGCCACCGCGCGGCTGGTCGGCGAGTGCCAACACCGCTGCGGGGTGTCCGGCTTCTTCGCGGTCAACCGGCTCTCCGGCTACCTGGGCCTGGCCCGGGCGTTCGAGAACGCAGGCGGGGACAACACGCTGATCCTGCTCGACGCCGGCCGCGCACAGGCCGAGCAGCCGCCTGGGCCGGTGCCGCCGCCACCCCCGGCCGACCCCACCGACCCGGCCTGGTGGCCGGGCACCGTCGCCACGCTGCGGCACCGCCTGGCCGTCGAGCTCCGCACCGACCTGCGGCGCCACCAAGCCGACGGGGCAACCGGCCTGACGCTGTGGAACCCGCTGCTGGACCAGGCGCTGCGACTCGGCGAGGTGGCCGCCCAGGCCCTGGCAGCCGACGCGGTCACCGACCGGCTCGTCCCGGGCGACGCCCACGACCCGCTCTCCGCCCTCGCCGCACTGCACGGCCTGGTCCAGGCCCGCCGCCTGGCCGGACCGCTGCTCGCCACCGGGCTGCTCACCCCCGAGGCGGTGCGGCAGTTGCCCACCGCCATGGACCGCCTCTGCGACCAGCTGGCCCCGGTCCTGCCCGCGATCGCCGAAGCCCTCGACCCGGGCGCCACCCAGGCCGACGTCCCGCTCGGCGCACCCGACTACCCCGCCGCGCTGGTCGCCGCGCTCGACTGGTCGCGAGGTGCCCGATGACCCCGGACCCGGCCAACTCGCCCAGCCCGGCCGACGGCGGGCCCATCGGCATCCTCGGCATGGGCAGCTACCTGCCCGCCGAGGTGCGCGGCAACGAGGCGGTGGCCGCCGCGGCCGGGGTCAGCGCCGACTGGATCGCCGAGCGGACCGGGGTGCGCCGGCGCCATGTCGCCGCCCCCGACCAGGCCGCCTCCGACCTGGCCGCCCAAGCCGTCCGGGCCGCCTGCCTGGCCGCCGGGATCGGCCCGGCGGATCTCGGGCTGCTGATCGTCGCCACCTCCACGCCGGACGAGCTGGGCCCGGCCACCGCCTGCCGGGTACAGGCCCTGCTGGCGGCCGAGCAGGCGACCGCGCTGGACGTGAGCGCCGCCTGCTCCGGCTGGCTCTTCGCCACCAAGGTCGCCCACGACTGGCTGGCCGCCGACCCCGGGGCCGGGTACGCCGCCGTGGTGGGTGTCGAGGCCTACTCCAAGTTCATCGACCCGGCGAATCGCGGCACCGCCGTGCTCTTCGCCGACGGCGCGGCGGCGGCCGTGCTCGGCCCGGTGGCCCGGGGCGCCGGATTCCACGGCTTCCGGCTCGGCTCGGACGGCCGGGGCGCCCACCACGTGCTGATCCCGGCGGGCGGCAGCCGGCGGCCCGCCGGACCGGCCACCCTGGCCGACGGCGGCCATCACATCCAGATGGACGGCCGGGCGGTGCGCGACTTCATCACGGCGGTCTTCCCGCGCCTGGTCGCCGAGTGCCTGGCGGAGCACGGGCTGAAACTCGACGCGCTCGACGCCGTCATCGCCCACCAGCCCAACCCGGTGCTGCTGCGCCGGCTCGGCGCCGAACTCGGCATCCCGGACGATCGGTTGATCGTCACCGGGGACCGGACCGGCAACATCGGAGCCGCCTCGGCGCCGTTCGCGCTCGCCTCGGCCGCCGCCGCGCGAGCGCTGCCCGTCGGGGCCAAGGTGCTGATCTGCGTCTTCGGGGCCGGCCTGACCTGGGGCAGGACCCTGCTGACCTGGACCGGCGCCCCGGCCATCGCCCTGCCACCGACTGACCGACCGACTGACCGACCGACCGACTGACTGACTGACTGCGAGGAGTCCCGGATGAACACGCTCGACAGCTTCCGCCTCGACCACACCCGCGCGCTGATCACCGGTGCCTCGCGCGGGATCGGCCGCGCGGTGGCCCTCGCCTTCGCACAGGCGGGCGCCCAGCTGGCGCTGAGCGCCCGCAGCGAGCAGGCGCTGAAGGCGACCGCCGAGCAGGTCGCGGCGCTCGGCGCCAGCGCGGTGCTGGTGCCCGGCGACCTGGCCGTGCCCGACGAGCCCGGCTGGGTGGTCGACGAGGCGGCCCGGCTGCTCGGCGGCCTGGACGTGGTGGTGCACAACGCCGGCATCCTGCCCTCACTGCCGGACGGCACCCCGCTGCTGACGCCGCTTCAGCTGCTGCCTCAGCAGGCCTGGGACGAGGTGCTGGCGGTCAATCTGAACGCCACGGCGGCGCTCTGCCGCCACGCCCACCGGCACCTGGCGACGAGCGCGGCGAGTGCGGCAAGCGCGGCGAGCGGTGAGGCCAGGGGCACGACAAGGGACACCGCCAGCCTGGTGCTGATGTCCTCGCTGGCCGGGGTGATCGGCACGCCCATGATGGAGGCGTACGCGGCGTCCAAGGCCGCCCAGATCTCACTGGCCCGCAGCCTGGCGGTCGGCTGGGCCCGCCAGGGCATCCGGGTGAACGCGCTCTGCCCGGGGTGGACCCGCACCGACATGACGGCCTTCGCGCACACCAACGGCCCGCTCAGCGACTGGCTACTGGCCCACGTCCCGCTCGGCCGCTGGGCCGACCCCGAGGAGGTGGCCGCCGCCGCGCTCTTCCTGGCCTCCCCCGCCGCCGGCTACCTGACCGGCCAGGCCCTGCTGCTGGACGGCGGCGTCTCGGTCCCCGACGGCGGTCTGTCCGGCATCCCCAAGCCGCCCAGCCCGTTCGGCCCGGCCTGACGACGCGCCAGCGGCCACGCACCAGAGACCACGCGCCTCAGGCCACGCGCCGCAGGCCGCGCGCCGCAGCTTCTCAGCCCGGCCTGACGCACCCCGCCGCGCCGCGCTGCCCGGCCACCAGCCGGCCGAGCAGCGCCCGTGGCCCCGCCTCCACGAAGTCGGCGACGCCCGCCGCCCGCAGCCGGGCCACGCAGCAGCGGAACGGCACCGGGCGCACCAGGTGGTGGGTGACGCCGTCCCGGAACTCGGCCGCCGACCGGTACTCCCGGCCGGTCAGCGGGTCGTGCACCCGCACTCGGGGCGTCCGGAACTCCACCGTCCCGGCCAGCGCCCGGACCCCTCGCGCCACCGGCGCCAGCTCGGGGCTGTGGAAGAGCGTGCCGGTGGGCAGCAGGCTGCACCGGACGGCCTCGGCCCGGACCAGCGCCGCGAGCGCCACGACGGCCGGGCGCGGCCCGCTGACCACGCACTGCTCCGGCCCGTTGTCGCAGGCCAGGGCCAGCCCGGGCAGGGCAACCCGGACCAGCAGCCGCCGGGTCGCGGCGGCCGGCAGCCGCAGCGCCAGCAGCCCGCCCGCCGGCAGCCCCAGCTCGTCCCGCAGCCGCAGGCCGGCCAGCAGCAGGCGGGCCCCGTCACCGACCGTCAACACACCGGCGGCGGCGAAGGCGGCGAGCTCACCGAGGCTGTGCCCGAGGAGCAGCGGCGTCCGTGCCACCGTCACCCGGGGCTCGGCCAGCGCGCAGAACGCGACGGCCTGCGCATAGCCGGCCAGCTGGGCCACCGCCTCGTCCGACTGCGGCGCGGCACCAGCGCCGGCTCGGGCACCAGGTCCAGCGCCGGCTCGGGCACCGGCTCCCGCACCGGTTCGGGTGAGCAGCTCGGCCGCCGCCCCGCCCGGCGGCAGCGCCGCCAGCCCGGCCAGCACCTCGCGCACCTGCCACCGGTCGGCGTAGGGCGCGAGGCTGCCGGGCACCAGCGAGCCGATCCCCGGCACCAGCAGCACGCTCGGCGGCCCGTTCACGCCGGTGCGAAGGCGAGCACCGCGTTCTGCCCGCCGAAGCCCGCCGAGTCGGTCAGTGCGAGGCCGATCCGGGCCGGGCGCGGCGCGCCGTGCACCACGTCCAGGTCGATCTCGGGGTCCTGCTTGGCCAGGTTGGCGGTGGGCGGGATCAGCCCCTCGGCCACCGTCAGCACGGTCAGGGCGGCCTCGATCGCACCGGCCGCGCCGAGGGTGTGCCCGAGGGTGCCCTTGGCGGCGGTGACCGGCACGGCGCCGAACAGCCGGTGCAGGGTCCGTGCCTCGGCCAGGTCACCGAGCGGTGTCCCGGTCGCGTGCGCGTTGACGTGGTCGACCTCGGCCGGCCGCGCGCCCGCGTCCGCCAGCGCGCGGCGCAGCGCGAGTTCCAGGCCGACCCCGGCCGGGTGCGGGGTGGTCGGATGGTGGGCGTCGGCGGCGGCGCCGTACCCGACCAGGCGGCCGAGCACCCGCGCCCCGCGTGCCTTGGCGTCGGCGAGCCGCTCCAGGACCAGCACCGCCGCGCCCTCGGCCAGCACGAAGCCCTGCCGCTCGGCGTCGAACGGGCGGGAGGCGGCCGCCGGGCCCTGGCTGGCGGGCAGCGGCGCCAGCGCGTCCAGCCGGGCGAAGGCGGCGGCGGTCAGCCGGTCGACGGCCGCCTCCGTGCCGCCGGCCAGCGCCACATCGCAGGCGCCGGAGCGCAGCAGGTCGCGAGCCACCCCGATCGCGGTGGCACCCGAGGCGCACGCGGTGGCGACGGCCAGGCTGGGCCCGCGCACGCCGAGCGCGGCGGAGAGCTGCCCGGCACTCATGTTGGCCATCACCAGCGGCACGGTGAGCGGCGAGACCCGTCCGGCACCGTGCTCGGCGAGCAGCCCGGCCTGCCGGACCAGCGTGCCCACCCCGCCGAAGGCGGAGCCGGTGACCACGGCGACCCGGGTGGCGTCCCAGCCCGCCGGGTCGTGGCCGGCCTGGGTGACGGCCTCCTGGGCGGCGAGCAGCGCGAACTGGGTGAACCGGTCGGTCCGCCTGGCCAGGGCGGCACCGAGCCGCCCGACCGCGTCGAACGTCGGCACCCGGCAGGAGAAGTCCGGCCGCAGGCCGCGCAGCTCGGGATCGACGGCGGCGGTCGGCGCCCCCAGGCAGACCCGGCGCCAGCAGGCCTCGGCACCGATCCCGGCGGGGCTGACCACCCCGAGCCCGGTGACGGCGATCTCGGCGTTCCCCGCGGTCGCGGCGGTCGCGGCAGTCGTGACGGGGGTCGCGGTCACGGCAGCTGCGCCTTGGCGTCGTGCTCGGGCACGGCGCCGGACAGCTCGCCGAGCAGGTCGCCGATCCGCCCCAGCGAGGCGGCACCGGCCAACTCGCCGTCGGCGATGGCGAGGTCGAACTCCTCGGCGAGGATGTCGCTGAGCTCCACGACGGCCAGCGAGTCGAGGCCGAGTTCCTCCAGCGTCGCGGTCGGCACCAGCGCTTCGGCGGGCAGCTGGAAGGCGGAGACGAGGACCCGCGCGAGGACGGGGTGCACCTGGCTGGACATGACGTTCCTTCACGGGACGGGACACCGCGCTGCGCGGAGTGGGGAGTCACGGCCGGCCGGCGGAGGGTTCCGCGGGCCGTACCGCCATTAGCGCCCGCCGCGCCCGCGCACCGGAACGGCTCCCCGCTGCCGGGTGTGTTGCACGGCGCCGACTGTTGCGCGCCCAGGAGCCGCCGCGCGCTTCCGCGCGCCACCCGGGCGCGGGCGCGTGACGATGGAACGGTCGGTCCGGCCGGTCCGGCCGTCCGCGACGAGGAGGGTGGCAAGGTGTTCGAGCCCGAGGACATCAGGGAGTGGCGAGGCCACGACGTGGTCGACCCGGAGGGCCGCAAGATCGGTCCGCTGGAGGCGATCTACGTCGACACGCGCAGCGATCTGCCGGCCTTCGCCACCGTCACCGTCGGCATGCCGACCCGGCGCCGGCTGGCGTTCGTCCCGCTCACCGGTGCCACGGTCGGGCCGGGCTACCTGAAGGTGCGCTACCCGCGGAACCTGGTCAGGGACTCCCCGTCGATCGACACCGACGGCGTCCTGCCGGCCGAGGATGAACCGGCCGTCTTCGCGCACTACGAGCTGCCCTACGAGGCCGGCGCCGCCGGTGAACGCCGCCTGGCCCGCCCCTGACGGCGACCGCCCGCCGCCGTGCGCGACGCCCGCCACCCCGAGCAGCACCAGGAGGAGCAGCATGACCACCGCCGTCCTGATCACCGGCACCTCCTCCGGCATCGGCCACGCCACCGCCCAGCGGCTGACCCGCCGCCGTGAGCTGACCGTCTACGCCACCGCCCGCCGCCCCGAGACGCTCGCCGGTCTGGCCCAGGCCGGGGCGCACACGCAGGCCCTGGACGTCACCGACGAGGAGTCGATGGCCGCCGCCGTCCGCAGGATCGAGCGGGCCCACGGCTCGGTGGGCGTGCTGGTCAACAACGCCGGCTACGGAGCGTACGGCGCGATCGAGGAGGCCGGTCTGGACGCGGTCCGCCGGCAGTTCGAGACCAACCTGTTCGGCCCGGCCCGGCTGACCCAGCTGGTGCTGCCGGGGATGCGCGCGGCGGGCCGGGGCCGGATCGTCAACGTCGGCTCGATGGGCGGGCGGCTGGTCTTCCCGGTCGGCGGTTACTACCACGCCAGCAAGTACGCACTGGAGGCGCTCAGCGACGCGCTGCGCTTCGAGGTGGCGCCGTTCGGGATCAAGGTGAGCCTGATCGAACCCGGGGTGATCCGCACGTCCTTCGGCGACACCGCCGCCGCCACCCTGGCGGACTCCGCCGTCCCGGACGGCCCGTACGGCGCACTGACCGCCGCGAACGGGCGGCTGTTCGCCACCGCCTACCGCAACCGGCTGATCGCCGGCGAGCCGGCGGCGGTGGCCCGGGCGATCGAGCACGCCGTGCTGGCGGCCCGGCCGCGGTCACGCTACGTGGTCACCCCGGCCGCCATGGTGCTGGTGCAGACCCGGCGGCTGCTCGGTGCCCGCGTCTTCGACGCCCTGCTGCGGCGACAGTTCGGGTCCTGAGTTCGCCTGGTACGGGGTGAACGCGAGGGCGGGTGCGGGCGGACCGGATCGGCCGCCCGCACCCGCCCCTGCTGTCAGGCCGCGGCCGTACCGCTGCCGCCGTTGCCACGGCGGCCGAGCACGGCGCCGACCACCGCGCCGAGCACGCCGACCACGATGCCCGCGATGCCGAGCGCACGAGCGGTGGAGTCACTGTCGCTCTTCGGCGCAGCCACGGTGGTGCTGGTCGTGGCGGCGGGGGTGCTGGTGAGCTTCAGCACCGGCGCCGGGTGCTCGGGCTCGGGCTGGCCCGGCTTCTGCAGGTCGATCCAGCGCACGATGTTCCCGTCGCTGTACGTCTGCAGCGCCTTGAACACCACCTGGTCGGTGCCGTCGGGCAGCGCGCCGAAGTCGACGGTGAAGTCCTGGTAGTGGTTCGGCGTGATCTGCCCGCCGGTCCAGACGATCTGCGAGACGACGTCGGTGATGTCGCCGTCGTCGGTGTGGATCGGGGTGGCGAGCTTGACCGTCTGGATCTGGTCGGTCCAGCCGGGCACGGGGGCGACCAGCGCCGAGGGGATCGGGGTGTCGGTCGGGAAGTCGACCTCGACCTTCACCGTGTTGGCGTTGTCCTCCTCGTTGGGCACCCGGAACGCGAACGTCTGGTCGGTGGCGTCCTTCGAGACGCTCGGCGGCTGGACGGTGACGTGCGCGGAGGCGGGCCCGGCGACCAGCAGCACGGCGGCGCCGGCCAGCGCGGCAACAGCGGCGGCGCGACGGGAGCGGGACTGGCCGGAACGGGAGTGGCCCGAACGGGACTGCGGAGACCTGCGCATGATGATGTGTTCTCCGTACTGGGACATGGCACGCTGACGCCTGCCCTGGTGGGCGGCGGTGCGTGCGGAGGTGTGATCAGGTCAGGCGGAGGGGTCGGAAGCCGACCGGTCCGCCGGGTGGTCCCCGTCTGATCACCGAGTGCCGCAGTAGTGTCGAGGCCGGCCGCGACGCCGGCTCGCCGCAGCGGACGACCGCCCGCGTCGCCCCTCGCCACCGCGCCCCGAGACCCTCGCGCAGCGCGGCGCAGAGCGCGAGCAGCCGGCGCGGCGCCACCGCCCAGGCCCCGGCGGTGGTGACGGCGGCCCGCGCGGTGAGGCGGACCAACCGCCAGATCGCCGCCTCCCCCTGGCGCAGCCACCAGCCCGCCAGCACGGTCGCCACCAGGTGAGCGGCCAGCATGGCGGGGCTGAGGCCGAGCAGCAGCGCATGGGCCCAGCCGAGCGCGTGCGGCGCCACCGGGGCGGCGGCTGACGGCATACCAGGCATGGCGGGCATCGACGACATCCCCGGCATGCCGGCCATCCCCGGCGCCCCCGCCCCCTGCGCGAGGTGGAAGAGCAGGTGCAGTCCCAGTTGGGCCGCGCCCAGCGCGCCGGTGATCGTGGACAGCGAGCGCTCCCGCCGCCCCCCGCAGACCGCCGCCGCGCCCGTCAGCCCCCACCCGAGCAGCACCGCACCCGCCGGCACCGCGGCCCCGGAGGCCAGCGTGTGCCCGGCCACGGCCAGCACCACGCTGACCGTCGCGAAGGGCAGTGCCCGCAGTACGCGAAGGTCGAGCGCGGCGGCCCGGCCCGGCGCGGGCCCGGCCTCGGTTTCCGGGGCGGCAGTCATGGCCGGGACATCATGCCACCGTCCCCCTGCCGCGCGGGAGGAGTCCCCCGGATCCGCCGCACCGCACCTGCGGGCGGTCAGCCACCGTATCGACGCTGGCGGGCGGCGAAGCTGCGCACCGCCCGCAGGAAGTCGACCTCGCGGAAGGCCGGCCAGTATGCCTCGCAGAAGTACAACTCGGCGTAGGCACTCTGCCAGAGCAGGAAGTTGGACAGCCGCTGCTCCCCGCTGGTGCGGATCACCAGATCGGGATCGGGGCGCCCGGCCGTGTAGAGGTGGCGGGAGAGGTCCTCGGTGGTCAGGCTCGCCGCCAGGTCGGTCAGCGACTCCCCGGCCTCGGCGCGCTCCGTCATCAGTTCGCGCATGGCGTCGATCACCTCCTGGCGGCCGCCGTAGCCGATGGCGAGGGTGACGTGCGCGCCGGTGGCGCAGTCGCGGGTCGCGTCCACCGCGCACTTGAGGGCGTGCGCGGTGGAATCGGGCAGCGCGTCCAGGGTCCCGGCCAGGTGCACCCGCCAGCGGGCGTCGGGCCGGGCCAGCTTGTCGGCCACCACCTGCTCGATCAGCCGCATCAGGAAGGCGACCTCGGTGTCGCCGCGGCGCTGCAGGTTCTCGGTGGAGCAGACGAAGACGGTGACGTGCCTGATCTCCAGCGCCTCACACCAGGAGAGCACCTCCTCGACGTGCTCGGCGCCGTACCGGTGGCCGAGGCTGGGGCTGGCCATGCCCATCTGCTTGGCCCAGCGCCGGTTGCCGTCCATGATCAGCCCGACGTGCTCGGGCAGCCGGCCGCCCGGCCGCCCGCCGCGGGGCCGGAGCTGACGCCGCAGCCGGCGGGTGTAGAGGGCGTAGGGCAGGTCGGTGATCCGCATGACTCACGTCCGTTCAACAGAGTTCTGAGCAAAGGTTCTGACCATCAGCGATGGGCGCATAGTACACACCGCGTACTACGTGGCAAGTACTACTCGGTGCGTACTACCCGCCGCGTAGTATCGTGAGCGCGCCGGCCACGAGTGGAGGGAGCGCCAGGCGATGCAGGCGTACGACGCCCAGACGCTGGTGCTGTGCGTGCTGGCCGACGGGCCGCTGCACGGCTACGCCATCAACACGGCGATCGAGGAACTGGTCGGCGAACGGCTCGGGCCCGGCAGCCTCTACGGCGCGCTCACCCGGCTGGAGGCCAAGGAGCTCATCCAGCCCGCCGAGGGCCAGGGCCGCCAACGGCCGGTGCGGCTGACCCCGCTCGGCCGGCAGGTGCTGGAGCAGGAGCTGCGCGCCATGGCCAAGGTGGCCAGGGCCGGCCTGAAGAGCCTCGGGCTGAAGGCCACGTGAGGCTCCACCAGCTCCTGGTCAGGCTCTACCCCGGCGCGTTCCGCGAACGCTGGGGCGAGGCGCTGGAGGCCGAGACCCGGGCAGCCGGCTGGCGGTCCTGGCCCGGGCTGGTGCTCACTATGGCGGACCTGTGGCTGCACCCGCTGCTCTGGCCGGCCGACTCCCGCCTGCAACGGGGGCAGCGGGCGGCGACGCTGGCCGTGGCCGCCGCGCTGGTCAGTGCCGGGCTCGGGCAACTGGCCGCCGAGCAGGGCGCACCGCTGACGGCACGGATCGGCGGCCACTGGCCGGCCACCGCCTGGCTGGCCCTGCTCGTGCTCGGCCTGCTGCTGGTCGCTCCGCTGCCCCGGCTGACCGGCACCACGGCCCTGCTGCTCGCCGAGGTGGCGGTGCGCCGCCTCACCGGCCCGGCGCTGCTCGGCGCCGGCGCGCTGGCCGCCGCCCACCTGGGCCCGAGCGCGCTCGCCCCTTGCCCCTGGCGCGACGCCGTACTGGCCGCCCGCTGGGGCGCGATCGCGACCGGCGGTGTGCAGGGCTGCCGGATCCTGGCCTCCCTCACCGCGCCGGTGCTGGTCGCGCCCCGCTCCGGCCGGCTCCGCCTGGGCCTGGGCACGCTCGCCGCCGCGACCACGCTGGCCGGCGCCCTGGTACTGGGCTGTGCGGCGACTCACCCGCATCCCGGTCCGCTCGCCGTCGCGGCGGGCGCCGCACTGCTGCTCCCGGCCTGGACACTGGCGCGCACGCTGCGCGACCTGCGCTCCGTACCGATCGACTGAGACCGACCGGGCCCACCCGCCACCGGTGCGGGCCGTCCGCGCGACGGCGGTCCCCCGGACGGGGCAAACGGGCGGGTCAGCTGTTGCCGCCGGACTCCCGGACTGAGTTCACTGAGCGATGATCAGGTCTCCGCGCGAAGGTGGTCCAGGTGCTCTCAGCCCGCAGTCTGTTCCAGGAGATCCACAACAACGACCAGGCCTTCCAGCTCTTCTGCTCGATCGCCGCCAAGGGCGAGGACCAGGGCGGCTGGGAGAACGGGCGGATCGCCCAGCTGGTCGAGGACCAGGAGCTCGCCCCGAAGATCGCCCGGCACGGGGCCGACGAGGAGAAGCACGGCCGGATCTTCAACGCCCTGCTGCACAAGCGCGGTCTGGCGCCGGTCCCGGTGCCCGACGACACCGACTACACGATGATCCTGGAGCGCCAGGGCATCGGCCTGGCGCACACCCGGCTGCGCCGCGACGAGCCGCTGACCGAGCGGGACGTGATCGTCTACCTGGCCCACAGCCGGGTCACCGAGCAGCGGGCGGCCGAGCAGATGCAGCTGCTGCGCAAGGTCTTCGACGGCCACCCGGAGGTCGGACGCGCGGTGCGGATGATCTCCGCCGACGAGGACAACCACCTCGCCTACTGCCATGAGGAGCTGCTGCGGCTGGCGGCGGGCGGGCACGGACGGCTGATCCTGACCACCCTTCAGGAGACCTCGCACGCCGAGATCCGCACCTACCGGGACGTCAGCCTGGCGGTGCTGGCGCACCTGGGCGAGATCCTGCGCTGGCCGCGCGCGAAGTCCGCGCTGCTCGCCGCCGGCGTGCACGGGGTGTACGCGTACGAGCGGTTCGGCGGCGGCCACCGGCGGATGCTGACGCTGACGATGCCGCACAACCGCAACGCCCTGGGCGGCCCGCCCGTGCACGAGTCCTTCGCCTGAGCCCGCCCCGGCGTCACCCGAGCGGGGGGACAGCGGTCCGGTTGATCTTGTAGCGTCCTTTCGCATGCGGATCCTCCACCTCTCGGACACCCATCTCGACGCCGTGAACGCCCCGAACGCCAACGGTGTCAACACCACCGAGGTCCTGCGCGGGCTGCTCGCCGACCTGGCCTCGATACCCGACCCCGACGCGATCGTGGTCAGCGGCGACCTGGCCGACGCCGGCGCGCCCGAGGCCTACGTCGCCGTACGCGAGCTGATCGGCGCGTTCGCCTCGGCCCGCAACGCCCCGGTGGTCTACAGCACCGGCAACCACGACGAGCGCGCCGCCTTCGCCGAGGCACTCGGCACCGGGCACCTGGACCCCAGTGGCGCGGAGCGCGCCGAGCGGGCCATCGACTCGGCCGAGGGTGAGCGGGCCGCGGTGAGCACGGTCGGCGGCTACCGGTTCGTCACCCTCGACTCGCTGGTCCCCGGCCGGGCCCACGGCCGGGTCGGCCAGGACCAACTCGACTGGCTGCGCGAGGTGCTGGCGACGCCGGCGCCGCAGGGCACGGTCCTGGTGCTGCACCACCCGCCGGTCGCGCTCGACATCGAGTTCCATCGGGCCCTGGGCCTGCGCAACCCCGAGCAGTTGGCCGAGGTGATCCGCGGCACGGACGTGCGGATCGTCCTGTGCGGCCACTACCACCTGCAGCTGCTCGGCCTGCTGGCCGGCGTGCCGGTCTGGGTCACCCCCGGGGTGTCCGACCGGATCGACGTGACCGCCCCGGCGGACACCCTGCGGGTGGTGCGCGGCGCCGCCGCGAGCGTGATCGAGCTGGGCGGACCGTCCTCGCCGCTGATCCACACCCTGCACGCCCGCGACCCGCACGCCGGCCAGGTCGTCGCCGCGCTGGACGAGCCGCAGCTGCGCGCGCTGACCGAGCGCCTCTGGCAGGACTGACTCCCGGCCGCCTGTCGGCTCCCGATCGGGCGGCGCTCGCGTGTCGGGACACGTCGGCCCGGCTCGGACCCGCTGTGATGGACGCACCGGAGACCGCGTGCACCGAGCGCCCGCCGGGCGCCTCCCGATCGGCAGCAAGGAGCGAGCATGGACGCCACCGCCCACGTCATCGTCGGAGCCGGCCTGGCCGGAGCCCAGGCGGCCCGGACCCTGCGTGAGGAGGGGTACCAGGGTCCGCTGGTGCTGATCGGCGAGGAGGACGAACTCCCTTACGAGCGGCCACCGCTGTCGAAGGGCTACCTGCTCGGCAAGGACCCGCGGGAGAAGATCTACGTGCACCCCGCCGAGTGGTACCAGGAGCAGCGGATCGACCTGCGCCTGGGCACCGCCGTCACCAGCCTGGACCCGGCCGCCCACCGGCTCACCCTGGCCGACGGCAGCACGCTCGACTACGCCAGGCTGCTGCTCACCACCGGCGCCTCCCCGCGCAAGCTGCCGGTACCGGGGGCCGGCCTGGCGGGGGTGCACTACCTGCGGCGGGTCGCGGACAGCGACCGGCTGCGGACGCTCTTCCGCTCCGCCCGGCGGATCGCGGTGATCGGGGCGGGCTGGATCGGCCTGGAGGTGACCGCCGCCGCCCGGGCGGCCGGGGTCGAGGTCACCGTGCTGGAGTCGCTCGAACTGCCGCTGCTGCGGGTGCTCGGCCGGGAGATGGCCGAGGTCTTCGCCGGGCTGCACCAGGAGCACGGCGTGGAGTTCCGGTTCAACGCCCAGGTGACCGAGATCCTGGGCGCGGACGGCGCGGTGACGGGGGTCCGGCTGGCCGACGGCTCCGTGGTGCCGGCCGAGGCGGTGCTGGTCGGCATCGGCATCCGCCCGAGCACCGCGCTGGCCGAGCAGGCGGGCCTGACGGTGGCCGACGGCATCACCACCGACCAGCGCCTGCGCAGCTCGGACCCCGACATCTTCGCGGCCGGCGACGTGGCCAGCGCCCACCACCCGCTGTTCGACCGCCCGATCCGGGTGGAGCACTGGGCCAACGCCGTCCACCAGCCGCGCACCGCCGCCCGGGCGATGCTCGGTCAGGACGTCGCCTACGACCGGGTCCCGTACTTCTTCACCGACCAGTACGACCTGGGCATGGAGTACACCGGCTACGTCGAGCCCGGCGGCTACGACCGGGTGATCTGCCGGGGTGACGTGCCGGGGCGCGAGTTCATCGCCTTCTGGACGGCCGGCGACCGGGTGCTGGCCGGGATGAACGTCAACGTCTGGGACGTCACCGACCCGATCCGCGAGCTGGTCCGCGCCAAGCGGGCGGTGGACCCGGCCAGGCTGGCCGACCCGGACGTGCCGCTCACCGACCTGTGAGCGGGCCGACCTGTGAGCGGGGCCCGGACCGGCGGCCCGCTCCCCCGCATCACGGCGGCGTGATCGGCACCGGTGCCAGCTCCGGGCGGCCGCGCCGGCTCTGCAGGCCGGCCAGGCCGGCGTCGCCGTGCACCAGCGCGCCGGCGTGGTCGGCCGTCAGGGCGCGGGCGAAGAGGTAGCCCTGGCCGAGCGGGCAGCCCATCGAGGTGAGCAGGTCGCGCTGGGCGGCGTTCTCGATGCCCTCGGCGATGACCTGGACGCTGAGCGTGTCGGCGATCCGGGTGATGCCCTCGACCAGCGCGTACTGCTGCTCGGAGAGCGCCAGGCCGTCGATGAACGACTTGTCGATCTTCAGGATGGAGATCGGGAACTCGCGCAGATAGCTCAACGAGGAGTAGCCGGTGCCGAAGTCGTCGATGGCGATCCCGACCCCGAGCTCGGCGAGCGCCTGCATGTCGGCCCGCACCCGTTCGTCGCGGCGCATCAGCACGCTCTCGGTCAGCTCCAGGATCAGCGAGCCCGGCGCGAGCCCGGAGCTGCGGATGGCCTCGCGGACCACGTCCACGAACCCGGCGTCGCGGAACTGGCGGGCCGAGACGTTGACGTTGACCCGCAGCCCGGGTCTGCCCGAGGCCCGCCGGCGGGCGTCGCTCTGCGCCTGCCAGCGCGCGGTGTCGGCGACGGCCTGCTCCAGCACCCAGGCGCCGAGCTGGACGATCTGCCCGCTCTCCTCGGCCACCGGGATGAACTCGTCCGGCAGCACCAGGCCGCGCTGGTCGTGCGGCCAGCGGACCAGTGCCTCGAAGGCCACCAGGTCGCCGGTGGGCAGGTCGACGATCGGCTGGTAGTGCACCGCGAACGCCCAGTGGGCGATCGCCGTGTCGAGGTGCTCGCCCATCTCGTGCCGCTCGATCAGGCCCGCCTGCAGAGCCGGCTGGTAGCGGCGCCACTGCCGCTTGCCGGCCGCCTTGGCCGCGTAGAGCGCGAGGTCGGCGTGGGTGAGCAGCTCGGCGGCGTCCACGCTGTCCTCGGTGCTGGCGACCCCGATGCTGGCGCCGATCCGCACCGCGCCCGAGCTCAGCCGGAACGGCTCGGCGAGCGCGCCCAGCACGCTGTCGGCGAGTGCCTCGATGTCGGCCGGCCGCAGCGCGTCCTCGACCAGGACGGCGAACTCGTCGCCGCCCAGCCGGGCGGCGGTGTCCGAGGTGCGCAGCACGGTGGAGACCCGCAGCGACACCGCGACCAGCAGTTCGTCGCCGATCGCGTGCCCCTGGGTGTCGTTGACCACCTTGAAGTCGTCCAGGTCCAGGAAGAGCACACCGGTGACCGTGCCGCCGCGCTCGCTGCGGGAGAGCGCGTGGCCCACCCGGTCCTGGAAGAGCACCCGGTTGGCCAGGCCGGTCAGCGAGTCGTGGAAGGCCCGGTGGGTGAGCTCGCGCTCCATCTGGCGCTGCTCGGTGACATCACGCAGGGTGAGCACCAGGCCGCCGACGGTGGGGTCGGCGCGCAGGTCGTTGCAGCGGACCTCGACCTCGATGGGGGTGTGGTCCTGCCGCAGCAGCCGCCAGTGCTCGCGCTGCTCGGCGCTCTCCCGCGAGCGCATCCGGGTCAGCGCCTGGCCGACCATCCGGCTGTCCTCGGTGGGTACCAGGTCGGTCAGCAAGGTGCCGTCCAGGCGCGGGTTGCCGAGGACCCGCTCGGCCGAGGAGCTGGCGTAGCGGATGGTGTCGTCGGCGGTGAGGATCAGGATCACGTCGGAGGCGTTCTGCACCAGGGTCCGGAAGTAGGCCTCGCTGTTGCGCTGGGCGACCTCCTGGCTGAGCATCACCCGCTCCACGGCCAGTGCGGACTGGGCCGCCACGATCTCCAGCGAGTCCCATAAAGCGGTCAGTTCCTGCTCGGTGCCGGTGACCACCAGCGCGCCGACCAGCGGGTCGCCCATCGGGCGCTCCTCCAGGGCCAGCGGGCAGACCAGGATCCGGGGCATGGCGCCGAGTCCGGCGGCCAGCGCGGGCCCGAGTTCGCCGGTGTCCAGCAGCCGGGTCTCGGTGACCGCCGCCAGTGCGAGCACCTGGTCGGGCTGGTCGATCCCGGGGCAGCCGCCGTTGCCGCGCCTGGCCCGGCGCACCCTCAGGGACCCGTCCTCGCTGACCGCCAGCAGCGCCTGGTGGCCGTCCTCGCGGGGCATCAGCCGCGCGATCGCGGCCTGCACGGCGTTGACCACCTCGTCGACGCTCACCGCGGCGGTGAGCGCGGCGCCGGCCTCGCGCAGCGCCCGTTCGCGGGCCAGCGCCTGGCGGTGCACCAGCACGATGCCGGCCAGCCGGGAGAGCACCAGCAGGAAGAGCACGGCGGAGCAGCCGCCGATCACCGCGGCGTGGCTGGTCACCCCGTGCGAGGCCTCCACCAGCAGGATCCCCGGCGCGATCAGCGAGGCCAGGGTGAGCAGGGCCAGGCGTCCGGCGGTGATGTCGGACTGCTGGGTGGGGACCGGGCGGGTCAGTTCGACCATCGAGGGGTGCAGCGCCGCGGCGCCCCAGGCGCAGTAGAAGGCGGCCCAGCCGAGGTCCACCGGGGTGCCGATGCGCCAGGTGCCGTGCAGCTGGATCAGGCCGTAGAGCACGTCGGAGACCAGCAGGCCGACGGTGCCGGCGGTGAGCAGCAGCAGCGCGGGGCTGTTGCCGCCGCGCGGCACCAGCAGGCGTACCAGCATCGCCAGGATCAGGATGTCGCCCAGCGGATAGGCGATCGAGACGGCCTTCTGCACCCAGGTCAGGTCCGGGGTGTGCACGTAGGGCAGGATCAGGTAGATCCAGGACAGCAGGCCCAGGCCCACCGTCAGGGTCAGCGCGTCGATCAGGCTGGCGCGGTCCTGGTGGGCGGTGCGCCAGCGGATGAAGCCCCAGACACCGGCCGCGTACAGCAGGTACTCGGCCAGGTAGAAGCCGTCGGCCACCGACGGGAAGGGGTTGTTCAGGTGCAGGAACTGGGTCTGGATGACCTGGACGACCTCGCCGGCGGTGAAGCTCAGGTTGGCCGCCGCCAGCAGCAGCCACGGCACCGGGTGCGCGGGCCGGTTGAGCCGGACCCCGATCACGATGGCGGTCACACCGCCCAGCCCGATGCCCGTCCACCAGATGATCCGCTGGCCCGGATACGCGTAGTAGATGCCGGTACAGACCACCATCCAGGTCAGGTAGCCGGCCATCAGCCGCTGTCGCTGACGTGTCAAGAGCACTACCTCCCCAGCGGATCCGGATGATGCGTCCCGGTCGGAATACGTGTCCCGAGGCGGCTGGAAAACCGTTCGGAATACCTGCTGGACCTGTCGGAAAAATTGTTACGAAAGCGGGGCACCCGGCCGGGAAAGGGAAATTGACAGGGTGTCGTCGGCAGATCCGCCACGGTTGGGAAACGGCGGACCGGCGGCTGGCTGGGACACCGGTGGGCCGGGGCGATTGATCGGCGCACAGGCCGGACCGGTCACCAAGTGCCATCCCTGTGAGTATAGTCGGGAGGGACAGCGGTGCGTCCGGTCCTACCGTGACCTGGTGCCGGGACCCCGCGCGATTCCGGCCCCCTTGAGGTTCGAGCCGTGGACGAATCGATCGACACCGCAGCGGGCCCGGGAGCCCGCCACTCCGTTCTGTGCAATGCGGTAGGACAGTACGCGATCTGGCCGGCCGAATTCCCGGTCCCGGTCGGCTGGCGGTGCCGATTCACCGCGAATTCCCGGCAGGAGTGCCTGGCGGAGATCGAGCGGTGCTGGAGCGGGCTGACCACGGCGGCGGGCCGGCGGGCCGGCGGCGACACCGTGCCGGGCCTGTTCCGGAACCGGGCCGCACGGGCACCGGCGGCGCTCGCCGTGCTGGCCGAGGAGGGCCGGCTCAGCTACCGCGAACTGGACGAACGCAGCGACCGGCTGGCCCGTGCGCTGCGGGCCAGGGGCGCGCGGGTGGGAAGGGTGCTGCCGGTCTGTCTGCCGCGGGGCCTGGACCTGGTGGTGGCGATGCTCGCGGTGCTCAAGTCCGGCGCCACCCTGCTGCCGCTCGACCCGGGCCACCCCGACCGCCGGCTCGCCCAACTGGTGGCGGACAGCGGAGCCGAGCTGCTGATCACCGCCCACGGCGGGCGCCGGCGCTTCGCCGGCCACCCGCCCGAGCTGGTGCTGGTGGAGGAGTACCGCGAGCGGCGCGGCGCGCAGGCCGGGCTGCCGTACCCGGAGCGGCTCCCCGGGCCCACCGAGCGCGCGCTGGCGGGCGATCCCGCCTATCTGATCTACACCTCCGGGACCACCGGAGCGCCCAAGGGCGTGCTGGTGACCCACGGCGCGCTGGTCTTCACCCTCGGCGGGGTCAACCGGGCCTACCGGCTCACTCCCGCCGACCGGGTGCTGCAACTGGCCGCGCTGGGCTTCGACACCGCCCTGGAGCAGGTCTTCGCGACGCTGCTCAGCGGCGCCACCCTGGTCATGGGCGGCCCCGGCGGCTGGGCGCCCACCGAGCTGCTGGACCGGCTGCCGCG
Organism: Kitasatospora sp. NBC_01266; assembly: GCF_036242395.1. Lineage (NCBI taxonomy): Bacteria > Bacillati > Actinomycetota > Actinomycetes > Kitasatosporales > Streptomycetaceae > Kitasatospora > Kitasatospora sp. NBC_01266. The sequence goes on along the minus strand of NZ_CP108458.1, from coordinate 8,150,855 downwards.
CCTGCGGCTGACCGTCGCCGACCTGACTCCCGCCTACTGGCACCAGCTCCTGGGCCTGCTCCGGGACCACCAGCCCACCCCGTCCGACCTGCGGTTACTGATCGTCGGCGGGGACACGGTGCACAGCGAGGACTGCCGCACCTGCCTGCGCCGGCTGCCCGCCACCCGGCTGGTGCAGGCCTACGGGGTCACCGAGGCCGCCGTCACCTCCACCCTGTGCGACATCACCCCCGAACTGCTGGCCGGTGCCGCGGTCACCGCGCCGGTCCCGATCGGCGACCCGCTGCCGGGCAGCCGGGTGCACCTGCTGGATCCGGAGCTGCGCCCGGTGCGCCCCGGCGAACGGGGCGAACTCCACCTCGCCGGGCCGGGGCTCGCCCTCGGGTACTGGCGGCACCCCGCGCTCACCGCCGAGCGCTTCCTGCCCGACCCGTACGCGGACGACCCCGGCGTGGGGGCGCCCCCGGCCGCGGGCTGGGGGCGGATGTACCGCACCGGGGACGCCGGGCGGTGGCGGGCGGACGGCATGCTGGAGCTGGCCGGCCGCTTCGACGACCAGGTGAAGGTACGCGGCTTCCGGGTCGACCCGGTCGAGGTCGAGTCCGTGCTGGCCACCCACCCGGCGGTGCGGCTGGTGCGGGTCTGCGCGGACCGCAACGACGACGGCGACCGGACCCTGACCGCCTTCTACACGCTGACCGACCGTCACGAGTCGGACGCCGGCGCACGTCGGGCCGAGCTGCGCCGCTTCCTCGCGCAGCGGCTGCCGCCGTTCATGGTCCCGGCCGACTACGTGCTGCTCGACCGGATGCCGCTGACCCCGGCCGGCAAGATCGACCGCAGGCAACTGCCAAGCACCGAGCCGCAGTTGCGACGCCGAATCGAGGTGGTGCCAGCGGCGGACGGCAGCGCGGCGGCCGACGGCGCGGCCCCGAGGGGAGCGGCAGCCGATGGCGCGGCGCACCTGGCGGCGACCCGCGACGGGGCGGCGCAGCTCTGGTGCCAGGTGCTCGGTGTCGAACAGGTCGGCGACGGCGACGACTTCTTCGAGCTGGGCGGCAACTCCCTGCTGCTGATGGAGATGCTGGCACGGGCCCGGATCATGTTCGGCATCGAGGTCGGCTGGATCCGCTTCCTGACCCGCGCGCTGCTGCACGACGCCACCCTGCGGGCGTTCGCCACCGCGATCCTCACCGCACGCGCCGGGGGCGACCAGGCCGCCGGCGAGTTGGACCTGGTGGCCGACGCCCGGCCCGGTGACGTTCCGATCCGCACCACCGGGCGTCCGCTGCCGCGCCGCGACCGCCCGGCCCGGCTGCTGCTCACCGGCGCCACCGGCTTCTGCGGCAGCCACCTGCTCGACACCCTGCTGACCACCACCGACGCGGTGATCCACTGCCTGGTCCGGGCGCCCGACGAGGAGCACGCGCGGGAGCGGATCCGCGCCGCGCAGCAGCGCTTCCTGCGCCAGGACCTGGCCTCGGACCGGGTCCGCCCGCTGGTCGGCGATCTCGCCGAACCGCTGCTCGGGCTGACGGAGCAGCGGTTCGAGGAGCTGTCCGGCTCGCTGGACGCGATCCACCACCTGGGCGGCCAGGTCAACTTCATCTACCCGTACCGCCACCTGCACGCGGCCAACGTGGCGGCGACCCGCGAGGTGATCCGGCTGGCCGGTCGGCACCGCGGGATCCCGGTGCACTACCTCTCCAGCCTCGCGGTGCTGGCCGGCTTCGGTGCGGCCGGCGTGGCCGAGGTCGACGAGCGCACCCCGCTGGACCACGCCGACCGCCTGGGCGTGGGCTACGTGGAGAGCAAGTGGGTGGCCGAGTCCATGCTGCAGCAGGCCGCCGCGGCCGGGCTGCCGGTCACCATCGTGCGCACCAACGACGTGACCGGTTCGCTGGCCAACGGCGTGCTCAACACTGGCACCGAGCTCTGCGCCCTGGTCAAGTACATCGCGGATACCGGGAGTTGCCCCGACGTGCAGCTGCTGCTCGACTTCGTGCCGGCCGACCGGTTCAGCCAGGCCTTCGCCCACCTGGCCGCGCACGCCCGGGCCGCCGGGGACGTCTACCACCTGACCAGCCCGCGCCCGGTGCCGCTGGCCGTGCTCGCCGAACGGCTGCGGGCGCACGGCTACCCGGTGGAGGAACTCCCCTACCAGGACTGGGTCCGGGCCCTGGTGCGGTTCGCCGCCGGTCACCCGACCCATCCGATGGCCGCGTTCCTGCCGCTCTTCGTCGACCGCGCGCCCGGCTCGCGGCAGTCGATCAGTGAGATGTACTTCCGGCCCACCTTCCCGCTCTTCGACCGCTCGCTCGCGGAGCAGGCGCTGGCCGGCAGCGGCATCGAACTACCACCGGTGGACGAGGCGTTGCTCGATCTCTATCTCGGCGCGCTGCGGGCCGAGGGCTGGCTGGGCGCGCCGACCGCAGCGGTGGAGCGGTCCCGATGAGCGGGCCGCCCGGCGGGTGGCGGGGACTGGACCTCGCCGCGGCGCCGACCGACGCGCCCGCCGCGTTCTGCGCCGACCTGAGCGCCGAGGGCCTGCTGGACGCCTACCGCCACGGCCTCTTTCCGCTACCCGCGCCCGACGAGTACGCCCGCTGCCTCAACGAGGCACTCTACGAGGACCAGGTCGCGGCGGGCCGGATCACACTGCTGGGCGAAGCCGAGGCCGCCTACCGGGTGGCCTGGTGGTCGCCGGACCCACGCCTGGTGATCGGTGTCGGCCGGGCCCGGCTGCCGCGCCGGCTGGCCCGTCGGCTGCGCAACCGGGACGACTGGTCGACCAGCCTGGACCAGGCCTTCCCCGAGGTGCTGGCGGGCTGCGCCGACGGGCGGGACCGGCACTGGCTGACCGGCGAACTGCGCACCGCCCTGGCCCGGTTGCACGAACGCGGGGCGGCGCACAGCGCCGAGGTGTGGGCGGACGGCGAGCTGATCGGCGGCGCCTTCGGGGTGCGGGTGGGCCCGGTGCTCAGCCTGGACTCGATGTTCCACCGCCGCCCCGACGCCTCCCGGGTGGCCATCGCGGACCTGGCCGCCCGCTTCGCCGAGGCCGGCGGCCACCTGCTGGACGTCCAGTGGGACAGCCCGCACATCCGCACCCTCGGCGCCGTGCCCATCCCCCGCCCGCAGTACCTGGCGACCCTGCGCGGGCCCGCCGCCGGCCGTCCGCCGGTCGGCGGCAGACCGGCACGCGCCCTGGCCCTGGACGCACCGCGGCCCACCGGCGGATCGAACCCGTTCAGCTAGCGGCCTGCTCGCGCGCGTACAGCTGGGTCAGCAGCGGCACCTCGTAGAGCGCGGCGTGCGCGGAGACCTCGCTGAACGAGCAGTCCAGCACGCAGCTCTCGATCAGGCCCTCGAGCACCCGCATGGTCGCCTCCCCATCCTGGCCGAAGACGGCCATCGCCTCGTTCAACGTGAAGAGCGGCGAGGGGAGTTGCCCGAGCGAGCGCAGGGCCGCCCGGAGGGCCTCGGGCAGCGCGCCCCACCAGCAGGCCAGCCGGGTGCGGACGGCCAGGTCACCGGCCGCCAACTCGTCCAGCAGCGCCGGGCTGCCGTCCAGCCGGGTGGCGTACTCGGCCGGCGAGAGCTGGCGGAGCACCGCCAGCTTGGAGCCGCAGACCCGGATGGCCAGCGGCAGCAGGCCCACCGCGGTGGCGATCCGCTCCGCCGCCGGGCGGTCCGCCGCGATCCGCGCGGTACCGGCGATCCGCCCGAGCAGGTCGACCGCCTCGCCGACCGGGTACGGCCCCAACTCCAGCCGGTGGACCGGGCCCAGACCCACCAGCCGACAGCGGCTGGTGACCAGCACGGCGCTCGCCCCGGCGCCGGGCAGCAGTTGGCGGATGCTGCCCTCGTGCGGGGCGTCGTCCAGCAGCAGCAGGACCCGGTGCCGGGCCAGCCAGGACCGCCAGAGCGCCGCGGCCTCCTCCTCGTCCTCCGGGACCGTGTCCAGCAGCCCGGCGAAGCGGCAGAGTTCGGCGAGCACCCGGCCGAGCGGCCGGGCCGAGCCGTCCTCCCGGCTCATCCGCACGGTGATCCGCCCGTCGGGGAACTCCTGCTGCAGCCGGTGCGCGACGTGCACCGCGAGGGTGGTCTTGCCGACGCCGACCGGACCGGTGACCACGGCCGTCCTGGCCGATCCGGCGAGCACCGTGAGCAGTTCACGGACCTGGGACTGCCGGCCGGTGAAGTCCGGCAGGTCGGCCGGCAGGATCGTGTCGGTGCGGGTCACCGCGCGCTCGGTGCGCTCCGTGCGCTGCCGGGGCGCGGTCGCGGGCTGCGGCGGACCACCGAGCATCGACCGGTAGAGCGCCTCCAGGGCCGGGCTGACCTGCAGGCCCAACTGCCGGGCGAGCAACTGGCGCAGGTCGTTGTACAGGCCCAGTGCCTCGCTCTGCCGCCCGGAGCGGTGCAGCGCCGTCATCTGGGCGGCGCAGAGCCGCTCGCGCAGCGGGTGTTCGGCGAGCACCTCGGCGAGCGCCTCGGCCACCACCGGTGCCCGGCCCAGCTCCAACTCGGCCTCGGCCCAGTCCTCGTAGACCGCCAGCCGACGCGCCTCGCGACGCTCGGCCTCGGCGCCGACCGCCTCGCAGCCGCTCAGATCGGCCAGCAGCGGGCCGGTCCAGAGGTCGAGCGCCTCCCGCAGCAGCCGGGCGGCGTGCTCGCCCGCCCCCAGCCGCGCGGCCTGCCGCCCGGCCCGCGCGAGCTCCTCGAACCGCAGCAGGTCCGACTCCACCGGCCCGACCCGCAGCACGTAGCCCGCGCCCTGGTGGACCAGCCGACTCGGTTCGCCCGGCAGCTCCAGGAGTTTGCGCAGCCCGCAGACGTAGGCCTGCAGGTTCTTGCGGGCCGAGCGGGGCGGCTCGCCGCCCCAGAGCGCCTCGGTCAGCCGCTCGGTCGAGACGGTCGTGTTGGGGTGGCAGAGCAGCACCCCGAGGACGAGTCGCTGCTTGACCGGCCCGAGCGGCAGTGGTCGTCCGCCGACCTCCACCGACAGCTCTCCCAGCACCCGGAAGCGCACGCCGGCGCGCTCCGTGGCGGGGCCGCTCGACAACACAGGTCGGGGGGTAGCCATATGATCCAGCATCGGATCTCCCTCCTTCGGATCAACGCTCAAGTGCGCCGTACAGACCCTGGTTCCACCGGGGTCGGCCCGGGCGATGTCCGGGTCTCACGGCCACCCCGGCCCCCACCAGGCATCGGGCGGCGCGGGCCGGGCCGGGGCGGGGCGGAGTTCGGGCGGCACGGGCTCGGCCAGCACCTCGATGGCCCGGCGCAGCTGGAGCCGCGCCCGGTGGCCCCGGAGCGCCGCCGCCACCAGTGCCCCACCGGCCGCCGCCAGGGCGAGCGCCAAGGCCAACCGCAGCTGCTCCGCTCCGGAGTCCGGGCCGGGCAGCTCGCGCGGGGCCACGCTCAGTGCCCCCAGCCGGTGTCCACGTTCAGGATCTGGCCGGTCACCCCGGACTCGGTTCCGGTCGACCCGAACGCGGTCTCGGTCACCGCGGCAGGGCCCGGCCGTGCCGTGATCGCTTGGGCGCTCACAGCCGGCAGGACGAAGGCCACCAGGAAGGCGGCGGCAACCATGACCAGCTTGCGGGCTGCCGGCATGTTCTCTCCTTGGTTCATGGGTCAGGAACGCGGAAGTCAACCGGGAGAGCCCCGGGAATCCGTCGATGGCTGAAGACTGCCGCCTCACTCGGTACGGGCCAAGACCATCTGGCATGCAGCATGCTGCATGCAGCAAGGCACCGCTGGCACAAATCGCCCAAACCGTCAGGAAGGCCATGTGTCGTTCTGGTGAAGCAGTCTGACGCCGCGTCAATCATGCACGGCCGCTGCGGGCGACGCCAACACCGCTCATCCGGCGACCGGCATCCGAGCGGCGGCGACCGGAAGAACGGCGCCGGAACAGGCCACCGGAAGCGCGGCCCGGAACAGCGGAACGACCGGGTGGCACCCCACAGGGCCCACCCGGTCGTCGGTAGCAGGAGCGCGGATCAGCAGGCGGCCTCGACGGCGTCGGCCGCCACCGCCTCGCTCTTCGACTGCCGCAGCCGCTCGCCGACCTGCCGCACCCGGTCGGCGATCGAGCGGTCCGCCAGCACCGCGGCGATCAGCTCCGAACCGCCGCCGCGACCACTCACCGCGCCGGCGTGCTGACTCTCCGCGCCGTCCGCGCCGCTCCCCGAGCCGCCGGCGGTCGGCAGCCGCAGGGCCAGACCGGCTCGCACGCAGGCCTCGCCGAGCACGAGCTGCTCTCCCCCGGCGGGCGCCACCAGCAGCGGGCGCCCGCCGAGCAGTGCGGCGAGCACCGGCGACGTGGTGGCATTGGTCAGCACGACGTCGGCCCGGTCGACCAGCGGCGACATCCACGGCTTGCGCACCACCAGGATGTCCGTCCCCTGGTCCGGTTGCGCCGCGCCGGAGCGGCCGAGTTCCACCACGGCCTGGAACGGGCCGTCCCGGAAGGTCTCGTTCAGCCAGGGCCAGAGGCTGGTCCCGCCGAAGCTGCGCCCCAGGTGCACGTAGACGACGGGCTTGCCGACCCGCCGGATCCGCTCGTCGATCTCGCCGAGTTCGGACGGCGGTGCCGCGGGCTCCCACCAGCACGGGCCGACGTGCCGGATGCCGTCCGGCAGTACGGCCCCGGGCTCCTCGAACGCCGGATCACCGCGCAGCAGCAGCGCGCTGCCGGAGAGCACGGCCTGCGGCGCGCGGTCGTCGCGCGGCGGGAGTTCGGCCGCCTCGCGGGCCTGCTGGTACGCCTTGCCGGTCTCACCCAGCCGCCACTCGCGCTGCAACTCGGGACCGGCCGGCTCGCCGGGCAACTGCGCCTGGTAGGGCCACAGGTGCGCGGCCAGCCCCAGGACGACCACCGGAAGGTCCAGGAACTCGGCCGCCAGCAGGGCTCCGTGGCAGAGCAGCGAGGTCACCAGCACCTCGGCCCTGGTCTCGCGGGCCGCCCGGACCACGGCCTGGAACTGCGGCAGCCCGTGCAGGAACCAGCGGCCGACCCGGAAGGTGCGCGGGTCGACCAGGTCGTGCACCAGGCAGGGATCGAGGTCCGGCGGGGTGATCGGCGGCAGGCCCGGAGCCGGCTCCAGGATCCGGACGGCGTGGCCGCGGCGGCGCAGCTCCAGGCCGACCGCGATGCTCGAATAGCGGTAGCCGGGGTCGGCCAGCGGGCAGAGCAGGACGTTCACCGGGCTGCCTCCAAGGTGGGTTCGCGCCCGGGGTCGAAGGCGAGCCCGAGCTGTTCGGCGAGAAAGGAGTGGACGTCGGCGAGGATTTCGGCCGTGCTGGCCACACCGCGGATGCCGTGGCCGACCCCGCGCTCCACCCGCAGCAGCACCGGGCCGCCGCCGCCCGTCAGCGCCGCGTGCTGCAGCGCGGCGCACATCTTCCGTGCGTGCAGCGGGTCGACCCGGGTGTCCCCGTCGGCCGCGCCGAGCAGCACGGCGGGGTACCGGACTCCCTCGCGCACCCGGTGGTACGGCGAGTAGCCGAGCAGCCAGCCCAGTTCGACCGGGTCGGCGGCGCTGCCGTACTCCTCGCGCCAGCTCGGGCCCATCCCGGAGTGCTCGTAGCGGACCATGTCGAGCAGCGGGCCGAGGGCGACCACCGCCGCGTACTTCTCCGGGCTGCGGGTGAGCGCCGCACCCACCGTCAGCCCGCCGTTGGAGCTGCCGCACAGGCCCAGCTGCCCGGGTGCCGCCCAGCCGGCCGCGAGCAGCCAGTCGGCGGCCGCGTCGAGGTCGTCGAAGGTGTTCGGTTTGTGCTCGCGCCGGCCGGCCCGGTGCCACTGCTCGCCTTCCTCCCCGCCGCCGCGCAGGCAGGCGAAGGCGTAGACCCCGCCGGCCCGGGCCCAGGCCACCGCCTGGGGCGCGTACTCGGGCACGATCGAGGCGCCGAACCCTCCGTAGCCGGTGATGATCGTCGGACGCGGGTGGTCGGGGCGGCCGGTCGGCGATACCAGGAACACCCGGATCTCGGTTCCATCCCTTGCCGGGTACGTCATTTGACGGACCGTCACCTCCGTGTCGCGGCGGCCTGCCGGTAACCGCTCGGCGGAGTCCCAGGACTCGGTCCGGCCGGTCCGGGCGTCGTAGTGCAGGATCTTCGAGGGGGTGACGAAGTCGCTGTAGCGGAACCACAGGTCGTGCCCGGGGTCGGAGCCGACCAGCAGTGGTCCGACCGCGCCGGGGCCGGGCAGGCCGACCTCGCCCAGCTGCTCACCGGTGGCCAGATCGTGCACGGTGATCTCGCTCAGCGCGTGCCGGATCCTGCTCACCAGGGCGAGTGGACGCGGCAGTTCGGGTCCGTCCAGCACCACGAACCCCACCACCACGGCCTGCGGATCCTCGGCGACCAGGACCGTGCGCGCGGCCGGATCGGCCGGGGTGGCCCGCTCGATCCGGCCGCGCGGCGCGTCCCGCGTGGTCCGCAGGAACAGCTCGCCGTCGGGCCCGGCGCCGGGCCGCAGCCGGATCTCGGTCCTGGCCTCGACGCCTTCCTGGACCGGACGCAGCAGCGGGTGTTCCGGAGAGCTCGCGGTGAGGTCGGCGAGCCACACGTCGGTGCGCGGCGAGGCCCCGCTGCTGGCGGTGAGGGTGAGCCAGCGGCCGTCGGGGGTGGTGGCGACCTCGTAGTACTGCGTCTTCTCCCGACCCTCGCCGAAGATCAGCCGGTCCTCGGCCGGATCGGTGCCCACCAGGTGCAGGTAGACCCGCCGGTGGTAGCGCTCCTCGCCCGGGATCGCCCCGGGGGCCGCCCGCCGGATGTAGTAGAAGCCTCGGCCGCCCGGCAGCCAGGCGATGGTGGAGCGGCGCAGCCGGTCGATCGGTCCGTCGAGCACCGCGCCGGTGGCGGTGTCCAGCACCCGCAGCACGGAGTCCTCGGTGCCACCGGTGGAGGTCTGTACGGCGATCGCGGCGCCCTCCCAGGACGGTGTCCACTCGTCCAGCACGGTGGCGCCGGACGGGTCCAGGACCAGCGGGTCGAAGACCGTGCGGGCCGGGGCGTCGCGCTCGGTGCGGGCCTCGATGACCGGCAGGTCCCGGCCCGGCGCCCGGCGGGTGCGCAGCTGCCACGGCCCGCAGACCCTCGGCGAGGACCGGGCGCCGGTGTCGAGCAGTTCGGCGAGCCGGCGGCGGAGCACCGGCTCGGCCGGCCAGGCCGCCCGGCGGTGGCGGAACAGCTCCTGCTGCGCCGCGGACCACTCGGCGGTCCGCGGGTCGTGCTCGTCCTCCAGCCAGCGGTACGGGTCGGCGACCTGGTGTCCGTGCAGTTCCTCGACCAGGTCGGCGCGGGCCGCGGCCGGGTACTCGATCGATGCGGTCATGCTCTGCCCTGTCGTGGGTCGGGATGCGGTCATGCGCTGCGCTGTCCTGAGTCGAGGTACGGGTGTGCCAACGGCCGCCGCCCCGGCCGTGGTCGGGCCGGGTCAGGCGGTCGGCGGGTCGGCGGGTCGGCAGGTCAGCCGGTTGCCGGGTCAGGCCAGGCCGTCGGCGGATCAGGCGGTCGCCGCGGCGGACGGGGTGTCGCCGGCCGGGTCGGCGTCCAGCGGCCGCTGCGCCGACCCGGGCTCGGTGAGCGCGGTGGTGCGCAGCATCGGGACGGCGGCGAACGCCGTCGAGACCGCCACGATCACCGCCAGCGCCAGCCAGGTCCGGGAGATCCCGATCCCCTGCAGCGCCACGCCGGTCAGCATGGGGCCGAGCGCGGCCAGCCCGGCGATCACCAGGTTGGTCGCCGTGCTCACCCGGCCGAGCAGTTCCCGGGGCGACTGGCTCAGCACGGCCTGGCCGACCACGATCCCGCACGGCGGCGTCAACAGGATCAGCACCACCAGCACCGGCCCGAGCACCCACGGACGCTGGGTGGCGGCGAACGAGGCGAGGCCCAGTGACCAGACCACGCCGATGACGAGGAAGAGTTGACCTGGCGTCAGCAGCTTCAGCACCCGCGCGGCGGCGAGCGAGCCGAGCACCGCGCCGACGCCCGCGCAGGCCATCACCAACCCGATGGCGGTGCCGCCGGTGCCGGTGGTGCGCAGCGTCACCACCATCGCCACCTCGGCGGCCGAGGCGACCAGGTTGAGCAGCGCGCCGAAGGCCAGCGCCCGCAGCAGGGCCGGCTGCCTGACCAGCCAGCGCAGCCCGGCCGTCACACTGCGGTCGGTGGTGGCGGCAGCGTCGCGCTCCGCCGGCCGGGTGACCATCCGCCACAGCAGGAACGCCGAGACGGCGTAGGAGGCGGCATCGGCGGTGAACGGCAGGATCCGGTCGACGGTGAAGAGCCAGCCGCCGAGGAACGGCCCGATCAGCGAGGCGGTCGCCGAGGCTGCCTGACTCTTCGCCAACGCGTCCGCCAGGTGCTCCTCGGCCACCACGTCACGCACCGCGATGGTGCTCGCCGGGCTGAACACCGAGGTGGCGACACCCTCGACCAGCGCGACCACCAGCAGCTGCGGATACCCCAACGCGCCGAGGCCGGCGGTCAGCGGGATACTGCCCACCGTCGCCAGGCGGACCAGGTCGGCGCCGAGCATCAGCCGGCGGCGGTCCACCCGGTCGGCCAACTGCCCTGCGGGCAACCGGAAGAGCATCCGGGTGACCAGCGAGCAGGAGGCCACCAGGCCGGCCTGCGCCGCACCGCCGTGCATCGACAGGACCAGCAACGGGAAGGCGATCAGCGACATCTGGGAGCCCAGCATGGACAACGCCGTGCCCACCCAGTAGCGCCGGAAGTCCCGGTTCACCCGCAGCACCCCGGGATCAGCCATGGCACACCTCCGAGACGGGCCGGGCCTCAGAGCCGGCCGGAGCTGTTCAACTGGTCGAGCAGGATGGCGTCGACCTCGTCCTGGAAGGAGCTCAGCCCCACCGCGTTCTCGCCGTACTCGTACTGGTCGCTGCAGGAGATCCAGCGCCCCTCGGTCTCCTCGTGGGAGAGGTAGCCGTCGGCGATGCTGCCGACCTCCCAGCCCGGCCGGCCTGCGGTCTCCCAGCAACTCGAGAGCACACCATCGGCGTTGACCACCGCGCCGTACTTGCCGTCCTTGTAACTGCAGGCCTGGCAGCCGCGGTTGGCGCGCGGCCGGGAGACCGCGAAGCCCAGATCCAGGGCTCGGGCGTGCCAGCGGGCGAACTCCTGGGCCAACTCGCCGCCGTAGGCGAGCTCGTTGCCGTAGCCGACCCCGATGTCACCGACCAGCGAGAAGTTCAGGCCGCAGCGGGCCGTGTCGAGGCTGCCGGCCAGTCGCTCGACCAGGTCGTCCATGCCGTGCCGGTTGAGGTGCGAGACGTTGACCCGCAGGTGCCAGCGGAGCGAGGGGGCGGCGGCCATCGCCTTCGCCACATTGCTGATGATCACGTCGAAGGTGCCACCACCGGAGCGCCGCACCCGGATCGCGTCGTGTTCGTCCTTGTCACCGTCGAAGGTGATCTGGACCGAGCGCAGACCGGCCGCACTGAGGTCCTTGGCGATCAGCGGGGTGAGCAGGGTGCCGTTGGACACCATGCTCGCCGTGAGCTCACCCAAATCCGCTGCCCGGCGCAGCAGTTCACGCGCCCCGCGCGGATTGAGCAGCGGCTCGCCGCCGAACAGCATCACCGCGAGCTTGCGGAAGCCGCCTTCGGTCATCCGCGCCCGGGTGAAGTCCAGTACCGAGGTGATCATTTCGGAGGTGAGACGGGAATGGGCGATGCGCGGCGGCCGGTCACCGCCCTTGGGGTCCTGCGCGGTGTTCTGGAAGCAGTACCCGCAGCCCAGGTTGCAGTCGGTGCTGGTCAGCACGGTCAGTGAGTAGGAGCTGAACGGCTTGCTCTCGTAGAGCCCGGCGTCCTGCAGGTACTGCTCGGCGGCGGGCAGCAGCACGCCGTCCGGGGACACCTGCGCGGGGCGCAGCCGGGCGACCCCACCGTCACCGAGGAACCACCAGCCGTTCGCCGCCTTGAGCAGGCGACTGCCGGTGGCATCCGTCGAGGTACCGGTCGATGCGTGCGTCGTTTCCACGGATATCTCCTCAAGTTCGGTGACGGGGACGGGGTGTCCGCCGGATGGCACCCGGGACGGGCGAGGTCGCCGGGTGCCGGACGCGGGGCGCGGCCCACCGGAATCCGGCAGGCCGCGCCCACGGACCTCAGTCCGTGTAGTGGCCGATGCACCACGGGGTCTCGTCGGCGCTGTGGGCGACGACCTCGGGCGCCACGTCCGTGGCGCTGTGCCCGATGCACCACGGGGTGTCCTCACCACTGTGGGCGACGACCTCCGCCACCGCGTCCCCCTCGTTGTGCACGATGCACCACGACGGGGTGTCCTCACCGCTGTGCGCGACAACCTCCGCCACCGCGTCCCCCTCGTTGTGCACGATGCACCACGACGGGGTGTCCTCACCGCTGTGCGCGACGACGTCCGCCACGGCGTCGGGCGCACTGTGCGCGATGCACCAACCCGGGGTGTCCTCACCGCTGTGCGCGACGACCTCCGCCACCGCGTCCGGCGCACTGTGCGCGATGCACCAACCCGGGGTGTCCTCACCGCTGTGCGCGACAACCTCGGGAGCCGCGTCCGGCGCGCTGTGCATGATGCACCACGACGGCGTGTCCTCACCACTGTGGGCGACGACGTCCGCCGCCGCGTCCGGCGCACTGTGCGCGATGCACCAACCCGGGGTGTCCTCACCGCTGTGCGCGACAACCTCCGCCACCGCGTCCGGCGCGCTGTGCACGATGCACCACGACGGCGTGTCCTCACCGCTGTGCGCGACAACCTCCGCCACCGCGTCCGGCGCGCTGTGCACGATGCACCACGACGGCGTGTCCTCACCGCTGTGCGCGACGACGTCCGCCACCGCGTCCACGTTGTGCGCGATGCACCAACCCGGGGTGTCCTCACCACTGTGCGCGACAACCTCCGCCACCGCGTCCCCCTCGTTGTGCACGATGCACCACGACGGGGTGTCCTCACCGCGGTGAGCGACAACCTCGGCCACCGCGTCCGGCGCGCTGTGCGCGATACACCACCCAGGGGTGTCCTCACCACTGTGCGAGACGACCTCGGGAGTCGGCTCCTTGTTCTCAGCCACGGTGATCTCCGATCACATCTACGGGACTCGGCGGGAGGGTCTCCCGTACCGACAGGAAGGAACCTATGGAGCGCCGGAACGGGAACGGTTCGGCTCCGGTACAGAGACCGGGTATGCCCAGCTCAGCGCCCCTGGCATCGGCCGCTGACCGGGCGCCGGACCCCGCGCGGCGGCACCCCACCGACCGCCCACGGCCTCCACCGTCACGGCTGACCTGCGGATGTACCGGTTTCGGCGTGCCTCTGAACCCCTCGCCAACCCGGTCCGGTCAGAGTGCTGGCAGCACGCGGAGAGCAGCGAGCACGCGACACACAGCGGACCGGAGGGGAGCGCATCCATGGAGTTGGCCGAGCTGGTCGGTCTGCGTCCGGTGCCCTGCGCGGGCCTGCTGGTGATGCTCACCCAACGCTGTCCGCTGGCCTGCGCGCACTGCTCGACCTCCTCGACGCCTCGCGGAACCGACCAGGACGCCGCCGACCTGCTGCGCTTCATCAACTCCTGCGGGCCGACCGACCGACCGGAGTTGGTGCTGCTCACCGGGGGCGAACCGCTGCTGATACCCGAGCTGGTCCGCGAACTGGCCACCTCCGCACGGGCGGTGGGCACCCGCAGCGCGCTGCTCAGCGGCATGTTCTTCGCCCGCGAGGGCCGGATCCCCGAGCGGGTGCTGCGGGCGATCACCGCCGTCGACCACTTCTCCGCCAGCATCGACGCCTTCCACGAACGCGAGGTCGCCCGCGCCGACGTACTGCGCGCGCTGGCGACCGTGCTGGACGCGGGCATCCCGGTGAGCCTGCACGTCACGGGCACCGGACCGGACGATCCGTACCTGGCCGACCTCACCGGCGAGGTCCGCCGGACCTTCGGCGACACGGTGCCGATGCTGGTCAACGAGGTGCGCGCGGTGGGCCGCGCCGCCGCCTGGGCCGACCCCGCCCGGGTCACCGCGACGGCGACCCCTGGAGCGGCAATGGAGTCGGCCGGTGGTCCGCTGCCGTGCGCGATGGCCGCGTGGCCGGTGGTCGCGGCGGACGGCACCGTGCTGGCCTGCTGCAACCAGGAGACGGTGGACCGCCGGCCCGCCCCCGCCCACCTGCGGCTCGGCCACATCGCCGTGGACGACTGGCCGACGGTGCGGCAACGGGCCCTGCGCAGCCCGGCGCTGCGGATGCTGCGCGCCGTCGGTCCAACCCACCTGTACGCCAGGTTCGGCGAACCGCAGGACGGCGCCGAGCGCTGCGCCGGGTACTGCGACGGCTGCCGCGCCCTGGGCGAGCATCCCGAGGTGCTGGCCGGTGCCACCCTGGCCGGCACCGGGCCGGTGGGCGAGTTGCTCGACCTCCAGGCCGCCCGCACGCAGTCGTCGGCCGGGCCGGCAGCGCTGGTGCGACGCTTCGGCTGCGCGCCCTACGCGGACCTGGTGGAGCTGTCGCCGACCAGGCTGACAGCACGTCAACTCCCGTCGGCAGAAGCGCCGGCCGGTCGGGCAGGAAACCGATGACCAACCGCGCACTGTCGCGCAGCACCACCCTGCGCCTCAAACTCGACCTGGCCGCAACCCCGTTGCGCGCCGCCATGACCGACCTCTGGCACCCCGAGGGCCTGGCCGAACGCTACGGCCGCTACCTGCACGCGATGCACGAGGTGCTGCGGGCCTCCGTCCCGCTGATGGAACTGGCGGTCCGGCGCTGCGCGGAGCTGGGCCCGGCGGACCCGGTGGCCGGTCCGCTGGGCAGCTACCTGGCCGGGCACATCGACGAGGAACGCGGGCACGACGACTGGCTGCTGGCCGACCTCGCGGCCGCCGGGCTCGACCCGGCGCCGCTGCTGCGGGAGCAGCCGACGGCCGTGGCGGCCCGGCTGGTGGGACCGCAGTACTACTGGATCGAGCACTTCCATCCGGTCTCCCTGCTCGGCTACATCACGGTTCTGGAGAGCCACGCCCCGGCCCGCTGGCTGGCCGAACAGCTCGCCGCCGACAGCGGCCTGCCGCAGGCCGCCTTCCGGACCGTCAGCCGCCACGCGGCTCTGGACACCGGCCACTGCGCCGACCTGGAGCGGATCCTCGACCGGCTCCCACTGAGCCCCGCCCAGGAGGCCGCCGTCGCCGTGAGCGCGCTGCACACGGTCGATGCCGCAACCGAACTGTTCGCCCGGCTGGCCCGCCCGGGCCGCTTGCGGACCCACTGACCCGGAACGCCTCGCGCACGCGACCGTTTCACCTGCCACCTGCCAGGAGGACCCCTGATGCCCACTCCCGACCCGCGGACCATCGCGGCGCTGGCCGCCGCCGGTTTCCCCGTCGAGTCCTTCACCGAGCAGCAGACGGAGGTGTTCGGCGCCCTCACCGAGGAAGAACTCGCGCTGCTGGTGGACATCAAGGCCCGGCTGGACGAGCTCGAGCCGGAGGTCCAGGCGCACGCCAACGTGGCCGGCGGCGCGCTCTTCTGAGCCTCCGCCGGTCCACCCGACCGGACCAGACCCGAACCCGCCCCGACCCGAACCCGCCCTGACCCGAACGAGATCCGAGAGGAGGCCGGCGGCCGTGAACTGCCTGACCTGCGGGGGAATCCTGCCGGACGCGGCGCGGTTCTGCCCGTCCTGCGGCACCCCGTGCGCCGCGCCGCCCGAGCCCGCCGCGCCCGCCGCCGCGCGCGCGGAGGAACGCAAGGTGGTGACCGTGGTCTTCTGCGACCTGGTCGGCTCCACCGCGCTCTCCGGCCGGCTCGACCCGGAGGCGCTGCGCTCGGTGACACTGCGCTACTTCGAGCTGATGAGCAGTCAACTCGAGCTGCACGGCGGCACGGTGGAGAAGTTCATCGGTGACGCGGTGATGGCGGTGTTCGGCATCCCGGCCATGCACGAGGACGACGCCCGCCGCGCGCTGGCGGCCGCCCTCGACATGCTCGGGGCGTTGGAGGAGCTGAACGCCGGGCTGACCGGCTCGCTCGGTGTCCGGCTCGACGTCCGAATCGGGGTGAACACCGGTGAGGCGGTGGCCAACAGCGAGGTGAGCGCGCGGCAGGCGCTGGTCTCGGGCGAAGTGGTCAACGTGGCAGCCCGGTTGGAGCAGAACGCCGCGGCCGGCCAGATCCTGATCGGCCCGGACACGCTGCGGGCGGCCGGCGCCTGCGCGGTGGTCGAGGAAGCCGGACTGCTCGAACTCAAGGGCAAGACGGAACGGGTGCGCGCCTACCGCCTGCTGGGCCTGCGCGGCGACGACCCCGAGCTGATGCGCCGCTTCGACACCCCGTTCGTCGGCCGGGAACGCGAACTCGGCGAACTGGACGAGGGTTTCGCCCAGCTGGTGGGCACGCCCGGCGCCCGGCTGATCACCGTCTACGCCGAGGCGGGAATGGGCAAGACCAGGCTGGTCCGGGAGTGGCTGGCGGGGCACCGCCCCGGCAGCACGCTGACCGGCAGCGGCCGTTGCCGCCCGTACGGTGACCGGGGCAGCCTCGCACCGCTGGCCGACGCCCTGCAACGGCTGTTGGCGGACGTCCGGGAGGGTGGCTCCGGCGCCACCCCGGGCCCACCACCGCGTACCAGGCCCGAGGCGTCGGATCCCGGCCCCGGCTTCCCGGCCGCCGAGTCGCTGGCCCTGCTCCGCGGCGGACTGCTGCTGGACGGCACGCCGACCCCGTCGGCCGAGGAGACCGGCGCGGCGCTGGCCGAGGTGCTCGCCGCGCTCGCCGGCCGGTGCCCGGTCATCCTGGTGCTCGACGACTTCCACTGGGCCGGCCCGCTGCTGCGCGAGGTGCTGGGGCGGCTGGTCGCCGACCTCGCCCAGGCGCCGGTGCTGGTGCTCTGCGTGGCACGGCTCGAACTCCTGGAGAACTGCCCGCGGTGGGGCACCGGCCAGGACCGCGCCCAGACCCTGGTGCTCGACTCGCTCACCCCCCGCGAGTCGCTGCGGCTGGCCGCGGGCCTGGTCGAGGTGGCCGGCCATCTCGACACCGTGCCCGCCCAGTTGCTGGACCGGGCCGAGGGAAATCCGCTGCACCTGGAGCAACTGCTCGCCCTGCTGGCCGAGCAGCGCGATCCCAGCGAACTGCCGCCCACCGTGCAGGCGTTGCTCGGCGCCCGGATCGACGCGCTGGTCGGGCCGGAGCGCACGGCCCTGTCACTGGCCGCCGTGGTCGGCCGCGAGTTCGGCACCGACGAGCTGGCCGACCTGGCCCGGTCCGGCCCCGAGGGCGGCCAGGGCGGTGAACTCGCCCCGGACAGCCACGGCGTGGACGCGGTACGCCCCGCCCTGCGCGGCCTCGACCGGCGTCGGCTGATCGAGACGGCGGAGGGAGCGGTGGCGGGCGAGGCGATGTACCGCTTCAGCAGCGGACTGGTCCACGAGGTCTCCTACCAGAGCATGGCCAAGCGGATCCGGGCCGAGCGGCATGAGCGGGTCGCCGACCTGCTGGCCGGGCGCAACGCGCCGGACAGCGTGATCGGTGGCCACCTGGCCAAGGCCCACCGCTACCGCGCCGACCTCGGCCTGATCGACCCGCACACCGGTGAGCTGCGCCTGCGGGCCGGCGAGCGGCTGGCCCGCGGTGGCGAACACGCGCTCTCCCGGGCCGACCTGGCCTGGGCCGAGGAGCTGCTGGCCCAGGCCGTCGGCCTCTGCGACCCGGGCGAGCCGCCCTGGCTGACCGCCGCCTGGCGGCTGGCCGAAGTCCAACTCGCCACCGGCCGCACCGAACAGGGCCGCGAGCTGCTGCGGCAGGTGCTGGCCGTCGCCGAACAGCCCGGCGCCCAACAGCCTGACACGGTCGCCGCCCAGGTGCGGCTCGCGCTCGCCGTGCTGGACCCCGGTCCCGACCTGCGGCGGGTGGCCGAGGTGGCCCGCGCCGAACTGCCGCTCTTCGACGCGGCCGGGGACTCCCTCGGCATCGCCCGCTGCTGCCTGCGGATCGCCCAGGAGCAGCAGTTGCTCGGACGGCACGGCGCGGCCCAGCGGCTGCTCGACCGGGCGCTGGAACACGCCCTGCGGGCCGAGGCGGAGCCGGAGCGGGCGGCGGCACTGGGGGCGATCGGGGTCTCGCTCTGGCTGGGCCCGACCCCGGTGCCCGAGGCCGTGGCCCGCTGCCGCACCCTGCTGGCCGACCACGGCCGCGACCGCCGAGCGGTGCAGGTCACGCTCAACTGCCCGCTCGCCGTGCTGTTCGCGCTCGGTGAGCGCTGGGCGGAGGCAAGCGCCTGCCTGGTCGCCGCCCGTCGCACGGCCGACGAACTCGGCTACGCGGAGGCGGCGGTCTTCCTGCCGATCTTCGGTGCCGCCGTCGAGCAGTTGGCCGGCCGCCCCGAGCAGGCCGTCACGCTGCTGCGCCGGGCGGACCAGGCCGGCCGCGAACTCGGCGCCGGTGCACTGCTCGGCGCCATCGGCCGAGACCTCGCCCGCGCGCTGCTGGCCGCCGGCCGCACCGAGGAGTGCGCGACCGCGCTGAGCTCGCTCGGCGCCGCGCAGGACCGGCTGCCCTGCTCCGACGCCGCCGATCTCTTCGGCACCCTGGCCCGGGTCCAGGCGCACGGCGGGTGCGCCGCGAGCGCCACGGTGCTCGCCGAACGGGCGGTGGACGAGGCGGGGTTGACCGACTCTCCGGTGGTCCGGGCGATGGCCGCGCTGGACCTGGCGCACAGCGAGCTGCTGCTGGCCCGCCCCGTCCCGGCCGCTCGGGCCGCCGCACTGGCCGACCACCTGTTCGCCGCGAAGGGCCATCTGGTCGGCGTCCGCTGGGCAGCCGCCCTGACCGTCGCCGCGAACACCGCTGCCGACGCCGCCGACGCCGCGGCAGAACCTGTGGACCCGACACCCCCTGCCCCGACCATCGACGAGAAGGGCCTGCCCCGATGAGCAGCACCGCCGCATCCGGACTCACCTGGAGCCTGCGCGATCGCAGCCCGGCCGAGATCCCGATCCTCGCCGACGGCCCCGGGCTCTCCCCGCAGTGGGCCTGGGGCGGCTCCACCGGCCGTGGCATCCGGGTCTGCGTGGTGGACAGCGGGATCGAACGCGACCACCCGCTGGTCGGCCAGGTCGACGGCTCGTACCTGGTGCTCCGGGATCCGGACGGGACGATCACCGTCGAGCCGACCGAGACGGGCGACACCTGCGGACACGGCACGGCCTGCGCCGGGATCATCCGGCGCACCGCTCCGGACTGCGAGCTCTACAGCGTCCGGGTGCTCGGCCAACGCTTCTCGGGCACCGGCGACGTGCTGCTCGCGGGCCTGCGCTGGGCGGTCGAGCAGCGCTTCGACGTGATCAACCTGAGCCTGTCGACCACCCGCCCGCAGTTCACCGACGCCCTGCGGGCGATCGCCGACGAGGCCGCCTTCGCCCGCACGGTCATCGTCGCCTCCGCGCACAACACCCCGGTGGAGAGCTTCCCCTGGCGGTTCTCCTCGGTCATCTCGGTGGGCAGCCACCAGGAGGAGGACGCCGGGCTCTACCTCTACAACCCGAGCCCACCGGTGGAGTTCTTCGCCCAGGGCCAGAACGTCACCGTCCCCTGGCTGGGCGGCGCGACCATCCGCACCACCGGCAACAGCTTCGCCACCCCGTACCTCGCCGGGCTCTGCGCCCGGATCCTCGCCAAGCATCCCTCGCTCACCACGTTCCAGCTAAAGAACGTCCTCTACCTGGCCGCCGCCAACGTCCAGGTCGGCGACCGGGACGGCGACGGAGGTGGCGAATGAGGTGGCGAACGAGTCCGCTCCAGCACCGCATCCACGGAGGCATCCGATGACCGAGAACCGCACCGTCACCCAGGTCGATCCGGTGGCCCGGGAGCTGCTGCAGTCGGTGGTGGACACCGCGCGGGCCATCTTCGGCGCCCAGGCGAGTTCGATCTTCCTGCTGGAGACCGGCGCCGACGAGTTGGTCTTCCAGGCCGTCTCCGGCCAGGGCCAGGAGTCGCTGGTCGGCAGGCGCTTCCCGGCCGGACGCGGGGTCGCCGGCTGGGTGGCCAGCTCGGGTGAGCCGATGGTGGTGGACGACCTCAGCAGCAACGGCAACTTCGCGCGGGACCTGGCGGAGTCCACCGGCTATGTGCCGGACTCCCTGATGGCGGCGCCGTTGCTGCACAGCTCGGGGGTGCTCGGCGTGCTGGAGGTGCTGGATCCCACGCCGCAGGCGCGCTCCGACCTCGGCGAGCTGGAGTTGCTGGCCCTCTTCGCCCGGCAGGCGGCCACCGCACTGCGAGTGGTACTGGACCGCCGGGCGGGGCAGGGCGCGGAGCCGGCCGCCGCCGTGCTCGCACTGCGGAGCCTCGACCCGGTCGGGCGCGCCGCCGGCCTGCGGGCGCTGGACGCCGCCCGCGAACTGCTGCTCACCGCCGAGCACTGACCACCCCGCCACGCCCGGCGGCCTTGAACTGACTCCCAACGACCGACAAACCAGGCATCCCCTACCGAAGGACGCTCAATGACGGACCAGTCCGGCTCGCCGCTCGGCGGCGACTTCGTGGCGCACCCCGCCGAGGTGCTGGCCGAGTTCCGGGAGTCCTGCCCGGTGGCCCGGGTGCTCTCCCCCTCAGGACAACCGCGCTGGCTGATCACCCGTGAGCAGGACGTCCGGGCCGGCTTCCTGGACCCCCGGCTCTCGCTGCGCACCACCCCGGGCCCCAAGGACCGGCCGCATCGGGCCCTGGACATGTCGCTGGTGTGCTACGACCCGCCGGACCACACCCGGATCCGCCGCCTGGCCGCCCCGGCCTTCGCACCGGCCAGGATCGAGCCCTACCGGGACCGGATCGCCGCGCTGGCCGCCGAACTGGTCGACGCCCTGGACACACCCACGCCAACGGCCTGCCCAGCCGAGCCGATGGCCGAGCCGACGGCCGGTCCGACCGTCGATCTGATGGCCCGCTTCGCCCAGCAGTTCGCGTTCCAGGTGCTCTGCGAGGTGCTGGCGATCCCGCGCGCCGACCAGCCCGCCCTGCGGGCGGCGGTCGCGGTGCTGATCGACCGGCGCGGCCATGACGCGACCGCGCCGGACGAGGCGTTGAACCACCTGGACAGCTTGATCCGCCACGAGATCGGCGCCCGCCTCGGCGGCTCGGGCCAGGACGTGTTCTCCAGCATCGTGCGGGCCTGGGAGTCGGCGAACGGCACGGTGTCCGAGAGCGAACTGGTCGACCTGCTGGCGATGCTGCTGCTCGCCGGCCTGGACAGCACCGCGCAGATGCTCGGCATGTGCGTGATGGGCCTGCTGAGCGAGCCGGGCCTGACCGCCCGGCTGCGGGCCGAGCCGGAGCTGATGCCGCGCGCGGTGGACGAGTTGCTGCGTTGGGAGACACCGGGGCCGTTCGGTACCGCCCGGACCGCCCTGGAGGAGATCCAGGTCGGCGACCACGTCATCCCGGCCGGGAGCCGGGTGCTGCTCGCGGTCGCGGCGGCCAACCGCGACCCGCGCTGCCACCGGGAGCCGGACCGGCTGGACCTCGATCGACCCAACGCCGGCCGCCACCTGTCGTTCGGCCTCGGACCGCACTACTGCCTGGGTGCCACGCTGGCCAAGCTGGAGCTCATCGAGGCCCTGACCGCCCTGCTCGCCCGCTGGCCGGAACTGCGGCTGGGCTGTTCCACCGCCGAACTGCGCTGGACCGGCGGCTCCCTGCACCGCCGGCTGGAGGCGCTGCCGCTGCTGCTCGGACCAACCGCACCGGCCGCACCAACCGCGGCGCCGGCCACGCCGACCAAGGCCGAACCCGCCGGACGCACCGTCAGGCCGTGATCCTGGCCCGCGCCAGATAGCCCGCCTGGAAGCGGCTGGAGGCACCGAGCGTCTCCATGCTCTCGGCGATGTGCTTGCGGCAGGTGCGCAGCGACATGCCCAGCCGACGGGCGATCATCTCGTCCTTCATCCCCTCCGCGAGCAGCCGCAGGATGGCCTGTTTGATCTCGTCCATCGAGGTGTCCCCGCGCGGGCTCGGGGTGTAGGGGTCGCCGAGCGTCCAGGAGTGGTCGAACACCGAGCAGAGGTACGCCACGGTGGACGGATCGCGGATCACCACGGCTCCGTCGTACTCGTCGCTGTGCGGGATGATCACGGTCGTCCGGTCGAAGGCGAGCATGCGGCCGAACAGTGCGGTCAGGGTGCGTACTTCGGCACCGGCCTCGGTGATCCGTCTGACGTACTCCTGGGTGGGCTGGTGGCGGCGCGAGGTGTGCTGGTAGAGCGTGTGCATCCGCACGCCCCGGCGGATCATCGCCAGGTCCCGCTCGAACGCCTGGTTCAGCAGGTGCGGAGCCCGTGGGCCGCCCGGCTGGCAGGTGAGCACCTCGGCACGGCAGCTCTCGGTGAGCCGGTCGATCACGTCGATCACGGCGTCCAGGTCGCGGATCTCGACCAGCGGAGCCGTGACCCGCTCCCCGCAGCGCGCTTCGAAGAGCGGGGCGAGCAGCGAGATCTCGGCCCGGACCCGCTCGGCTTCGGCCAGTTGGCGACGGAGTTCGGCCTCGGTGGGGGCGAGCAGACTGGCCGCGGCGCGGTCCGGCGCCACCGCGATCAGCCGCAGTTCTCCCGCGGCCGCGGTGGGCAGCGGGCGTAACAGATGCAGCCGGCGCAGCACCGTGACGGCGTAGTCCAGCCGTTGGGGGGAGATCCCCAGCGCGGCGGTGGCCTCGTGGCAGACCAGGTAGCCGCGCTCGGTGACCCATTGGAAGACCCGGGTCTCGATCTCGCCCAAGCTGGGCAGATCACCGGTGGCAGTCCCCGCAGGCCACTCGTCCAAGAGTTCCTCCCCCAACCTGCCGACCAGTCAACGATCTTGTTCGTCCGAAACCTCGACCGAAACAACGTCAAATTCGATCGGAGACTGATCATATGTGACCGCACGGTAGGTCCTCCCCACCTACTGCACAGAGTGCGCGCAGCCATCCTGGCCGACGGCCCGACCCGCAGCGCGACTCCGGCCGCGCTCCGCGCGAGGTGCCGCGCGGGCGCCCCAAGCGCCCGCCCGGCGCCCGCCGTCGCCCGTCAGCCGACCAAGGCTCCTCTCAACCACCCACCGTGACGGCATCCTTGAGCCGCCTCGCGATCTCCTCCAGGCCCGCGGTGTGCGACCCTTTCAGCAGCACCAGGTCCCCCGGCCGCAGCTCGCCGAGCAGCAGCTCAAGGGCCGTCTCCCGGTCCGCCACCAGCGTACTCGGTACGCCGCCCGCCTCCGCTTGAGCGTGCGTCAAGGCAGCCTCGACCCCGCCCACAGCGATCAGTCTGGCCACGCACGAGGCCGCCACCAGCCGCCCCAGCTCGGCGTGTTCGCCCTCGGCGGCGGCCCCCAGCTCGGCCATCTCCCCCAGCACCGCGACCACCCGCCGCCGTCCACCGGCCATCGCGGCCACCGCACGCAGCGCCACCGCCATCGAGTCGGGGTTGGCGTTGAAGGCGTCGTTGACCACGGTGACACCGTCCGGCCGCTCGCCGACCTCCATCCGCCCCGGCGTCAACTGCCGTGCGGCACAGAGTAGCTCAGCCACCCGGTGGAGGTCCGCGCCCAGCCCCAGCGCCACCGCCGCGGCCGCCGTGGCGTTGGCCACGTGGTGCTCCCCGTACATCCCCAGCCGCACCCGGGCCCGCGCGCCCTGGTGGCTCAGCGTGAAGGACGGACGCCCCAGCCCGTCCAGCTCGATCCGCTCCGCCCGTACCTCCCCGGCCGCCTGACCGAAGGTCAGCACCGGGGCCGCCGTGCGGGCCACCATCGACATCACATACGGATCGTCGGCGTTGAGCACCGCCAGCCCGTCGCCCGGCAGCGCCGCCACCAACTCGCTCTTGGCGTTGGCGATGGCCTCCTTGCTGCCGCCGAACTCCCCGAGGTGCGCGGTCCCGACGTTGGTCACCAGCCCGACCCGGGGCGGCACGATCCCGGTCAGGTGGGCGATGTGCCCGGCCCGGCTGGCCCCCATCTCCACCACCAGGTAACGGGTGCCCGCCTCGGCGCTGAGCACGGTGAGCGGCAGGCCGATCTCGTTGTTGAAGGAGCGGGCGGTGGCCACCGTGCTGTCCAGCGCACCGAGCAGTTGGGCGAGCAGGTCCTTGGTGCTGGTCTTGCCGGCCGATCCGGTGAGCGCCACCACCTGGGTGCCGGCCGCCCCGGGCGCGGTCAGCCGGGCGGCGACGGTGCGGGCCAGCGCGGCCAGCGCGGTCAGCACGTCGGGCACCACGACGGCCGGCACACCCACCGGCCGGGCCGCCAGCACCGCGACCGCCCCGCCCGCGACGGCCGCACCGGCGAAATGGTGTCCGTCGGTGTGCTCTCCGGGCAGCGCGACGAACAGGCAGCCGGGCTCGGCGAGCCTGGAGTCGATCACCGCCGGCCGGTCGACCCGCGCCTGCGGGTCGGGTGCGTCGTACAGCACGCCGCTCACGGCGTCGGCGATCTGTTGCAGCGTCATGGGGACCACAGCGGCTCCGCTCCGTCGAAAGGCGCACCCCGGGCGGGGCGGCAAGGCTCCGACGCTAGCGTCGCCAGGGGCGCGAGCAACGCAGCCGCGCGCCGGGCACGCACCTGCGTCCGCCGGATGGCTTGCACGGCGCGCGCCACGCCCCGCGCCTCCCCGGCGCCGACCGCCGAGCGTCCGAGCATGGCAGCGAGACCTCAGGAGGTGTGCCATGCCGGAGCAGCCGGCCCCCGTCAGCGTGGTGATCGCCGCGTACAACGCCGAGCGCACCCTGGGCCCGGCGCTCGCCTCGGCGCTGCGCCAGGACCCACCACCGGCCCAGGTGATCGTCGTCGACGACGGATCGTCCGACGGTACGGCGGCCGTCGCCGCCTCCTTCCCCGAGGTGCTGGTGATCCGGCAGCGGAACCAGGGGCCCTCGGCGGCCCGGAACACCGGCATCGAGGCCGCCGACCAGCCCTGGGTGGCGTTCCTGGACGCCGACGACCTCTGGCTGCCCGGCAAGCTGGCCCGCCAGCTGGCCGCCGCGCACCGCCACCCGGGGGCGGTGCTGCTGGCCGGCGACTGGGTGCGGGACGAAGCCGAGTACCAGGTCCCGACCGGCCCCGGGGCGGAGAGCCTGCTGAGCTACCGCGACCTGCTGGTGCTCAACCGGTTCCAGACCTCCACCGTGCTGGTCCGCACCGAGGTACTGACCGACTGCGGCGGCTTCGACCCCGCGCTGGACGGCGCCGAGGACTGGGATCTGTGGCTGCGCTGCGCCAAGCGGGGGATGTCGGTCAAGCTCGACCAGCCGCTGGTGGTCTACCGCGACGAGCCGACCGGCTACAGCAAGGACCTGCCCCGGCTGTACGGGCGGATGCTGCGGATGCTGGACCGCGAGCGCGCCGGCACCGCGCTGACCGCCGCCGCCTTCGCCCGGGTGCTGACCTGGCATCACCTGCGCTTCGCCCTGGCCTTCCTGCTGGCCGGCAAGCCCGCGCTCTGCCGCGGGGTGCTGCGCGAGGTCCGGCTCACCGGCCTGGCCCGGCACGTGCCCGGCGCGGCGGTCGGCTACCTGCTGCCCTTCCTCGGCGGACGGGTGGCCCGGCGCCTGCGCCGCGGTTGAGCCGACCGCACCGGGCCGGGCGCATCGTCCGGCCCGGGCGCGGTCACCGCGGAGGGGGCCGCCGGCAGCTCGAGCGGACCCGCCGGCAACTCGGCCCGTCGCCCCAGACCCAGCAGCTGCGCCGGCCCCGCGCTCGCCAGACTCAGGCAGAGCGGCAGCGCCGCGAGCGCCACGGTCAGGCCCGCGAGCAGCGGCAGCATCGCGCCCGCCCCGAGCCCCGGTTCCATCGAGCGGACCTTGAGCCAGGCCAGTGCGCCGGCCGGCAGGCTGGTCGCCACCGCTCGGGTCAGCGCCCCCAGCACCGGCGGCTCCGCCGCCGCCTCGCCGATCCGCCGCCGCAGCACCGCCGCCGAGGCGAGCGCGGCGGCGGTGTAGCCGACCGACACCGCGGCAGCCACGCCCTGCACCCCGAACGAGCGGTAGAGGCCGAACGCCAGCAGCACCGTGAGCCCGTTGTTCAGCACGTAGAGCCCGAACGCCGAGCGCAGGTCCCGCAGCGCCTGGAAGACCCGGACGTAGTAAAGGTACGCCGAGAAGCCCGGCAGTCCCAGCGCCAGCACGGCCAGCACCTGCCCGGTCAGCGCCGCGCCCGCCGCACCGGTCGCGCCGTGGCCGAGCAGCAGCCGCACGATCGGGTCCGCCAGCGCGGCCAGCACGGCGGCGATCGGCACCATCAGCAGGATCAGCAGCCGCAGCCCGCCGGCCACCTCGGAGCGCAGTTCCCGGATCCGCCCGGCCGCCCAGTCGGCGGCCCAGGCCGGCTGCCGGGCGCCGGTGATGGAGACCGCGACCACCCCGAACGGCACCTGGAAGAAGGTGTACGCGTACGTGTAGGCGCTCACCCCGCCGGGGCGGCTGTTGGCGAGCAGCAGCACCGCGAAGAGCGCCGCCTGGTTGGCCGCGACCATCGCGAAGGTCCACCCGGACAGCCCCGCCACCTGCCGCACGGCAGCGTCACGCGGCGCCCAGCGCCAGCGCAGCCGGGCCTCGGAGCGGCTCACCCCGGCGAGCAGCACCACCGCCTGGGCGGCGACCCCGGCGGTGGTGCCCAGGCCCAGCAGCAGGAGCAGTCGCGGCTCGGTGGGCGAGGCCACGGACTGGGCGGCGTGGCGCAGCGGGCCGGAGAGCCCGAGCAGCAGGGCGATCAGCGCCAGGTTGTTGGCGATCGGGGCGAAGGTGGCCAGCGCGAACCGGCGGATGCTGTTGAGCACCGCGGTGACCAGCGCGATGAGACCGTAGAGCAGCACCTGGGGGGCGAACAGCCGCAGCAGCCGCACCGCGACGGCGTTCTCGGCCCCGGCCGTACCGCGCGGCGCGGCCAGCGTGTACCCGTGCATCAGCGGTTCGGCGGCGGCCACCACCAGCGCGGTGATCACCAGTAGCACGACCAGGCAGACCGACAGCACGGCGGAGATCCCGGCCCAGCCGTCGTCGTCGCCCTGCTGGAACCGGCCGCCCTGCAGCTTGGCGACGAAGGCCGGCACCAGGGTGGCGGAGAGCACCCCGCCGAGCACCAGGTCGTAGATCATGTTGGGCGTGGTGTTGGCCAGGTTGTAGGCATCGGCCAGCGGGCTGATGCCC